>JASHRS010000308.1 GCA_030037215.1 Silvibacterium sp. | reverse complement strand
GAATGGGTAAGGAAAGCGCTGGAGTCGGGAAAATCGGTTGTTACCGCCAATAAAAAACTGATTGCGGCGCACGGCATTGAACTCGAGAAACTGGCGCGGGCCAAGGGCGGATTTCTGCAGTATGGCGCGGCAGTTGCGGGCGGGATTCCGGTGATTCCGGGCTTGCAGCAGGGGTTGGCCGGCGATCAAATTACACGGATTGAAGGCATTCTGAACGGGACATGCAACTTTATCCTGAGCAAGATGGAGGGTGGGGCGGAGTTTGCTGATGTTCTAAAAGAGGCGCAGGCGCTGGGGTATGCGGAGGCGAATCCAACTGAGGATGTGGATGGGTTTGATGCGCGCGCGAAGCTGGTAATTCTGTCGCGGCTGGCGCTCAGAGCAGACCTTGATCCGGAGGGGATTCCGTGCCGGACGATTACGTCAGTCGCGGCGATTGATTTTGAGTATGCACGCGAGCTGAACTGCACGATCCGGCAGATTTCGCGCGCCGAGGTTCACGATGGCGGGGTGCTGGCGAGCGTAGGGCCAATGCTGGTTCCAAGGACGTCGGCGCTGGCATGGTCGCATGGGACTGAAAATACCGTGCTTGCCGGCGGAAAATATGGCGGCAATGTGGTGTTTTCAGGACATGGAGCCGGCGGCGGTCCGACAGCGGTTGCGGTCGTGTCGGACTTGATCAGCATTGCGCATGGGTCGGGGACGGTCGATCTGCCGAGCAGGAAGACGGCGATCGGCGGCGAGTTTCAGCTGCGGCACTCGATTCGGTTTGTGGTGCGCGACCAGCCGGGGATTATTGCCGAGATTGCACTGGCGCTGGCTGAGCAGAGCATCAATATCCACGCGATCTTCCAGAAGCCGGGGTATGGGGCGGCGAATCTTCCATTCGTCGTCACGGTTGAGCCGTGCCCGGTGTCAGCGATGCGGCGTGCACTGGAGCGGATCAGCACAAAGAACTGGCTGCTGGAGAAGCCGTTCGATCTGCAGATATTGGAGTAAAGCTAAAAAGCGGGTGGCTGGTGAAGCGGTTGGCTATAAAAGCGGTCAGCTAAGAAGCGGTTCGCGGAAAAGCGATCAGGTTATAGAAACCGTCAGCGGAGAAAATGCGGCGCACACCGTTGGAACCGGAGCTTGCGAGGCGGTTTCGTTGAGCGAAACTAGCGGTGTTTGACGGGGGCGTCGTTTTCCTTCTCGCTTCTCTCGCTGTCGCGCTGGATGGCGGACTGGATGTTGTTCCAGACGGCTGGGCTGGGCTCGTGCAGGGGCAGAAGCAGTTTAGCCTGCTGGGCGATGTATTCAAGATCGCGCACGAGTGCCGCGCAATTTTCGCAGGTTTTGAGGTGCTCTTCCGTGTTCAGGTCCTTACCGGATTCGAAGAGCTCAGGCAGACGACTTTGAAATTCCGCGCAGTCCATAATTGTTTCATCTTCCAAGTTCGAACTTGGCTCCGTCATACGGCCTGCTCCTTGCGCTGGCCGGTACGGAGCAGCTCGCGAAGCTTCATGCGAGCTTTGTGCAGCTGGGATTTGCTGTTGCCAATGGAGCAGGCGAGCATTTCCGCGATTTCGTTGTGCTCGTATCCCTCAACGTCGTGCAGGACAAAGACCAGGCGGTAGCCGGGAGGGAGATTTTCAACGGCGCGCTCAAGCGTGACGCGGTCGATGGAGCCGGAGAGAGTAAGGTCGCGGGCACCGATGTCCTTGCGCGGGCCGTCATCCTGCGACGGCTCCAGAGCTTCTTCAAGCGAGACCTGAGGAAGGCCCTTTTTGCGGAGGTGCATGAGTACGACGTTAACGGCGAGGCGGTGCAGCCACGTTGAGAAGGCAGAATCGCCGCGAAAAGTCCCGATTTTGCGATAGAGCTGAAGGAAGGCTTCCTGGGTAAGGTCTTCTGCCTCAGCGACATTGCCAAGCATGCGGAGACACAGCGAGTAGACCCTGCGCTTATGGAGGGCGTAGAGCATTTCGAAAGATTCGGCTTCGCCAGCCTGCGCCTTGGCGATGGCTTCGGCTTCGCCGGCAATGGGCGGATTGCGCCTCATGTGGTGATGCGCGGGTCTGGGCTGGGTGTGACCTGTACTCATCCCCGCCTCCTGTGTACGCAAGAGAATTCCATCGAGTATAGCTCCTGTGGCTCTCGAATGATTGCCATGTAATGTTTGAGGTGCGTGGTTCATGGGCAATGAAAAAGCAAAAGTGTTTTCTGCTACATCCGTAACTTCGATGGACTTGGACGCGTGGAGGGTTGCCTTTTCAGGAGCCTATGAATCTTGCATAAAGGCTCCGAGCAAGAGCGGGATCAGTGGTCCCCTGAACGATGGCGCGTCCGTCGGCAAAGACGGTGAGCGTGTGCTCGCCTCGCGTGAAACGCAGCAAAAGCTGATTCGAGCGGACTTCACCGTGCGGTTTGAGGCGTGTTTCGAGCGCGGCGAGATCAACGGGACGGCTGTGTTCGTGAATCTGGACAGAGTTGCGCCCGCAAAGCGTAATGTGCGGGCGTAATTCGCCGCGAAGATGGCGGAAATCACGGAGAGCGCAGACTTCGCAGCCGGGGCGCGGAGCGGCGGCGGAAACTTCAGACCATTCGTTCGTCCACAGATCGCCGGAGAGCAGCGTGCGGCGCATTTTGCTGTGAGAGCCGGTGAGGAATTTGAGAGCCTCAGTGACGGCGATGGATGCGGCGAAGTTCACGGCGGTGTTGAGGATCCCCGCGGTGTCACAGGTTTCGACGGTTCCGGTGGGCGGCTCAGGAAAAATGCAGGCAAGGCAAGCGGTTTCCTCAGGGAGGATGTTCATCGTAACAGCGTAGGCGGCAACGGCGGCGGAATAGATCCAGGGTTTATGCTGCTCGACGGCGTAGTCGTTGATGAGATAGCGAGTCTCGAAATTATCGGTTGCGTCAAGGACGATTTGCGCGCCTGCGAGCAGGTCATGGATGTTGCCTGGAGTGAGATCGGCTACGTGGGCGTTGACATTGATCCCGCTGTTGAAGAGCGCGATTTTGCGGCGCGCGGCCTCGGCCTTGGGCAGGGATTCGCGCGCATCGGCTTCGTCAAAAAGTACCTGACGCTGAAGATTGCTTTCCTCGACGAAGTCGCGGTCGATGAGGGTGAGTGTGCCGACTCCGGCGCGCGTGAGCAGGCTGGCTGCGGCTGCGCCTGTGGCTCCGCAACCGACGAGGGCAACATGTGCGGCGGCGAGCTTTTCCTGGCCTACAGGGCCTATAGCGGGAAAGAGTACCTGTCGCGAATATCGCTCCTGCATGACTGTGGAAGAGGGCGGCATGAGTCTTTAGTATAGAGGCGTGCGGGATGCGCGAGCATGTGCGGGAACCTGCGCCGGCGCCGAAGCGGCAGCGGGCTTCGGAAAGCGGTTCGCACCTTAAGGATGCAGGGCGGGACTTGACTACAGGCCCGCAATCCAAAAAGCGAGAGGACGGATTGGGCTTTCTGCGAACACAGGCTTTACGAGTCTTCGGCGCGCAGATGAAGGGCGGAGTGCAGGCTCCGGACCAAAGCTGCCGCTGTGTACTTGCCTGTGTTCTGGCGCTGATGCTGGCTCCGGCAGGAGCCGGTGCGCAGATTGCCGGCCAGCCGACGACACTTCGAGGACAGCAGATGGGAGAGACAGCGACCGCGAGTGGGCGTGTTGCGGGATACGATGACGGGCCGAACCTGTCGGCAGATCCGGCGGCCGATACTTCGGCAGATGCAGCGACAGACAGCGTGCGCGCGTGGGAAGGCCTGGAAATTGCGGCGGTTGAGTTCGAGGGCGTGGATCGCTCGCGGCTGGAGCCGCTGCCTGAAATGCTGCCTTTGCAGCCGCATCAGCCGCTTCGCGCCGAAGATGTGCGGCAAAGCCTGAGGCGACTGTATGCGACGGGACTTTACCAGGATATTGCAGTGGAAGGAGAGCGTCAGGGAGATCAGGTGACGATTCTCTTCAAGGGCACGCAGCAGTTTTTCCTGGGCAGGGTGACGGTCGACGGAGTGAAGAACGACCGGCTGACGAGCCAGTTGCAGAGGGCGACGCGATTGACTGCGGGCACGCGATATGACGATGCGAAGATGACCAAGGCCGCAAGCCTGCTGACCCAGACACTCGAAGAGAACGGATATTATCTGGGAACATTCGACCGGACTACGGCAGAGGACACGGCGAATGGGCAAGTGGATATTCATTATCAGGTAAATCTGGGCAAGCAGACGCGGGTGGGAGCGGTCCAGGTCACAGGCGACCCGGGGATGACGGAATCCAGGTTCCGTAAAGTGGCAAAGCTAAAGGAAAACAGCAAAGTAACGCGCGATACGGTGAGCCGTGCGCTGACCAATATCCAGAAGAATTATCAGAAGCAGCAGCGGCTGGAAGCGACGGTGGGGCTAGAGTCCAAGGAATTCCAGCGAGCGACGAACCATCTGAATTACGACTTCGATGCGAACCGAGGACCGGTGGTCTCGATTCGTGTGAATGGCGTGAAGCTGAGCAAGGGCAAGATCAAGACACTGGTTCCGGTCTATGAAGAGGGCACAGTCGACGAAGACCTGCTGCATGAGGCCGATCAGCGAATCCGTGACTACTACCAGCGCCAGGGATATTTTGACGCGAAAGTGACGCATACACGCAGCACGCAGGGAACAGGGGCGGCGGCGCGGACAGAGGTTGTTTTTGATGTGACACTGGGGCAACGGCATGAGGTGAGATCGGTCACAGTTGCAGGCAATCATTATTTCAGCGGTGATGTGATCATGCCGAGGCTGAGCGTACGCAAGGCGGACGTGTTCATGCGGCACGGACAATACAGCCAGGCACTGGCGCAGGCCGACGTGAATGCCATCAAGGCACTGTACCAGAGCAATGGATTCAGCAATGTGCAGGTGACTCCGGAAGTGGCGGAGATTGGCGGGAAGAATTCAGATGCGCTGTCGGTAAAGTATCAGGTCGACGAAGGCGTGCAGGACCGTATAGGAAAGTACGATATCACCGGAAATCAGAAAGTGCAGCTGGCAATACTGCAATCGCTGTTGAATACGGAAACTGGTCAACCGTATTCCGCAGTGTCGGTGATGGGCGACCGCGATTCGATTCTTACGTACTACTACAGCCAGGGCTTTGATCATGCGACGGTGACACTGACGCAGCAGCCAGAGACGGACAAGCCCAACCTGATTGACGTGACGCTGAACGTTACAGAAGGCGACCAGATCTTCGTGAACCGCGTACTGATCTCGGGACTGCGCTTCACGCGCCCTTCCACGATCGAGCAGGACATTCTTGTGAAGCCGGATCAGCCTCTCGATCAGTCGGCCCTGCTCGACATGCAGCGGCGGCTCTACGATCTGACGCTATTCAATGAAGTGAATACAGCGGTGCAGAATCCCAATGGCGATACGCTGCGCAAGGATGTGCTGGTCCAGTTCACTGAAGCGAAGCGGTGGGACCTGAGCTACGGCGTGGGCTTTCAGGCACAGACAGGGAATCCTTCAACAAGCTGCCCGAATACCGCGAGCCTAATTCAACTCGGCATCAATCCCACGGACTACCAGGCGAATTGCGGGCCTAACGGGAAAACAGGGGCAAGCGCTCTGGTGCAATTCGATGTATCGCGGATCAATCTGGGAGGACGGAACCAGTCGCTGGCACTGAGAGCAAAATATGGCACGCTCGAGCAGGCAGCGACGATGATTTATTCATTGCCGCATGTGTTTGACCGTAAAACCCTGGACTTTTCGCTAAGCGGCGGCTATACGAACGCGCAGGATGTGACGACATATGCGGCGTCGCGACTGGAAGGCACGGTGCGTCTTACGCACAGGCCCAATCGAGCGAATACGCTGCTGTATCAGTTTACGTATCGCCGGGTCGTGGTGGATCCCAATAGCGTGCAGGTGTCTCCGGACGAGATTCCGCTGGTGTCAGAGCCGGTGCGCGTAGGCGGGCCGGGAGTGACGTGGGTGCGCGATACGCGGCGGCCGAGCCCGCTGGACGCAGCCGGAGGAACATACACGAGCGCGGACGAATTCATTACTGACAGCATTTTTGCGTCGGAGGCGAACTTCAACCGGCTGGACGTTACGAACTCCAGCTACTACCAGTTCGGGAAGCATCACTACATTTTGGCGCGCAGCACACGCTTCGGCTACGAGCGGGCCTTTGGCGCTCCTCAATATGAATATATTCCTCTGCCCGAGCGGCTTTATGCGGGCGGCGCGCAGTCGCTGCGCGGTTTTTCGATCAATTCTGCGGGCCCGCGCGATTCGCAGACCGGATTTCCGATCGGCGGCGCGGGAGCCTTTGTGAACAGCACGGAGATTCGCTTTCCGAATCCGGTTCTTCCATACTTCGGAACAGCGCTAGGGTTTGTTCTGTTTCACGATACGGGAAACGTGTTCGACAAGTCCTCGGATATTTGGCCAAGCGCCCTGCGGATCAAGCAGCCGCATAGCTGGACCTGCAAAGACCTGGCTCTTGCCGAGGAGATCGCGAAGGACCCGTCGCTTGCGACACCGGAGAATACGTGCAGCTTTAATAATTTTTCGCACGCGCTCGGTCTTGGGGTGCGGTATCACACGCCAATCGGGCCGATCCGTTTCGACTTCAGCTACAACCTGAATCCTCCGGTGTTCCCGGTGATCGTCACCTATGGCACACAATCGAACGGCCAGCCGATTCAGCCATACGTAGGGCAGGCGAACCACTTCAACTTCTTCTTCAGCATCGGGCAGGCCTTCTGATGAAACGCCTGTTTGTGTTTGCGGCGATGTGGCTGGCTCTGGCCAGCGGAAGCACCTGCGCGCAGACCATACGGGATGCAAACAACGGCAAGTTTGTTGTGCTGGATCACGTGGTCGCAGTAATCAACGGCGAAGCGCTGCTCGAAAGCGACATCGACGAAGAGATGCGGTATGCGAAGCTGGAGCCGTTCCAGGCAAACAGCGGTCGGGACACGCGGCAGCTCGCGCTGCGCAGGCTGATCAACCGCGCGCTGATCGAGCAACAGATGAAGGAGCAGCAGCAGTTCAGCATCAATATCTCTGATGCGGATGTCGAGAACTCACTGGACGAGCTGCGGTCGCATCTGCCTGAGTGCGCAAAGTACGACTGTAAAACAAAGGCCGGCTGGGACGCATTCCTGGCCACGGATGGTCTTACTGAGAAGGAGGTCGCCGAGCACTGGAAAGAGAGGCTGGCGATTCTTCGCTTTATCGATCTGCGCTTTCGAACCGGGATTCGCATACAGCACGAGAGCGTTGAAGACTACTATGCGAAGTCTGTGGTTCCGGCGTTTGAGCGGCAGCATCAGCAACCCCCTCCGCTTAAGGACGTGTCTGCGCGCATTCAGGAACTGCTGTTGCAACAACAGGTAAACGGGCTGCTGCAGGACTGGCTGAGGAGCCTGCGGGCCGAAGGCACGGTGCGGATCCTTGATCCGGCGTATGCAACGGCGATGGACACGGCATCAGACACGCAAGAGGGTATGAAGGAGTGAAACGGTGAGCAGCGGCCCAAATACGATTCCGCCAAACCCGGCGCCATCTTCGGTTCCGACATTCGCACCGGGCCGCGTGCGCCGTCTTTTCTTTCGAGCTGTGCTGGTGTTTGTTCTGGTGGTTGTTGTGCTGGCGTGCGTTGGGGTTTGGTATGCGGGCACTCCGCAGTTTGCAGAACTGGTGCGGAGCAAAGTTGTTACCGAACTGGAAAAGGTTACTGGTGGACGCGTGGAACTGGGCGCATTCCAGTGGCACCTGCTGCATCTGGAGTTCAGCGCTGACAACCTTACGATTCACGGGCTCGAAGCGCCGGGGCAGGTTCCCTACGTGCATGTGGACCGGCTGTATGTGAGGGTGAAGATACCTTCCTTTTTCAGGCGCGAGATCGGGCTGCGATATCTAGAGGCGGACCATCCGGTGATTCACCTGATTGTGTATCCGGATGGCTCGACCAATCAGCCTCACCCGAAGGTGAAAGAGGCCAGCAACAAGCGGGCGATGGATGAAATCTTCGATCTGGCGGTGAACCACGCGGAGGTTCGCGACGGAGTGGCAATTGTGAACGAGCGGGCCATGCCGTTCAATGCAGCAGCAAACGACGTGGGAGTTGCGTTTACGTATGTTCCGGCGCTGGGATTACGTGGTCGCGAGCGCTATGTGGGGACGCTGCATGTAGAAGACCTGACGACACAGCGGGCGAACGCAGCTCCGGTGCATTCGGTGATCGACGCGCAGGCAGAGCTTGAACGCAACCGGGCCACTTTGCAATCGCTGCGACTGCAGTCGGGAAAATCGCAACTGAATGCCAGCGGCACGATCGAGAATTTCGCTGATCCTGCATGGAAGCTGCAGGCTAAAGGGACGATCGAGCTTGAGGAAGTCGAGGTGCTGGGTGAAGTTTCCGGCCTGCGGCAAGGGCAGGCGAGCGTTGACTTGCAGGGCAGCGGGAGACGATCGAGTTTTGTGGTGAGCGGACAATGCAGTTTGGCAAATGCTTCCTACCATGTGGGGTCAATCCATCTGGCCGGTGTAAATGCGACGACGAGTCTGCGCATTACGCAGGATGAACTGGATTTGACGGGAGCTCGCGCGCAGCTTGCCGATGGCGGCTATATCGACGGCCAGGTGAAGATTACGCATTGGCTAAGTGCAGCGCCTGTGGTCTCGCACGGAACGGTCCAAGCGCAACTGCATGCCATTCCGCTTTCGTCGATTATGGCGGAGGTGGCGCCGCAGCACTATATGGAGCTGGGGTTCGATACAGAAGCCAGCGGCGATGCAAGCGCAGACTGGACGGGAAACGCCGACAACTTTGTAACTCAGGCCAAAGTTACACTGATGCCTCCGGTGAAACTGACTTCGGGGCGCGTTCCGATGTATGGCACAGTCGATGCGCAATATTCGAATGCAACCGGAAATGTGACAATTCGCAGCCTGAATGTCCATACACCCGGCTCTGAGGTGAGGGTGACGGGATTGCTGGGGGTGTATCCGATTACGCACGCGTCGAACCTGCAGGTAACGCTGAAGACGGCGAATCTGGCGGAGTTTGACCGAACGCTTTCCACGCTGGGAGTTGCGTCCGAGGGCAAGAGAGGCGTGAGCGCGTTGCCGGTTGCGCTGCACGGACAGGCATCATTCACGGGAACGCTTACGGGGAGCATTCTGAATCCGGATGTGAAGGGGCATCTGGATGCGACGGACTTCGATCTTGCTTTCACCATTCCGGCGAAGCCAGAGGATGAGACCGAGGAAACGGGGGAGCGCGGCGGCGTGGAGCACACGGTGCGCTGGGACTCGATCGATGCCGATGCCGAGTATTCAAGCGAACGCATTGCGGTGACTCGGGCGGAACTGACGCACGGACCGGCTGAGGTTCACCTTTCAGGAGAACTAGAGGCGCATCAAATCACGCCGCGCCATTCGGCGTTTGACGAGTATTCAGCGATACGCGCCACCGTGAGCATGCAAGGCGCGAATCTGCAGGATTTACTGCAAATGGCCGGCAAGGGCCTGCCAGTGACTGGAACGGTGAATCTCACGGCCGAGGCGAACGGCACCGTCAATGATCTGAGGGGCGGCGGACGTCTTTCGATTGATGGCGGGACAGTTTATGGGGAACCGTACAAGAGCCTGAATACCGATCTGCGCTTTGCAGGGCGCGAGGCTCAGGCAACAAACCTTGTGTTTCTCGAAGACGGCGGGCGGATTACAGGAGGCGGCGGATACGACCTGAAGACTGAAGCGTTCCACTTCAATGCGCAAGGCGAAGGGTTCGATCTGGCACGCATACGCCCATTGCAGAGCAAGGCTTCCGTGAAAGGCATGCTGGTCTTTGAGGCGCATGGGAACGGCACACTTCAATCGCCGAGTTTGCAGGCAAGCCTGCATGTAACGAAGGTAAACATCGCTAACTTGATTACAGGCTTTGTCGATGCGGAGGCACACACGCAGGGACGTACTTTGCTGATAAACGCAACCTCGAACATGTCGAATGCGCTCATGGAGATTCACGGGGAGACAGAGCTTACGGGAGACTACGAGACGCAGGCACAACTTGCGCTCTCGAACTTCAATGTCGATCCGCTGCTTCGCAGCCTGAACGTGCAGGGACTGACGGTGCAATCGTCGATTGGTGCAACGGTGAACATCAGCGGGCCGCTGCGCGAGCCGAGAAAGATGAGCGGGGATGCAACGATGCAGCAATTCGCAGTGTCGCTGGCAGGAGTAGCGCTGAAAAGCGACGGCCCAGTGCATGCGACGCTGGTGGACGGGCGAGTGCATCTTGATCCCCTGCATATTCTTGGAGAAGATACGAACCTGCGCGCGCAGGGATCGGTTGGAGCGCTGACCGATAGGCACGATTTGAATCTGCAGGCCGGCGGTTCGGTGAATATGAGGCTTGTGCAGACGTTCGACAGCGACCTGACCGCCTCAGGGCACGTCGATTTCAACGTAAACGCAGGCGGAACTGTGGACAATCCGGATCTGACGGGCAATGTGCGATTCACCAATGTGTCCGTTGCTCTTGCGGATTTCCCGAATGGGTTGAGCCAGGTAAACGGCACGCTGGAATTTGACCAAGACCGGCTGGACGTGAAGAGCATGACCGCACTCAGCGGAGGCGGAAAACTGACGCTGGGCGGGTTCCTGACATACCAGCAGGGCATATACGGTGACCTGACAGCGACAGCGAGCGGAGTGCGCATCCGTTATCCGAGAGGTATCAGCTCAATGGCGGACGCAAAGCTGCGGCTGCAGGGGACGCAGAAGTCGATGCTGTTGAGTGGAGACGTTACGATTACGCGATTTGTAGTGGGTAGCGATCTCGACCTCGCAGCACTCAGTTCGACGACAGGAGGCGTGGCGCTGCCGCCGAATCCGGATGCTCCCTCGAACCATGTGCGGCTGGATGTACATGTGGTCTCGGCGCCGCAGCTAGACTTTCAGAACTCATACGCCAAGCTTGCAGGCGAAGTCGATCTGCGTGTACGCGGCACAGTGGCACAGCCCACGGTTCTGGGTCACGTTTCGATAACTGAGGGCAATGCAACATTCGCGGGAACCAAATATGAGCTGCAGCACGGAGATGTTTATTTTTCGAACCCGGTGCGGATTGATCCGGTGATCGACCTGAGCGCCACGGCGCGGGTTGAGGATTACGACATCACGATCGGCCTGACTGGGACAGCATCGAAGCCGGTGCCGACGTTCAGGTCGGAGCCTCCGTTGTCGGAGCAGGACATTTTTTCTCTGCTCGCGGTAGGGCGGACGCAGGAAGAGCAGCAAATTTATTCGAACATGCAGTCGCAGGCAGGCGTGAACTCCGCTGCGGACGCGCTGCTGGGCGGAGCGCTGAATGCGACGGTGAGCAACCGCATTCAGAAGCTCTTCGGGGGCGGCAGCGTGAAGATCGATCCCACGTTTGTGACCGGGACGGGCAACTCGTCGGCACGCATCACGGTAGAGCAGCAGGTTGCGAAGAACGCAACCCTGACCTATGCCACCAACGTCAACTCGACGGCGCAGCAGCTTATTCAGGCAGAGATCGATCTGACACAGAATGTTTCGGTGATTGCGGTCCGCGACGAAGCCGGCGTGTTCAGCTTCATCATCAAGCTTCGCCGGCGGTACCGGTAAAGGGCTTATTTCACTCCTGCGGATTCCTGTGCGGAGACAGGATAGGGAGAGATCACGAATCCTGGTTTTGCGTCGGGCTGTATGAGCCATACGGTGCGGTTGCTGTAGTAGCGAATCAGATCGAGATTATCGGCGGGACCCATTTCGTTCGCCCAGATGACTTTGGAGCGGTCGATGTCTGCGGCATTGGCAACCCATGCATCCAGCGCATCGTGGCCGGGCGCATATCTGACGATAGCGAGTTGCTGACCTGGTAAATGTTCCAGCGCAGCTTCTATGCGCGCCCGCGGAGCACCGAACTGGCCTGGTCCATACCATGCTACGGACCAGTCTCCACTGGGCCATGTACCGAGGCTGACATGCAGCGGCGCTGCGCAGACCCGGACGGCAGCCATGACAAAACATAGGGCGATTGTCAGGCGGACGAGAGCCAGTCCAACGGGCTGATTGCCGGGTTTGCACTGACGCAGATGTCGCATGGCCTGGAGGCCAAGTGCATACAGAGCTGCTGTAAAAGGCGCGATGTAATGGGGGAAGAAAAATACCTCAATGATCTGGCCGCATGCCAATACGAGAACACACGCGACCAGAAAGCGAATGCGGCGGTCGAGAAAAGCGCGCGGCAGCATTACGAGTAGAGGCAGCAAGAGGATGCCGGCGAAAAACAGGACAGTACGTACAGCTTTGATCAGGGTCTGCGGCAGAAAACCAGTCAGGCTGTGAATTGACTGGTAAGCAGAGACTTCCTCGTGGCAGAAAAACTCTTCCATGATTTTGTGCCGGTAGACAGGTTTGGGGCGCAAGGGCTGCCAGATCCAATAGGGAGCAATCGCATACGTGGCACGACCTATCTTGTATGGCGGTGTCAAGGAGCTACCGAAGACACGGTAGTTGTAGTAGCCCATCCACGCGCCGGCGGCGATGATCAGGAGGACGGGAAGAGTGGCACGCTGAAAAAGCAAGGATGCGGGCGGCGTATTTTTTCCGTGAAGAATCCATCGCCCGAGAACGAAAGCGACAGGTAGACAGAGCAGGAGGCCTTCGTAAGGACGGTCGAAAGCAAGCAGGATGATGCCGATCGCCAGAGTGACGCTATAACGAAGGCGTACGGTGCGCATAAGCCGCGGAAGTGCCCCAAGAACCAACGCTCCGCCGAGCGCGGCGATAGAGCCGCCGCCGACATAGGTGTCGATCCAGTAACTGAAGAGACCGATGCGCAGGACGGCAAGCACGCCGCCCAGCAGCGCCCAGCCGGGTGGCAGCCACGCCTGCAGCATCCAGCAAATGGCCGCGCACATGAGAGCGGTGACACAGAGGAGTCCGAACCATGCTTGTCCAGTGAGCGCTTTGCCGGCGGCGAGGACCAGTCCCTGCGCCGGGAAGTACATGGACATATAGGTTGGTTTCATGATGACGTGGAAGGTTTCAAAGTGCGTCCACATGGCGGGTGTGGGATTGGTGAGCCTTCCGGAGGCGTACGTGTCAGCCGCCAGCAGATAGCTGAAGTCGTCATGTACAAAAGGCTGCGGGATGGGGCATAGCGGCAGGACAGCAAGGCGCAGCAGGAAGGCGGATATGCCGACTAGGGCTACGGACAGAGTTTTTCGCCGGGCCAGTTGTGCAAAGAAGCGCTCCATGCGGGAGAAGTAACGTGAACCGAGCTGGGGCCAGGAGAATACGACAGCAATTGCAATTGCTGTCAGGCCGCCCTCGACCGCTATGATGGCAGGGTCATGGTGCGAAGCGGTAGGCGGGATCATCGGACTATTTTGCCTGAACCATGCAAACTTGCGGTCAGGCTATGCTCGTCACGATCTGTGGGTCAATTCTGAATAGTAGGTCAGCGCAACTTTTCTTCCGGTCGTGCCATACCGCGGCAGGCGGGCGAGCCCAAGTTTATGGGCGACGAAGCCGACGGTGGTCGTAAGAACGCCGATTCCGTACTCTGCACTGCGAGTGAAGTTGATGGATGAGGCTTCCTTGAAATATTTGGTCGGGCAGGAAATCTCCCCGATGCGGAAACCGAACATCACGGACTGGGCAATCATCTGATTGTCGTAGACGAAGTCGTCGGAATTCTCCAGAAGGGGGAGTGTCTGGAGAACCTCTCTCGAAAATGCCCGGAAGCCGGTGTGATATTCGGAGAGTTTGACTCTGAGGAACAGGTTCTGAAAGGCCGTCAGCAACCGGTTGGCGATATATTTATAGAGCGGCATGCCGCCCTTGAGCGCTCCTCCGCCAAGAATGCGCGATGCGAGTACTACATCGTAGACTCCGCTGGCGACCATACCCGCCATTGCGGAGACGAGGGAGGGGGTGTATTGATAATCGGCGTGGACCATAACCACGATGTCCGCGCCTGCGCGGAGGGCTTCGCGGTAGCAGGTTTGCTGGTTTCGTCCGTAGCCATAGTTGGAGTCGTGGATGAAGGTCTGCACGCCGAGGCTTTCCGAGAGGCGCGCAGTGTTGTCGCTGCTTGAGTCATCCACCAGGATTTTGATGTCGACGCAGCCGGGCAGTTCGCGCACGGTCTTTTCCAGCGTTTTTTCGGCATTATATGCCGGCATGACAACTGCGATACGCTTTCCGTCGATCATCTGAATTCCTTCCTGCAAAGACCCGCAGTCAAGGGGCAAACGGCGAAGTTAAACAACTCGTCAGAGGGTAAGGGGAGTGCCGGGAGATTGCGGGTCTACAGGCAATTCTCCCCCTCAACGAAGCAGTGTTACGTTGTACAGCCAAGGAACCGCTCCAGAGACGGTTCCAGTGATTGGTCCCCGCTGCGACTAAGTAGTAGCAGAGGTGAGCTTGGAGGCGATGTTCAAGAACGCCTTGTTAATATCGCTGGACAGGGTGCTCATCGCAGCGGTCGCCCCAAAGGCGATCAGAGCAACTACCAGCGCGTACTCGATGAGATCCTGGCCCTGTTCATCGGACAGAAGCGTCCGAAGCTTGATGGAGAGCAGTAGCAGTTTGTCTTTCATGGGTTTTATTTCTTCCTTTTTAGTATGAGTTTGGCTCAATCAATTACAGTTCAATGATTGAGCCCTTCGTTCGCTGCGACTATGTAGTAGCAGAGGTGAGCTTGGAGGCGATGTTCAGGAACGCCTGGTTGATGTCGCTGGACAGGGTGCTCATCGCAGCAGTCGCACCGAAGGCGATCAGAGCGACCACCAGCGCGTACTCAATGAGATCCTGACCCTGTTCATCGGACAGAAGCGTCCGAAGCTTGATTGAGAGCATTAAGAGTTTATCTTTCATCGGAATTCTTCCCCATAGAATGATTTTTGGCTCAGCCGATGGCGGAGTCTGACACTGATATCGCAAGCGGAGGGCCAATCTCTTTGCCGAAACTATCTTATTGTAAATAATATAGTTATTTGATTTACGGGGCTTGGGTGATGTGTGAACGGCTGTATACAGACAAGTGTGGCAGGTAATGGCGCGTATACAGGCGGAGGCAGCTGTCGGACGCGGTTTTCGGATGCTTACCCGGGGTGAGCCGGAGGTTCAAATGGGATCCGGTGGGGTTGATGTGGCAGAAAAAGTCAATATTTTCATAGCCTTACGTGGATTCGGCAGGGGAAAGCTCAAGTTTATCGCCAGCGACAGTCTGAGTCCGGCTGACAGTGCCTGCAGGGAGTTCGATGACCGAATACGCGGAGAAACAGCCAGAAATCCTCCAAGGGCCGACATTGCTCCTGACCTTTTTTACGATGAATTTGCGATCAATATAGGCGAGGTCGATGGGGAACTTCATAAAGAAGGTGTGGACGGACTCACAGGGAATGATCCAGAGGCCCTCCCCTTCGGGGAGGCTGGTGCGACCCAGTAATCCCTTGTTACGTGCTGCGCTGTGACCCGCTACTTCAGCTGAGGCTGCGAGCTCGGTCTGACGGGTGAGATTGACGATCCGGAGACGAGAGCCTGATGTGGGCTTCATGCCTGGGGAATTACTTGCATTCTGGAGATCGGAACTCATGAGAGACGGGCCGACTCCCTTTCGGCGATCTGAGCGGAGAGCGAGTTTTGCTGTTCCGTGTCGCGTGTAACGTAGAGGAACCAGGCCAGCCATGCCAATGGAGTCCAGACATATGCGGGGGAGGATAGCTGGGCTCCGGCAACCATAATGATGAGCAACGCCGCACCATTGATCGCAAAGAGGGCAGAGGTGGAATGGCGGCGCCGGAGAGGAAGACTGAGCGCGAAGAGGATGGACGGCAGCAGCACGATTTCGTCAGAGAAGAATTCATAGGGCGAGACTAGGATGGTCACCATCATCAGCAGCATGCCGTGGGTGTTCCAATCCCATGTCTGCCTGTGGCGCGCGAAGTACCAAAGGCCCCACACGATTGCGACGGCCGACGGGACAAAGAGAAGCCAAACGGCGTTGCGATCAATCATGAGCCGGAAGAGCATGGATGTTGTAGGGAAGAACTCGTTCTCAAGCGATGAGGAGCGCATCATGGCAAGGTATTGCGGCCAGATACGTGGGTCGAGGAGCATGGAAAATGCTGTTGCCACTGCGAGGGCGGACGCGCCTCCGGCGAGGATGAGCCATGTACGGCGGAAGATGCATTCGGCCAGCAGCACCACCCAGAAGATGAAAAACAGGTGGGGCTTGATGGCCATGAGAAGCAAGGACGCTCCTGCGAGGAACGGGCGCTCACGATGGAAACGCAGAAAAAGCGAGAAGCCCAGCAGTAGAAATGGCGAACTCTGGCCACAGCAGATGGAAGCCAATGCCGGCGCGAAGACAAAGGCAAGGGCACGATCTCTGGAGGGCATATTCAGCAGCCAGGTCGACGCCAGAATGCATGCGGCGGCAGCGAGGGTCCACAGGAGCAGGCCCGCACGAACGGAGGTGAATCCAAGCGGAGCGATGAGGAACAGCGCCCAGGGAGGATTACGCATGATGAGCGGCCGGTTGGCGAGGAACCCATGCGCTTTTTCCAGTCCGTAGATACCCGCGGCAGCATAGGGATTGGCGTGATGTACGAGGAGCACTGCCGAGCTCCAGTACTCGATGTAATCCTTGGAGCCGGGACGGCTGGCCAGAGTGATGACAAGAATGCCGATGAAGGCGATGGCCGCTGCGGCAAGCACACGGAGGGTTTTCGCGGCAGGGGAGCTGGTGCTCTGGAGAGGCTTTGTGAACTCAGGCACCTATCTCTCCGATCTCCGCGGGTTTCGGGAGCACGGCAGATGCTTGCCGGTCGGGATGCCTGAAGCCGCGGGTGGTATAGAGGAACCACAGCAACCAGGTGACCGGTGTCCAGAGATAGGCGCGCGAGGACAAGGCGGCATGGTCAGCCAGGATGATGACCAGAGCGATGGTGTTGACGGCCAGGAGGATCCAGTCGGAGTATTTGCGCTTTTCGGGGAAGTTCAACGCGAGGACGATCGACGGCAACAAAACGATTTCGTCGGTGAAGAACCCGTAGGGTGAAGCGAAGATGGTGACAAGTATAAGCAGCATGCCGTGGGTTTTCCAGTCCCATTCCAGCCTGTGCCGTGTGTAGTACCAAAGTCCCCAGGCGATGGCGAAGGCTGACGGGACGAAAAGCAGCCAGAAGGCGCGAACATCGATGAGCATGCGAAAGACCATGGAAGCGGTGGGAAGAAATCCCTGCTGAATCTTGTATCCGCGCAGCATGGCGATGTATTGCGGCCAGATATGCGGGTCGAAGTACATGGCGAAGGCTGTGCCGGCGACTAGAGCTAAGATGCCCCCGACGAGGATGAGCCAGGCGCGGCGGAAGATACAGTCGGCCAGCAGCACTACCCAGAAAATGAGGAACAGATGCGGCTTGATAGCCATGAGGAGCAAGGATGCTCCAGCAAGAAACGGGCGATCCCGATGAAAGCGCAGAAAGAGTACAAAGCCCAGAAGGAGGAATGGCGAACTCTGGCTGCTGCAAATGGAGGCAAGAGAAGGTGCGAAGACGAGAGCAAAGGCGCGATGCTTTGGAGGCACATTCAAGAGCCACGTAAATGCAAGAACGCACCCGATAGCAACGATAGTCCACAGGAATAGCCCAGCGCGAACGCCAAGGAATCCGAGCGGGGCGATGAGAAAGAGCGCCCATGGAGGATTGAGCATAATGAGCGGAGTCTTATCCAGGAACCCGAGGGATTTCTCAAGTGCGAGCACGCCAGCAGGAGAATAAGGATCGGCATGATGAACCAGGAGCTTGCCGGAACTCCAATATTCGATATAGTCCATGCCGGCAGGATGGATGGTCATGGAAAGAACGAAAATGCCGGCCAGAGCAACGGCGATTGCCGCGAGCGTGCGGACGATCTTTGCCGGATTGTTCCGCGCCGTATTCTGGGTATCCGGCGCGGGGCTCATTCCATCCATACGTAGTCCGAGTGTTCCATTTTTGTAAAGCCTTCAAGCACAAAGCGGGACCTCTGGGAGGTCCCGCTCCGAGTTTTCTATCAGCCACAAGGCTCGACTATTGCGAGCTCCCTGTTCCCGGGCCGCCCATATTCTCGACGACCAACGGTTTTTCAGGCTTCATGCTATCCATAAGCGTCTCGACGGGGATTGCTGAGGTCTCCGGCGCGGTGGGCAATGGAGATGTCGGGTTGTGCATGGGTATGTTGGAGTTGGGTGGCAGGAACTTTACCGGATAGTTGAGATCGGGCAAAGGCTGCCCAGCCGGAATCGGAGGCACTATCTCGGGAGTCACGATGACAATGAGCTCGGTATTATTCTTTGTTCTCTGGATCGACTGAAAGAATTTACCGAGGATAGGAATATCGCCGAGGAAGGGAATCTTCTCGAAGGTCTGGGTTTCCGTGTTGTCGAGCAAGCCGCCAATGATGAAGCTCTGCCCGTTTCTCAGTTCGACCTCAGTTTTCACTCTGCGGATATCGATAGCCGGGACGTTAAAACCCGAAACTTCGATAGCATTGGTGAAGTCGAGAGAGCTGACTTCCGGAGCAAGCTGAAGGCGGATAGCGCCACCGGGCATGATTGTCGGAATGAAGTCCAGGCGGATACCGTATTGCTTGAACTGGATGGTAACGGCTCCAGCTCCGCCACCGGTAACGCCCTGCACGATCGGGTAAGGATACTCGCCACCAGCAAGGAAGCTCGCGTCCTTTCCGTTCTCGGCAATGATATTCGGTTCCGCGAGGGACTCGACCAGGCCCTTGGTCTCAAGAGCCTCGAGGGTAGCACCAAGATTCAGGTCCGGACGAAAGACAAAGATGTTGAGAGCATTCGATATCGTGGCCGCACCTGAACTGTCTACTGTAGGCGGACTGAACTGGCCGGTATTAACGGTTCCGATCGTATTTGTGGCACCGGTGCTGAAGATATTCAGCCCAAGCTGCTTCTCCAGGCTTCGATCGACGCTGCAGAAACGGACCTTAAGAAGGATCTGGGGCGGGGAGGGCGGAGTATCTACATAGAGCAGGTTAACAACTTTGCCCATAGTGGAGGCGATCTGAACGGCGCGGTCAGAGCTGGTAATGTCCTTTACGGTGCCGCGCAGGAAAACGAGCCCATTTTCAGTAGTAGCAGCAACGTTTTGTCCGGGAAGTTCGAGGTTGAGCTCGCGACGAAGTCCGGACATGGTGTCGTCGGTGGAGAAGTGGCTGGCGTGAACCGACACATCGAAGAACTGACGACCACCACCCTCTTGCCAGACGATAAGGCTGGTGTCACCGGCGGCTTTGCCATTCACGAGAATCTCTGTTGGGCTGACGGCATTGACCTCTGCGACATCGCCGAGGCCAATGGCCACGCGCGTTACCGGGTGTGTGAAGTCAATTAAAGCCGTTTTACCGACTGCGATGGAGAGTTCGCGTGAAGCGTCCCGACGAGGTTGATCAGAGGGCGGTTGCGGACCCTGAGCGAAGAGAACCGATCCTGAAAGTGTTGAAATTGAGAACATGCATAGTGAAATAACGGCAATCCGGCTTTTTACTTTCACTGTCTTTCCTCGCCAACGGCAAATTTTTCATCGCTCTGCTTGGAACCGTTGATGACTTGTACCGTATAAACGCTGGGCGCGGGCTTGGCTACCCTGTGAGCAGCAGGCCGCGGAGCCGGAGGCGCATTCGCATCCGAGAAGAGCTGCGACATCGAGGCTTCCGGCGGCTTGGCAATCTGCGTATCAAGCGGGTTTCGCAAAACCAGCTGGATTTTGGTTTCGTTGCCAGCCAGGCTGAGAAGCTCGGCCTGCTCCGGATTTACCAGGAGGTTAACCACCTGGACCTGCTGAGGCTTGCCTTCGGCATCCTTTTGAATGTCGGTTCCGGCGGAAAGAACTTCGATGTTCTGGAGGAGGGTCTTGGTTACAGTAGACTCGTTAGCATTGTTAGTGGCGCCGGGAGGGGTTCCAGAGGCCAGCACATCGACGTGCATGCCGGGAGTCACAAACCCTGCTACGCCCACCACCTGATCGACTTTGATCGCGGCCGCTCTAAATCCCTGAGGAATAGTAGCGGCAAGACCGCCGCCTGAGCCCGGAGCCGCCAGGCGGCTGTCCAGGATCGGCTCTCCGGCATAGATATCAGAGATTACGCCGCGACCGATGACATCCTGAGGTTTCATGGTCACGCCTTTCGGCAACGTACCTGCGATTTCAATGGTTGACAGGTCGTTCGGGTGGATGATGCTTCCGATCTTAATGTCGGCCGCCGCGGCCACAACCCGTGTGGTTCGGGCCATAGGGGTGGCGGTGATGCGGTGGCTGACCAACCGGAAGACAACGAAGCTGCATAGGGCAGCGATAACGAAGGCACTCAAGAGAATAGTGAATAATCTTCGATTCATTCATCGATCCATGGAGCAAACCGGGCGACCAGCTGCTCCTTGTTGTTATGTAATTGTGGAACCCGTTGGAACATAGGCCCATTTTGGCGCGAAAGCGAATATTTGGTAGGCAAAAAGTTGGACAAGTGTCACTATGTGTATACCAACAGTAATACCCATGCAACTCTATTGTGCGCTCAGTTCTGTTCTGACGTAACTGGGGTGGTATGGTTGGAGCCAGAATCACAGCTCTGAAATACAGAATATGTATGCTGTAACCGCCAGAAGGCATGGGGCAGCTAAAACCCGAGGAGTTTAGCAAGGGCCGGAAGCATTGTAGTCATGCCGTCTCCTTCCAATACCATCACGCTGTTCTCTCCTCCCCCGCAGCGCGAAGGCGGGCCTTCTGCATTCGTTGTCTCTATTGTGCTCCACAGCTTTGTATTCGCGCTGCTGTTCCTGAGCGTGAGGCAGGTCCGCGTGGTGGAGCAGAAGATGCCAAACCGGAAATTCAACGTCCGGCTGCTGGACCTGCAGAAAACCCCGTCGAGCCTTGTCTATTATCCCCAGCACCTGGCTGTGCACAAGGGCCAGATGGCGGCACGGCATGGTATTTCTGCGGGAGGCAGGCTGGGCACAGCACGGATTCCACATGTGGCGCGTGTTTCGCGTAACTTCAAGTCGCCAAAGCCAGCGCCGCAAACGATGATCCAGCCGGAGGTTCCGCCCGATCAGCGGGTTTTGCCGCCGCTTCCGATTCCTCAAGCGATGGTCTGGACGCCCGGTGAGATTGCGCAGAGGAAAATTGTCACGCCTGCGCCCCAGCCTTCCGGTGCAATCCAGGTGACGCCTTCATTGGCCGAGCCGAACCATGAACCAATTCCCGCCGAAGTCTCGCTCTCGTCAACTCCATTCGAGACGAAAGCACCGCTGCCTGTTCCCGGCACGACCTCGCCGGTGCAGGTGAGCGGCCAACAGCCGGCACAGCAACTTCCGGAGACAGCGTCAAAGGACACCACGCAGATTTCTCCCGCCAGGGTGATCTCGCTTTCAGACGTGAAGCTGCAGAACGGAACAGCAGCGCTGCCGGTGGTCAATGAAGTTGCGCCGTCGGACGCTTCGGGATCTCCGTCGACCGGAGAGGCGCAAGGCTTCACAGTCACTGGCGCTGACACAACCGACAGCAAGGAGAATGGCAGCGGGGCAGGGCATGGCGCGGGCAATGCAGGAGACAACGCGGATGGGTTTACCGTGCAATACGGCTCGAATACCGGACCCAAGGATGGATTCACTGTCGATAACGGAACGGCGAGCGATGCCAGCGGCGGGACGTCCGCAGCGGTGGAGCACCTGACGAAGCCGAAGGACGGCCACTACGGCATGGTTGTGATCGGGGCGTCTCCTGAGGAAGATTATCCGGAGACCGCGAACCTGTGGACGGGCAGGATGGCTTATACCGTCTACCTGCAGACCGACACGGCACAGAACTGGATTCTGCAATACTCGCTGTTGCGACAGCTTAGGGATGATCCGGGCGATGCAAACCAGCCTGACCCCCCGTGGCCCTACGACATGATGCGTCCGGATCTCTCCTCGTATAAGGATGTCATCCTGGTACACGGATTCGTGAATACGGATGGACGATTTGATCAGCTATCAGTTGCTTATCCGCCGCGATTCCCGGAGACGAACCTGCTGCTGCGCGCGCTCAAGCAATGGGAGTTCAGGCCGGCAATGAGCATGGGTCAGCCAGCTGCAGTGGAGGTTCTGCTGATTATTCCAGGAGCGACGACGGACTAGGCGTTCTTGCGGATAGCACAAACCTAAGCGGCAACCTAACGCCACCGCTCATTCCCCCAAGGACGCATTTGTTTGTCCTTCAGGGAATGAGCGGTCTCTGCGCGACGTGCTTTCGGGGGGAGTGAGATACTCCGGCGAATCACTTAACCGGAGTTACTCTGTCGCGCTGTAACGCCAATCGCCACCTTGCTCACGATGTCCGTCTTTCTTTCTCACCAGCGTCTTACCATTCTTTTTCCAGAAGATGGTGAGTTCGCGTGCCAGCCGCGTTGTAGGCCGAGGTTCTGGGAGAAAAGCCCAAGCGCAGGGCATAAGCCATGAGAATCAGGCCGACGGTAAACACAATCTCCTTGATGCCATAGGTGGCAGCGAAGAGAACGAGCAAGAGCATTAGAAGATAGCTGAGAACGGCAAAGCCGGGATCTGAATCAAGCAGCTGCAGGAACCTATCGAGGGTTCTGCGATCAGCTGGCTGAGATCCGGGACCGGCGGGGTAGCTTGAAGGTGAAGCCTCGACGGGCATGAAGGCAAAGCCGACGCCATCGTCGCCATACCGGACGACCTTGGACATGACAATAACGGAGCAGTCAGCGCGTGTGGAGTCCGTGCTGGTGCGCTGCAGGGTCATCATAATCAGGGTGCCCAGCAGCCAGCGCTCCTTGGTGATCAGAAAGAACCCTGTGGGGCTAATGTTGCGGACAGCGTGAGCCACGGGTTGGCCGCCGTCCCAAAAATATGCGACCAAAGGCGGCCGTCCCCGCCGGGCGTTCTTCCGGGCTTCGCGGGAGCTAAATGACTTGAACCAATCCATTGCGGGCGTCATGCGAATTCACTCTATTCCGGGGGACTAAATTAGAATCTGCTGACCATCCTGCAAGTTAGCTGCCAAAGTGGAACAGGCCTTTTTGCATGCCAGACACGGCTTAACAACCTCATGTTGCGCGCGCCAGTTCACGGGGTGTATCCATTGCGCGACACTGCTGCGCGAATGGCAACCCGACTACCATGCAGAAAAGAACCGGCCGGAGCAAATTTATCGAGCCTGACGCTCTATCTTGGCCGGTATGGCGCCCTTGTTAAACCGGCTTTCGATTTCTTCGACACCGCAGATGATCAGTTGATCTCCCACCTGAGTCTGCGATGAATAGATCGTGTGAGTAGGCAGTTCCAGAACGCTTGCCGCCTTGATCCTAATTGGCGCGATCCGGAAGCGGGGAAAATGCTCGATAACGTGGATGACTTTGTAATTTTCGTCCAGGTAAATGAGATCCAGAGGAAACAAAACGCCCAGAGTGTGAACTCCCTGTGACGGCACTACCCAAAGTCCCTCGTCGAGTTTGAGCCTCAACTTTCCGATCAGACCTTTGAGGCGTGCCAGGACGGTATCCGCCGGGGTCACCCCCAGACAGAGAAAGCACTCGCGGGTCTGGTTGTATACACAATATGTCCGTCTTTCCATTGGTTTCTGCACTCGCGGACGCATAACGACGACCCGATCATTCCGGGTGCCGGTTTCTTTGGAATCTTGAGTCCTCCGCGTCATTCCTCTCTATATACCTGCCTGCTGTGAATTGTGAAGGAGCTCTTCTGGTGAGACGAGCGGCCATCGCTACTCGACCAGACCGGAAGGGCGTTCCTGAAGCAAGCCTGCCCAAAGTTCTGTCCTGCCAGGACGATCCGGGGGGATTCCCGAGCCCGGCTGGTACCGGACGGGAGCGATTGCGGTGCTCCGCAATCTTCCCGGCAGGAAGGAAGGGCTCAGCTCACACTCTTTTGCGACGACGCTGAATCAGAATGACCAGCAGAACGACAGCGATAACGGCGGCTACAACCCGTATGATCGTTACATTGTCCACGTCAGCTCTCCTTTCCTAGTTCCTAAAAAAGTCTCTTGAAAGATTCCGTCATGATGATGGCCGCAGGGCCGAGCGTTACCAGGAAGATGGATGGAAAGATGAAGAGGACAAGCGGGAAGACCAGCTTTACGGTCGTCTTGGCTGCCTGTTCCTCGACTTTCTGGCGGCGCTGGGTTCTGAGGGTATCGGAGTGAATCCGCAGTGTGCGGGCAATGCTCGTCCCGAACTTTTCCGATTGGACGAGCACTGAGACCAAGTTGCGGACACTATCCACATCTGTGCGTTCAGCAAAATTCCTCCACGCGTCTCCGCGGGGGCGGCCTGCTGCCTGTTCGAGGACGACGACGTTGAGCTCGTCGCTCAGATCAGGCTGTGTCTGAGTCAATTCCTGTGCTGTGCGCTGAACGCCCTGATCAAGGCTCAGGCCGGCTTCAATGCAGATAATCAACAGGTCAAGCACGTCCGGCAGGCCACGGCGAATACGCGCCTGGCGTGCCGAGATTCTGTTGCCCAGCCAGAAGTCCGGTCCGAGGAAACCGAGCACCAGAGCCAGCATGTAGAGGAACAATGGGCTATAGTGGCCGATACCCGTGATCAGCAGCACGGCACAAAGAGCCAACGGAAGTACCACCTTGACACCGTAAAACAGCTTGACGGCTGACTCGTTGCGGTAACCGGCGCGGATGAGGCGCTGCTGCACGATAGAGACTTCGGCCTTGCTTTTGGGCATGACCTTTTCGAGCTGCTCCACAACGGTGGTCAGCGAGAGGCCGGTCTGCTGAATCGTGCCCATCAGAGTCTTGGGCTTCTCGCTGCGCACTGAAGTCACGGCAGCGATTCGCTGAAGCATTGCCTCCCTGTAGAACAGGATGAGGCCGCCGCTCGCGATCAACAGAAAGATAACAATGAAGGCAAAAAAGGCCATTCCCATAAGTCACCCTTAAACGTCCATGTTGACGATCTTGCGAATGATCAACGCGCCTACGACAGTCATAGACCCCGACAGATAGAGCAACTTAACGCCGATTTCACGCTTCCACAGGAGGCTCATGTTATCCGGGTTGATCATGTAGAGCCCGAAGCCGAGGATTAAGGGGAGAAGTGAAAGAATCCATCCGGTCATGCGTCCCTGCGCGGTGTGGACTCGCACTTGCCGCTTGAGGCGGAACCGCTCGCGGATCACATAGGCGACCTTGTCGAGCACTTCAGCCAGGTTGCCGCCGCTTTCCTTCTGAATGAGGATGGCGGTGACCACCATTTTGAGGTCCTGCAGCGGGACACGGTAAATCAGGTTATTCATTGCGGTCTTCAATTCAAGACCATAGTTCTGCTCATCGAAGCAGATGCGGAATTCGCTTCCCACCGGATCGGGGACTTCGTGCGCCACAAGATCGATGGAGGAATTAAGGCTGTGTCCGGCACGCAAGGCGCTCACCATCAGATCAAGAGCTTCCGGCAACTGCTGTTCAAATTTTCCGAAGCGAGCCTTCCGCTTGAAGAGCACGAACACCATGGGCGAGGCGCCCACAAGCAAGCCCAGCAGCAGAGAAAAACCGACCAGGCCGGTTTTCAGGTGAAAAAGATAGGCCGGAATCACGAAGGAAGTGATCGACATCAGAATGAGCCCGCCGGCGGTCCACTTCAGGTTTGCCTGATAGAGAAGGTGACGAAGGCGCGGCGCAAGCTCGAGCCTGAGGAGCATGCGGTTGAGCATTGGTACGGCGCTCAACAGTTCTTCCTTGCGGACATCGACAATTGGATCGGGCGGCTCAGGGTCGGCAGCGGTGAGCGCCGCCTGTAGCACGGTAAGTGTTCGTTTTGTCTGCTGGGAGGTGCCAGTGCCGCTCGCAACCAGCAACAGTGCAGCGACTGCAAATACACCCAGGAATACGAGCACTATCACAAGTAACATTTTGACCTGCTCCCTCTTGCCTGTGGTTAGTTCACTTCCGTGACTTGCTCGAACATGTTCGGCGGCAGCATGATACCAGCGACGCGGAGCCGTTCGAGGAACTTGGGACGGATGCGGCTCGGCTGGAACGCGCCGAGAACCTTTCCGTCCGGCCCGATGCCCTTTCTCTGGAAACTGAAGATGTCGTGCATGCTGATAATGTTTTCTTCCATGCCGGTGATTTCGGAGATGTTGACGACCCGGCGGCTGCCATCGCTGAGGCGCGAGACCTGAACGACAATGGCGATAGCTGATGCGATCTGCTGGCGAACGGTTCTCTCCGGCAGATTCAGGTTGCTCATGGCCACCATGGACTCGAGCCTGGAGAGAGCGTCGCGGGTGGTGTTGGCGTGAATCGTCGCCATGGAGCCTTCGTGGCCGGTGTTCATCGCCTGGAGCATGTCGAAAGCCTCCTCGCCGCGCACCTCGCCAATGATGATGCGGTCGGGACGCATACGCAGGCTGTTAATGAGCAGCTGCCGCTGGCGGATAGCTCCCTGACCTTCGACGTTGGGCGGACGGGTTTCAAGCCGGACAATGTTCTGCAGAGCCAGCTGGAGCTCGGCAGCGTCCTCAATGGTGACCACTCGCTCATTCTGGGGAATGAACTGCGAAAGGATGTTCAGCAGAGTCGTTTTGCCGGCGCCGGTTCCACCTGAGATCAGAATGCTGATACGCGCGCGCACAGCAGCGGCGAGCAATTCCAGCATCTCCGGCGAGATACTCTTGAGCGCAGTTAACTGGCTGGCTGCCACTGGGCCGGTACCGAAGCGGCGAATGGACACAGCGGGACCGTCAAGGGCGAGAGGCGGAATGATGGCATTGACGCGGGAGCCGTCGGGCAGGCGAGCATCGACCATCGGAGAAGACTCATCTACGCGGCGTCCGACGCGCGAAACAATGCGGTCGATAATCTGCATTAGATGACGGTCGTCTCGAAACGAGGCATCGATTTTGCGCAGGACGCCGCCTTTTTCGATGAAGACGTTGTCCTTGCCGTTGACCATTATGTCGGAGATGCTCTTATCGCGCAGCAGGGGCTCGAGCGGGCCCAGGCCGAAGACTTCGTCGAGCAGCTCTTCCTGAATCCTCTCCTGTTCCGTCAGATTCAGCGGCACACGCTGCCCGGAGATGATCTCACTGATCATGCCGGCGACAGCATGGCGCGCCTGGCCTGTGTTGACCCGCGACAGCTTTTCCAAGTCCAGCCTGGAGATCAGCGTCCGGTGAATTTCTGTTTTGAACTGCTCGAGGTTTAGTTGCTCCACGTTGTTATGCCATCCATCTTGTTGTTGCGAATTCTAAAAACTTCTGCCTTCAGCCAAATATCCCGCCAAACCGCTTCTTCTTCTCTGGACTTGCAGGCAATCCGCATGCCGTTCTCGCAATTTGCCGGATTACTTCTGCAATGGCGGAATCACCCATAGCAAATGGAGTCGCGCTGTTCTGTGCCTGGCGCACCACCGGATAATCGCTGGGGACCTTCCACGTCGGCTGCAAAGTGAGAGCCTTCGTGATGCTATCCTCGTCGATCACCAGCGAGCGCGGCGTGAAGCGGTTGAGCACGATCTGAAGTTTGGTGGCGCGAGCGGAGAAAAACTCTGCGATCAGACGATTGGAATTGCGCAGCTCAGAGATGCTGACCTGCGTGACCAGATAGACCGTCGATGCCGCGTCGATCAGGCTTGTGAAGGCCTGGCCCGAGGCCGAGCCGGCGTCCACGACGATATAGTCGAAGTCCTGCCGCGCGACCGTCAGCAGCCTCTCAAGCGTTTCTGAGGACATTGATACCGCCGAGTACTTGTCTGGGGCCGAGAGTACCGAGAGGCCAGAATTGTGCTTGGTAAGAAGGCGCGCAAAAAAATTGGAATCCATGCGGCCGATATTCTGAATGGCGTCAACGGTCGAGAAAGGGGCGGTAATTCCGAGATCGAGCGCGGCAGCGCCGAGCGGCAGGTCGAGATCGATCAGCAGAGTGCTCTGGCCGGATTCCTGAGCAATGGCCACAGCCACATTGCTGGCGATTGTGGTCACGCCAGAGCCGCCTTTGGCGCCGGTAAATACGAGCAGCCTGCCCAAAGTCTTCTTTGCCGGGCGGCCTGAAGGCCGGCGAACGGAGGCACGAACCAGAGCCTCGGCGACGGTGTTTTGGGAAAAGGGCGGAGTGAGGAATTCGCGGGCACCGGCTCTCATGCAGCGTACGAGCAATTCCGAGTCGGCGTGTGCAGAGTAGACCATTACTGTGACAGCACTGTGACCGCAGATGTGCTCAATGAGGTCGAGAGCCTGCTCCGGGTTCGGGTCGAGATCAATGATGATGACGTTGTATCCCGCTTCAAGCAACTCGGGTACATCATCCAGCTCTGGATAGGTACGGAACTCCCGTGCTACGGTGGCCTGCGGGCCAGCGATGGCCACCGCGATCTCCCGCCGCCGCGAATCCTCAGGGCCAATGAGCGCGACCGATAAGAGATCGGAGCCTAGGGTATCGGGATTTTGAGTGAAGGTAGACATTGCTAAATTATTACTCCCCGTTTGTAGCAGCGCTCTTTGGGGGTTATTTAACGCTGGCATATTTTTAAGCCGATAACTTAATAATGGTGCTTGTTCCCTGCGCTAACGTGCAAAGAAAGATACTAGTGTTCCAATGGCGATGGCCGGTGCGTAAGGCATCTTACGCGCCAGAGGATTGCTTAAAGTCTTCTCCGGATCGGGTTTCAGCCCACGCTTGCCGAGGCCAAAGAGCAGATCTCCGGTGCCGCGAAACAACTCACCGAGGAACCCGCCGGCTGCGGCCCAGCACAGAGCCATAATACCTCCAACGATCCCGGTCAGGACGAGCGCGGTCAATAATTGTCCCGGTCCGATCCAGGCACCGATGGCGGCGCAGAGCTTGACATCGCCCATACCCATGCCGCCCATCAAGCCGATGATGCCGAAGAGCAGGCCGCCGAGGGCCATGCCCTCCAAGCTATGCTCGACTCCGCGCCAGCCATGAAACCAACCTGAAAGCGCGATCCCGATGACCAGGAAGGGCAGTACCAGCCAGTTGGGGATGCGGCGGCTGCGCAGATCCGTAAAGGTAGCGACAACCAGAACCACGAACGTTGACCACAAGACAATGGATGAGGAATGCATACACAACCCTTCTTTCCCAGCGTATTCCCAAAACAGCAATTCGCCGTCCAAACCCTATAAGAACAGGAAAAAGATTGAATTCAGGGCCATTCAGGGAACCGGAGGCTCCTTATTTCGGCGTGTGTGAACGGCTGTTTACAGGTAAGATGCGGGGGTGAAGCGGGTCATACACACCCAAATTGGGACTTTTGGGCCGATTTTGGGTCTCAGGAGCCGATTGACCAAGTAAGGCTGAAGATTTCCAACCATAACCGGGAGGAACAGGAACGATCCCGTTCCAGGTGATCGAAAGGGACCCAATGAGCGGCTTTTCCACAGCAGAAATTCAGGGTCAATCACCCTGAGAGTGCAGGGGTTAGTCATTGTCTGATTTATGCACAAGTCGTAATTCCGCGAGAGGATTGCGCCGAAATAGGGTCTGTATACTGCATGGCCACCATGGCGAAGGAGGGCGGTATGCTGGATGGCTGAGGGGCAAAAGAAAGGTGTATACCAGGGGAAAGTCGGGATTCAGCGGCGAAAATACCGGAGTACGGCGCGCCAATTGCAAGTATCATATTGAGACAAGCTATTGTAACTGAAGTAATATACCAATTGATTACTTATCGACATTGTACGCATCTCCAGCTTGCCGAGAATTTGCTGGACAATTGGGCATTGTTTCGTTATCAATAACTATCTGCATGATAAAGAAAAGGTTCTCCGTGTCCCCAGCGGCAGAACAAGTACAATAAGAAGGATGCAGTAGAGGCATTTTTTGTCCGCCGTCTGAGAATCGCAATATTTTTTGCGCAGGGAGAGAGATCTCCGACCCCGTAGCTGCGAAGGCCCCTTGATTGTGATCGGCGTGGACTGAAGGAGATTACCCCAATATGGTGCGGGTTGGGTTGTACTCGGAAGATCGCAAGCTTTTATCGATTTTGTCCTCTGCTTTGGGGCGCGAGTTTCAGGTTCAGTTGGAGTCGGACGAAGATCGTGTACTCGAAAATATCGCGAGCGAGAGCTGGGACGCTCTCATTATCGATCTCGACTCAGATCACGATTTACTGAAGCAACACATTGGATCCTGCAAGCGGGTTGTGGCAGCGCAGATTTCTTCTGTGGTCATGGCCGACGACAGCCTGCGCGGAGTCGCAGAAGAACTGGTCCGGCTGGGAGCTTATAGTTACTGCCGTAAGCCGCCCTCAGTGAGAGAGCTGAGAGCGACGATGCGGCGCGTACATGAGAGAGTGCTGCTGAAGCGCGAGAACAACACAGCGGCACCGCAGCCAGTAGAAGAAGTTAATGCCTGCGATCAAATGATCGGTGCAAGTCCGCAGATGAAGCAGGTGTACGACCTGATTCACCGCGTAGCCAGCCTGAATGCTTCTGTACTGGTGACAGGCGAGAGCGGCACGGGCAAGGAGTTGATTGCGCGCGCAATTCACAATCTGGGCGCACACTCGATTCGACCCTTTGTTGCGGTTTCCTGCGGCGCTATTCCCGAGACGCTGATTGAAGCCGAGTTGTTTGGCCATGAAAAGGGCGCTTTTACCGGAACAGTGGGAGCGCGCGAAGGCTATTTTGAGCAGGCTGGCGAGGGCACGCTGTTTCTGGACGAGATTGGCGAACTGAGCCCCTCCACACAGGTCAAACTGCTGCGGGTGCTGCAGCAGCGTGAATTCAGCCGCCTTGGAAGCAGCAAGGTTATTCCGCTGCGCGCGCGCCTGATCTTTGCTACGCATGCGGACCTGGGCGAGCTGGTGTCTCAAGGCAAGTTCCGCCTGGACCTTTATTACCGGATCAACGTGATGAAGATTACGGCGCCTGCGCTACAGGACCGCCCCGAAGACATCGCGCTGATCGCGGACCATTTCCTGCAGCGCTACACGCAGATTTACCAGAAGCCGGTGGATGAGATTACTGCCGGAGCGATGAGCCTGCTGCAGTCCTATTCCTGGCCTGGCAACGTGCGCGAACTGGAGAATGTGATCCAAAGGGCGATCATTGTCACCAGCAGCACGCGCATCAACGAAGAAGACCTGCCTGCGAATATCCATGAAGAGAGTGCGATCAGCATCTCGGATTACCACCCGGCGAACTCCTTTGAGCGGCAGCTTCGCGACTATAAGGTCAAATTGGCCGCAGCCGCCGTACGGGAGAATCACGGGAACAAGACATTGGCCGCGCGCAGCCTGAATATCTCACGCGCGTATCTGCACAGGCTGATTCGTCTTGCGGAGCGTGACCCGATGCTTGCGCAGGACAACATGGATATGGAAACGGCTTGAGCGCTGCATCTCAGGTTGCCGACAATACCGACCGACCTGCTGATTCCAATATTCTTCGAAGAATCTTTTCTTTTCCAGTGGTCATCGCCAGCGCTCTGGCGGTGCTTGCCGTGCTCACGGTCCGCGACCGTTTCAACGATCCGGACATGTGGTGGCATCTCAAGGCAGGCGAGGTCATCTGGACCACGCATTCGATTCCAACCACCGACCTCTTCTCGTACACGACCAACCATCATGCGATCGTTCCTCAGGAGTGGCTCTCGGAAGCGCTGATCTATGGGGCGTACCGGCTGGGCGGCTATTCAGGCATGATGCTTTGGCTCTGCCTGTTTACGACGACGCTGGTGGTCGCCGGGTATGCGCTGTGCTGCTTTTATTCAGGCAATGCCAAGATCAGCTTTCTGGGGGCACTGATTGTCTGGTTCTTCTCCACTGGGGGACTGGTAGTGCGGCCGCAGGTTATCAGCTATGTGCTTTTAGTTCTCGAACTGTTGGTGGTGTACCTGGGATATTCGCGCAACCGACGATGGTTTTTTCTGCTGCCGCCACTGTTTGTGCTTTGGGTGAACTGCCATGGGTCGTTCTTTCTCGGCCTGGTGGTGCTTGGAGTGCTCTGGTTTTGTTCGTTCTTCGGTTTCGAGCACGGCGGGCTTGTGTCAGTTCGCTGGGATGCCGGCGCGAGGCGAGCACTGATGTTCGCTATGCTGCTTTCGGCAGCAGCGATCTTCGTGAATCCAACGGGCGCGAAGCAGGTGCTGTATCCACTGGACACGATGCTACGCCAGCCGTTGGTGACGAGTCAGATCGATGAATGGAAGCCGCTAGTCATGAGCGATCCCCGCGGGCCCGCGCTGCTGGCAGTTCTGGCGTTCGTGTTTCTCTGCCCGATTGTCCGGCGGTCGGAGCGACTGTACCTGCATGAGCTGCTGCTGCTGGCGATGAGCGCATGGTTTGCACTGAGCCATCGCCGCATGTCGTTTGCATTCGGGGTTCTTGCTGCGCCCGTTGTTTCGCGCCTACTGGCCGATGCGTGGGACAAATACGAGGTGGAAAAAGACCGGGCAGTTCCGAACGCCATTTTTATCGCCCTGGCTGCAGTGGCGGTATTCTTCGCCTTTCCAAGCCGCGCGGCTTTGATCAAAGAAGTCGATACGGGGAATCCGGTGAAGGCGGTGGAATACATCAGGAGCCATCATCTTTCCGGGAACATGCTGAATTCGTATGTATATGGCGGATATATGATCTGGGCGATGCCGGAACATCCGGTTTTTATCGATGGCCGCTCCGACCTATACGAGTGGGCCGGAGTTTTCCGCCAGTACGGCGAATGGGCCACGCTGCAGGATGATCCGACAGCTCTGCTGAACAAGTACGACGTGAAGTTCTGCGTGATCGAGCGTGATGCTCCGATGGCATATGTGCTGCCGTATCTGCCGGGCTGGGAGAAAGTCTATTCGGACAGCGCTTCGGCGATCTTTGTGCGATCAAGTGACGACGGTCCGTCGAGTTAGCGTGCCCTCGCTTCAAAATGCGAATCAAACCCACCACGCCGCGCCGGGCTTTTCGCGGATGACAAGATCGTTGAGAAAATCGGCAGCTTTTGTGAGTCCTTCTTCAGCGGAAAGCAGGCTGTCCTCGTGCTCGATGGAGAGGACATAGTCGTATCCAAACATGCGCAGGGTTGAGACGAATTCCTTCCACCATTCCGCGCCGTGGCCGTAGCCACAGGTGCGGAAGATCCAGCCGCGGTTGCGCTCGTCGGTATAGGGTTTGGTGTCGAGGACTCCAGTACGAGAAAGATTGGCAGGGTAGAGCTGAGTGTCCTTGGCGTGGACGTGGAAGATGGCATCGCCGAGCGCGCGAACGGCGGCGATAGGGTCGATGTTCTGCCAGAAGAGATGGCTGGGATCGAAGTTGCAGCCGATATTTGGACCGGCAATGGAGCGGAGCCGAAGCAGCGTCTCCGGGCTGTAGACAACGAAGCCGGGATGCATTTCTATAGCGATTTTGACGTTGTGATCGGCGGCGAACTTTGCGTGTTCGATCCAGTAGGGTGCAACGACCTCATTCCACTGCCAATCGAGGATTTCCAGATAATCCGGAGGCCAGGGGCAAGTAACCCAGTTGGGCGATTTTGCGCTGAGCGAGTCGCCGGGGCAACCGGAGAAGTCGACAATGACGGGAACGCTGAGTTTTTCGGCGAGCAGGATGGTGCTGCGGCTGATCTCAGCGTCATGTTTGGCGCGCGCGGTGTCAGGGTGCAGCGAATTGCCGTGGCAACTGAGCGCGCTGATGGATGCACCGTTGTCGGCGAGGACTTTCTGGAATTCGGTAAGCGCCGCGGTGTCGTCGAGCATGGAGAGCTTACAGTGTGCATCTCCGGGATAGTTGCCGGTGCCCAGCTCTACGGTGTCGATATTCAGCACTTTGAGCTTTTCGAGAACGGCGGGCAGCGGAAGCTGCGAGAGCAGCGGAGTGAAGACTCCCACTTTCATGCTGAGGTATTTCTCCTGTCGGATGCGGTGTGGTGCCCTTTGCAACGCTCGATTTTTCATTCTAGTGCATAGTTTTTGTCGCGTTCCGCGCAGTCTCGCGTTAGTCTGATCTTTATGCGCCGGGTCGCATTTTTTCTGAATCCTCTGCTGACAGGACGCGGGCAGCGACGCGCGATAGTCGAGCGCTGCGCTGCGCTCCTGCGCGAAGACGGCTGCTTAGTCGAGATGCAGGACACGCTCTCTGCCTATTCAGCAGGCGACCAGGCGCGGGAAGCCGTCGCAAGCGGTTTTGACACAATCTTTGCCTGCGGCGGAGACGGAACGTTCTTTCAGGTCATGCAGGGAGTGGCGGGTTCAGAGGTGGCGCTGGGCGCGCTTCCCTTCGGAACGGGGAATGTGCTGGCGCAGAATCTGTGCCTACCCCGCGATCCTGTGGCCGCACTGCGCGCACAGCGGAATGGAAACGGGAATGTTGTTTCGATTCCGCTAGGCGAGGTTGTGTGCGGTGCGTTAGGCCGAGGCGAAGGTGGCAGCAGCGAGCGCCGCTGGTATTTTACGATTGCAGCGGGCATGGGACTACATGCGGCGCTGATGGATTTGTCTCCAAACGGCAACGGCAAACGCTTTGGCGGGCGCACGGCTTATTATGCGGGCGGCATTCGCCTGCTGCTGAAGCATCCCATTCAACCTTTCAATGTGGAGATGACAGGCGTGGACGGCGCTGTGAAGCGGTTCCGTGCCAGCGAACTATTGAGCGTGCGCGTAGCGGAGATCAACCGGTGGCAGCCTGGCGGGGATTTGTACTCGACACAGTTACGAATGGCGGCTGTTGAGGAAACGGGCCGCGCGGGGCTGACGCACGCAATGTTCCATGCGTTGTTTACGCGCAAAAGCAGGACCTTGAACGGCCATTTTCCAAGAAATGGCAGGGGCCCGGGGCTGCCTTATCCGCATTATGAAGACGCAGCGCAGATTGTGTGCAAACCCGTCGCCGGAGTTTCGTATGCAGCTCCGCTGCTGGTCGAGGCGGATGGGGAAGTGATCGGTGTAGAGCATGCGACCTTCAGGATGGCGAAAAAGCGGCTTCGGCTGCTGCGCCCCGAAGCACTGAATTACCGCGCGAATTCAGCGTAAGAACTCAAAGTCTTTCACCGTTGCGAATCCAGAAGACGAATAGTATGGTGGGACGCTGGAAATAAGGAGGTTGTGTGCGACGAGTGATTGCATTAGCGTTCCTGATTTGTGCTGCACCGCTGTGGGCTCAGCAGACGCAGAAGCTCTCCGCGAAATGGGAAGAGCTGACCGGGCCGGATTTTATCCAGGCAATTCATCAGGCGCAGGGTGTCTGCGTGCTTCCCTTTGGAATTCTCGAGAAACATGGGGCGCATTTGCCTATAGGAACCGACCTCATTAACGTGCGCTATGCAGTAGAGCATGCGGTGGAGCAAGAATACGCAGTGATCTTTCCCGCCTACTACTTCGGACAGATTGCCGAAGCGAGGCAGCAGCCTGGGACGGTGTCCTACAGCAGGGACTTACAGTTGAGCCTGCTACAGGCGACTACGGATGAGATGTCCAGAAATGGATGCAAGAAGATCGTCATTGTGAATGGTCATGGCGGCAATCTGAGTTTCCTGCCTTATTTCGCGCAGACACAACTGGATAAGCCGCACGATTATGTGGTGTATGTCTACTGGTGGTCACGATCGAGTGCAAAGGGCGGGCCAGAAGTGACTGACAAGCTGGATATGCACGCGGGGCAAAGCGAGACTTCGAACACTATGGTCTCGCGGCCGGACCTGGTGCATCTGGATCGCGCGAACCAGGAATCGGGCGCGGACCTGCACAGACAGAACCTGCCTCCCGGTGTGTACACAGGCATCTGGTGGTATGCGAGATTTCCGAACCACTACTCCGGCAACGGCGCACTGGCAACCAAAGAATTAGGTGAGTACGACATGAAGGCATGGGAAGACGGCATTGCCAATGTGATCAAGGCAGTGAAGGCCGACCAGACGAGCCTGGAACTACAGAACGAGTTTTACAAGGATGCGGAGCATCCGCTGGATACGAAGCAGTAAATAACGCGGACTAGCGTGATTTTTCCCCAGATGCCTGCCGTTTTCGGCAGGCGGCAATGAGCTTTTTGCGCTCGGCCGCGGGCATAGCGAGCACGTCGCGGGTGCGTTCAGGCAATTTCTCAAGCGTGAGCTGATGGGCGTTGCGCAGGAGTTCCTGGAAAACTGCGGAAGGGAAGACATCGTAGTGCTCAATCGCGACCCAGAAGATGCGAGCCATGTAAGGAGCGGGGAAAACGCCATCGGTTTCAAGCAGCTCATGGTAGCGCTCGGGCCCGGCGGCAAACGACAGAACGCCGTTGCTGTCGCGGCTGAGGTTCGCTAAGGCAAACATTTTGCCGCCGATGGCTTTGTCTCCTACCCAGAAGACGAGATTGTCGCCCCACTGCATGGTTTCCTCGACGTGAGGAAGCGAGAGCAGGAATTTGCGGAGCGAGTCAATATTCATGGCTCAAGGCCTGGGTATTATTTGCGGTTGCTGGGGTGAAACTCGGTGCGCTTGCGGCTGTAGAAGAAGTAAATCACAAGGCCAATGGCGAGCCAGATGAAGAATCGCAGCCAGGTGATGATGGGCAGACCGGTCATGAGCAACACGCAGAAGACAATGCTGAGAATGGGGAAGACAGGGCCACCGGGACAGCGAAAGCCGCGATGCCGATCGGGCTCTTTATAGCGCAGGACGAGAACGCCGGCTGAGACCAACACGAAGGCGAAGAGCGTGCCGATGTTAGTCAGGTCTGACAGCGTACCAATGTCGAGCAGGCCGGCGGGAATGCCGACTACAAATCCTGCGACCCAGGTGGATACGTTTGGGGTGCGGAAGCGCGGGTGGACTCTGGAAAAGGCCTTGGGCAGGAGCCGGTCGCGGGACATAGCGAACCACACGCGGGCCTGGCCGATCTGGAAGACGAGGATGGAGGAGATCATTCCGAGCATCGCACCGACGATAACGGCGAGATGGGTCCAGTGCAGGACTGTGCCCGGATGCGCGGCGTAGACCTTCTTCATGGTGTTGACGACGGGAGCTGCATCGTCGACGAGCTTGCTCCACGGAATAAGGCCGGTGAGAACGATCGCGACACCGATGTAGAGGACGGTGCAGATGATGAGTGTGGCAATGATTCCGATAGGCACGTCGCGCTGCGGGTTCTTGCATTCTTCCGCGGCAGTTGAGACGGAGTCGAATCCGATGTAGGTGAAAAAGATGATGGAGCCGCCGGTAAGGACTCCAGACCACCCGTTGGGGTAGAACGGATGCCAGTTATCCGGATGGATGTAGTGCGATCCTACGACGATGAACAGCAGAATGGCTGCGATCTTGAGCAGCACCATGATGTTGTTGGTCTCGGCCGACTCACGTATACCGCGCACGAGAATAACCGTGAGGATCATCACGATGAGGAATGCAGGAATGTTGAAGCCAAAATGCCATCCGGGATCGTAGAGGGTGTGTCCTTGAAAATCCTGGAGGCCGGAGGGCAGATAGGCGGGCGAAATCCATCGCAATGAAGGACGAATTCCAAACCAGTCCATGAATGCGACAGCGTGCCCTGCAAAGCCGACTGACACAGCCATGTTGGAGAAGGCGTATTCGAGGATGAGATCCCAGCCGATGATCCAGGCGATCAGCTCGCCCATGGTTGCATAGGTATAGGTGTAGGCTGAGCCAGCGATGGGGATCATGGACGCGAGCTCGGCGTAGCAAAGGCCGGTGAATGCGCAGACGATGGCGACGAGCACGAGCGAAAGTGCGAGAGCGGGACCGGCGCCGGGACGTCCAGCGAGCGCAGTGTGGTGGATAACGTAATCGAGAAGAGGGGTGTTGAAGATGGACGAGGTGTCGAACTTTTCGCCGGCCAGTGCCGTGCCGATAACAGTGAAGATGCCGGACCCAATGACGGCTCCGATACCGAGAGCAGTGAGTGAAACCGGTCCGAGCGTTTTGCGAAGCCTGTGCTCGGGGTTCTCCGACTCGGCGATGAGCTTGTCGATGGATTTACAGCAAAAGACCTGGTGTGGCAGCTTTAGCTCCTCGATCAAAGGGTGATGAGGGACTGGCCGTCCAGGTATCCGCTTTGCGTGGCCACTCCCGCTGGTCGTGGAGTTAAGCGTACTGGGAATTGACTATTCAAGGCAACTGTAATTCGATGGCGAGCCGCCTACGGGATCGCAAGTGCGTTTTGCGAGGGAAAGGCGACGCCCCATCGATACCATTGCGAATGTTTCGATGGGGCGATGGCTTAGCGCTTGCTCTGGCCGCGGACAAGCTTCCTGACCTTCTTTTTGGCGGAACCGCGGGGTGTAGTACGTGGGGCCTTAGGAGCGGCCTTCTTTCGCGCTGCGCGCTTTACTTTCTTGCGTTCTGTCTTGTCCGTGATTGACTTTGTATTTGCCATTCGTTTCCTTACCGTTTTCTAAAACGGGATTCTCTTGAATTTTTGTTCGAGCGGGTTGCAGCGCCTAGAGCCGCTCAAGCTGGGCGAATTTTTCCACCAGTTTTTTCACTCCGAACTTTGAAAATTGTACCGTAATCTTCGCGTCTTCCCCATCGCCTTCGCGGCGAAAGACGATACCTTCGCCATATTTCGGATGTCGGACGCGCTGGCCGGCTTTGATTCCGGTGGACCCGGCAGAAGCGGGAACGTCGAGTTTGGGTCGTGCCGGATTTGAGACGGCTGATCCGCGCGAAGAGAAGAAGCGGGCGATGTTGTCGATGGAGTCGGGAGACTTTGCCGCGCGTCCTTTGGTGTGCTGTCGCGTATAGGTGCTCTGGTCCTCGTCCTCGTAACTGTAATGACGTACGGAATCTTCTTCGCCGTAATTGCCTCCATAGCGGGCACGCTCCATGGCTGCTGCACTGGTTCCACCGACTGGCTCGAGCAGATGCGCGGGTATCTCCTCAAGAAAGCGTGAAGGCAGGCTGGCCTCGGGCATGTCGTTTCCGTAGCGGCGGCGGTAACGTGCGCGCGTAATCATAAGCGAGTTCATGGCGCGCGTGAGGCCGACATAGCAGAGGCGGCGCTCTTCTTCCATCTGATTAGGGTCGTTGAGCGTGCGGGAGTGCGGAAAGAGCCCTTCTTCCATTCCCGCGAGAATGACAGTGGAAAATTCGAGGCCCTTGGCGGAGTGCAGGGTCATCAGCGTGACGCGCGAATCGGATTCGTACTGGTCGGTGTCACTGATGAGCGCGGCGTGGTCGAGGAATTCGGCGAGCGTTTCGCCGCGCTCCTCTGCGTCCTGAGCGGCGTTGGCCAGTTCTTTGAGGTTCTCAATTCGCGAGAAGGACTCCGGCGTGCCTTCTTCTTCGAGCGAGCGGATGTATCCGCTGCGATCGATGAGGAACTTGATGAGTTCGGGCAGAGTAGCTGCGCCGCCGGGCTTACGGAAGCCAGGAACGGCGTTGTCCTCATCAGATGCCAACCCTGAATCTGCTGGAGCAGCGTGAGGGACAGCGGGCTCATTTTCAAAGGGATTGAAGGCTACAGGATCGAGGGCTGCTTCATGAGACAGAGCAAGCGCCGGTTGCCCGGCCTCGCCGAAGTCGAAGCTGGTATCAAAGCTTGTCTCGGGATCATCAACGTCAGAAGCGCCGGCAGTGATATCGAAGCCGGTGCCGGATTCAGGACCGTCCGGGGATAGATCGGCGGTGAGCTTTTCAGCAAAGCCGGGTGAAAGCAGCGCGCATGCATCCTCGATCATGTGGCGAAAACTGTCGAGGGCGATGAGTGAGCGCGACGGCAAAAGTTTTTCGCGGAGAGCGCGGCCGATTGCGGTCCAGGTGCTGGTTCCGGTTTCGAGCGCGATGCGTTCGAGAGTTTCGACTGTGGTTTTGCCGATGCCGCGTGTGGGCGTGTTGATGACGCGCTGCAGGGCAATGGAGTCGTGCGGGTTCTGCACGAGTTTGAGGTAGCTAAGCAGGTCCTTGATTTCGGCGCGCTCGTAGAAGGAGAAACCGCCAACCATGGTGTACTTGATGCCATAGCGGCGCAGCGCTTCTTCAATAAGGCGCGACTGAGAATTGGTGCGGTAGAGCACGGCAGCGCGCGGCGACTCTTCGCTCTGGCCTACCCTGCGCAGGTATTTTTGGATGGTATCGGCGATGAAGAGCGCTTCATTTTCGCCGTCGGGAGCTTCGTAGTAGCCAATCGGCGAGCCACCTTCGCGCGAGGTCCAGAGTGACTTGCCCTTGCGCTGCGTGTTATGCGAGACGACGGCGGATGCGGCTTCGAGGATGATCTGCGTGGAGCGGTAATTTTGTTCGAGACGAATGGTTTTTACGTTGGGGAAATCTTTTTCAAACTCAAGAATGTTGCGGATGTCAGCACCGCGCCATGAATAGATGCTCTGGTCTTCGTCGCCGACGACGCAAACGTTTTTTTCTTCGCCGGCGAGCAGCTTCATCAGCTCGTACTGCGGACGGTTTGTGTCCTGATATTCGTCGATCAGTAGATATCGGTAGCGGCGGTTGTAGCGCTCGCGGACTTCAGCGGAGGATTTGAGGAGCCGGACCGCTTCGAGCAGCAGATCGTCGAAGTCGAGGGCATTGGCTTTGCGCAGGTCCTTTTTATAGGCCTCAAAGATGTGGGCGATCCGCTCGCTAGTGGGGTCGGCGGAGTTGAGATAGTACTCCTGAGGATCGATCATGTGGTTTTTGGCCCAGGAGATTTTCGAGAGCACCACGCGCGGCGTGAGTTGTTTGTCGTCAAGGCCCATGCGGCGCATAGCGGCCTTGACGACGGCCTGCTGGTCGGCCTCGTCGTAGATGGCGAAGCTTTTGGTGAGGCCTTCGTTGTTGATGCGCAGAGCCTCGATGTCGCGACGCAGCATACGTACGCAAAATGAGTGAAATGTGGCGACGACAGGTTTGGCCAGAGTCGAGTGGCCGATGAGTTTTTCGACGCGCTCGGCCATCTCCGCGGAAGCCTTATTAGTGAAGGTGACGGCGAGGATGGAGTCTGGCGCGACGCCGTGCTGCTGGATGAGATAGGCAATGCGGTGGGTGATGACGCGCGTCTTGCCAGAGCCTGCTCCGGCAAGAATAAGCACCGCGCCGTCGACGGCTTCGACAGCTTCGCGCTGCCGGGGATTGAGTTTGTCGAGTAAATGCTGCAATGGGGGTTCTCTTTTTTATTTTAACCATCCGGTCGAAGGCATTTAGACTGTTACCACAATGATGGAAAGGTTGAGGAAGTGGATTGCCATGCCGCACAGTCAATGGACAGTGCGAAGGCTGGGTGGACGGCAGCGACATGCCCCGGTGACCGCAGGTGAGATGCTTACTTCTGAGTCCCTAGCGGCAAGATTCCGCGAATCTCCCTCGCAAGGAGTTTCCGGCTAGATGTTTTCGACTGCACATGTGAGCCGTGCATGTTGGCAAAGCCTCATTCGATCTCCCCAAATCTCGATTGTCGGGGCTATTTACCTATGTGCCGTCAATCGAGGGGCAGGCTATTGAGATTTCACCACTGGTTTGCGTTCCGGCCCATTTAACCGGAAACGAGAAATATGAAAGCGAGGTCGTAAATTTTGGAGATTCGCCCGGAGAAGACACTAACCCTACGCGACATGGTCGCAATCTGGAGGCGAAGGCGAATCGTAGTCTTCGGGGTGGTTGCAGGGCTGGTGGTCCTTACCATTCTTTACTGTATTGTTTGCACGCGGCTTTATGAGGCCGACGGTACGATTCAGGTGCAGAAGGAAAGCTCCGATGTGATGGGGCTTGACACAATGATGAGCGCTGCCGGAGACGCCAGCAGCAGCCTTGACGCGGACATCGAGCTCAAGACGCAGGCAAATATTCTGCAATCGGATACGCTCGCACTGGAGACAGTCGAAGCCCTTCATCTGGACAAGACACGCGGATTTCAGCCCAGGTGGCTGTGGCTGAATCGCATATATAGCCTGATTACGCCGGGAGAGACTTTACCGGAATCACCGACGGCGAGCCTTGAAGAGGCTCCGCGGCGGCGCGAGCATGTGCTGAAGATATTCTCCGATCGCCTGACAGTGAAGGTGGAAAACGGCACCAGGCTGATCGATATCAACTATCTGGACCCCGACCCGAAGCTGGCTGCAGCGGTTGTCAACATGCTGATGCAATCGCTGCAGGACTATACCTTCCAGACACGCTATAACGCGACGAACCAGGCGTCGGCGTGGCTGAATGGTCAACTGGGAGATCTGCGCAAGCAGACAGAAGACCTGCAGGCGCAGGTAGAGGAGTTGCAACGCGACTCCAATGTGTACAGCTTTGGGACTACCGATGCTCAGGGACGGGAAGAGGCATATTCGGGGGTTATTGACCAACTACAGCAGACAACGCAGGCGCTGGAGGCAGCGCAACAGAACCGGATCCTGAAAGCAGCCATTGCGCAGGCAGCCAAGGCAGGCGATGCAGAAACTCTGTCGGGCCTGGCAGGCAATGTTCTGGGAGGGAGCGCGACGGCTGCGAACAACTCTCTGGTGGTGATTCAAAGCCTGCGCGAGCAGGAGGCTGCGCAACAGGCTTCGCTGCAGGACGCAGAAGCGAAATACGGCTCCGCGTATCCAAAGCTTAGTGAGTTGCGGGCGCAGATTGCCGCAACCGACCACGCCATCCACCAGGAAGTGAAGCGCGTCAAGGCGCGCGCCGACAGTGACTACACCATCGCTATTCAGCAGGAAGAAGACACGCGCACGCGATATGAGACGGCTAAACAAGAGGCCGACGCTCTAAACGACAAGGCAATCAAGTATGTGATTGTTCGTCAAGAAGCCGATGACAGCCGCGAGTTGTATGAAGACCTGCTGAAGCGCCTGAAGGAAGCCGGCGTACTGGCGGGACTGAAGTCCTCGAACATTACTATCGTTGACCCGGGCCGGGTGCCGGCAAAGCCCACCAAGCCCAACATCCCGCTGTACCTGGCGGTTGCTATTGTCGGCGGCCTGTTTCTTGGGTGCAGCTCCGCTCTTGTGGTGGATATGTTCGACAACAAGATACGCGGCATCGCCGACCTGGAGGATCTGCTTGGTCAGTCCGTGATGGGGGCCCTTCCGCAACTGATGGGAGATCCACTTGCTGCGCAGGCAGGCGGAGCCAGCCCGTTGATCGCGGTGCGAGAGTCGCAATCGACATATACAGAGGTTATCCGCTCGATCCGGACCTCATTGCTGTTGGCGCGAGGCGGAGAACCTCCGAAAGTAATTCAGGTGACAAGTTCAATCGCGGGAGAGGGAAAGACACTCTTTACCCCAAACCTGGCTGCGGTGCTGGCTCAGCCAGGCAAGCGTGTCCTGCTCGTCGATACTGACCTGCGCAGAAGCGCGCTGCGCACGAGGTTGAACCTGCCGCAAGGGCAGGGGCTCAGCGCGCTGCTAGCCGGCCAAGTAAAGGAAGCACCCATTCAGCAGGTTCCGGGCGTGCCCAATCTGTATGCGCTACTGGCGGGCGTGCCTCCGCCGAACCCAGCGGAATTACTCGGTTCAGATGTGATGCGGCGCTCGCTTGAAGAATGGCGCAAGCAGTTTGATTTTGTCGTTCTCGACGGACCGCCGGTCCTGCCGGTGACCGATGCAGTGATCCTGAACTATATGGTGGATCTGACGCTCCTTCTGGTGAGGAGCCGCGTTGCCCATCGGCCCCAGGTTGAGAGAAGCTATCAGATGCTAAGTGAGGGTCACGATCATTACATAGGCGTTGTGCTCAATGGCTTGAGCGCCGCCGACACCGGCTATTACAACTACTATGGCTACTACGGCTATCGCAGCAAGGTTTATGGTGAGGGCAATGAAAAGAAATAAGTGGATCCTGTCCTGGCTCTTGCTATTGTGCACCGGTGTTGCATTTGCGCAGAGTTCCGAAAGCCTCTTGATCGGCCCGGGTGACCTGCTCCATGTGCAGGTGTTCGATACTCCTGAGCTGGAGCAAACCGGGCGCGTCACCGACGACGGGAATCTGCAATTGATTATGGGCGGCAAGGTTAGGGTTGCGGGTTTGACACCCAGCGGGGCCGCACGGGTAATCGAAGAGGTGCTGGTGCACAATCACATTCTTCTGAAGCCCCATGTTCTTGTGACGGTGGCTGAGTACGCCACACAAAAGGTTTCCATTCTGGGGCAGGTAAAGGTACCGGGCACCTATGTAATCGAAACGCCTCGATCTGTTCTTGATGTTCTCTCAATGGCAGGCGGGCTGACGGAGCTGGCAGACCGCAAAATTCTGATCGAGCGAAAAGGAACGAAGGAGAAAATACCTTACTTCGTTTCCAATGATGCAGGAGTTTCACTGGATACCGCAGTCAAGGTCAATCCCGGGGATACTGTTATTGTGCCCAAAGCTGGGATTGCGTATGTGCTAGGCGACGTAAAGATGCCGGGCGGATACACCATGACCAATAATGAAGCCCAGCTCACCGTTCTGGAATTGGTGGCCAGGGCCGGCGGTACGAACCACACAGCCGTCCCGTCGCACGCCAAGCTTATCCGCAAGACGGAAGCCGGCTATATCGAAACGCCTTTGCCGTTGAGCGATATGCAGAAAGGCAAAAAGCCAGACATGCCCTTGCAGGCGAATGACATTATTTATGTGCCTTTCAGCTATCTCCGGAATTTCGCGCTTGGTGCGGCGGGCCTCGCCTCCGCAGCAGCCTCCGCAGCAGTCTACCGGTTCTGAAATGTAACGTGAGCGACCGGATGTTTTAAGAGCCGTTGTTACGCCGACGATCAACGGAAGATAGTCCGGTTCATCTCAGCCGATGACTCTTACAGATTCATCTATGATGACCGCTATAGGAAGCAAGCTTGCTCAGGAATACGCAAAGATCCGTCGCAGCGCCATAGCGCGAAATGCCGGATGGATGATGGCCGGACAGGGAATCGGCGTTGTCTCCCAAGCCATCTATTTCGTGGTTCTGGCGCACCTGCTTGGAGCTGTGGAATTCGGAATCTTTGCCGGCGCATATGCCTTTACCAACCTGGCAGCTCCCTACAGCCCGCTAGGGACAGGCACTGTGTTTCTGCGCTATGTCTCGCTCGACCATAGCCAGTCCAAGGCGTATTGGGGAAACGTAGTGCTGGTCACGTCAACTATGGGTGGGCTGCTGATTTTCGGCCTTCACCTTCTTGGCCGACACCTGCTAAATCCATCGAGCGCTCATCTGGTAGCGCTGGCCGCATTCGCCAACTGTCTGTGCGCGCAGCTCACGCTGGAATCGGGGCGTGTTTTTCAAGCCTTTGAAAAGCTTCGAATCACTGCCATCCTCAATCTCCTGACGAACGTTGTACGCGCCCTGACCGCGGTGACGATGTTGTTAACTCTGCACCATGCCACGGCATTTCAATGGATGATTGCCACCACTGCGGTCTCCTTCGCGGTTGCCGTCGCCGCGGTCATTGCCGCGACGGTGCTTTGCGGGCCGCCGCGTCCGCGTCCGCGCCTGTTCTGGAAGCATGGCATCGAGGGTTTCGGATACTCTTTCGCCGTATCAACCAGCTCGGTCTACAACGACATCGACAAGACGATGCTCAGCCACTATGGTATGAATCTGGCGAACGGCATCTATACAATGGCATATCGAGCAGTGGATATTGCCACACTGCCGATCCTGTCGATTCGCGATGCTGCGCTTCCCCGATTTTTCCAGCGCGGAGCTGCGGGACTGGGGTCAGCGTCGGAGCTGTCGCATCGGCTGTTGAAGCGGGCTGTACCGCTCTCGCTGGCCGCAGCTATTGTCTTGTTTTTCGCATCGCCACTGATCCCGCTTATTCTGGGGCACGGATTCCTGAGCAGTGTAGCGGCTCTGCGCTGGCTGTGCCTGATCCCGATTTTCAGAAGCGTGCATCAGATGACAGGGTCGTCTCTGACGGGAGCTGGTCTGCAGAATTACCGTACTGGAGCCCAGGTGATCGCCGCTGGTCTGAACTTCTTTCTGAATCTTTGGCTTATTCCCAGCCACGGATGGCATGGAGCAGCGTGGTCGAGCCTGATAACCGATGGGGCTCTTGGAGTTATGAATTGGAGCTTGTTGCGGCTTCTTATGCTAAGGCGCAGTGTTTGAGATGCTAAGCAGGGCGATTGACAATACGAGTCGAGACGCGAGTCTTGAGGAAAGAAGATTATGACCACCACGCTGGTTACCGTGACTTACGGGAAACGGCTGGAGCTGCTCCGCCAGTGTCTTGACTCGGGCTTTCGTGAAGGCTGTGAGCGGGCGGTTGTGGTGAATAACGGATCTAAGGAGCTGATTGCCGAATGCACCGCACGGGTTTTCGGCGACCGTGTTCAGGTTATTTCCCTGCCAAAGAATTCTGGATCAGCCAATGGATTTGCGGTGGGGATAGAAGCGGCTCTCGAAGCAGGAGCGGAACACATTCTGCTTTTGGATGATGATAACGTGCTGCATGCAGGCACGCTCGCGGCTTTGCAAAAAGCACATGGGCAGGCAGTAATGGAGACGCCTGTCGACAACCTGATCGTGGTTGGCATGAGAAAAGAGCACCAGCAGCTGAATAGTGCGGAGGTCGTTTCCGGCAAACAGACAACGCTCCGCTGTAATGCGTTTCTGTGCTTTCACCTTGCAGATGCTCCTGCGAAGCTTTGGCGACGTATGCGGCGAAAAAGTGGAACGGATGCGAGGCAGGATCGCATCCCATGGAGGATTGAAAGGGTAGTGGCGCCTTATGGCGGGATGTACTTTCACCGCAGCCTGATCGCCAGGCATGGAGTGCCCGATCGGCGGCTGGTTCTTTATGGTGATGACTATGAATTCTCTCATCGCGTTACGCGAGCGGGTGGAAAGATCTGGTTGATCACCACGGCGACCCTTGCCGACCTTGAGAACTCGTGGAACCTGCGGTCCCGCTACGGATCAGGGTTGGAGGCACTACTGTGCGGGGACAGCGATGTTCGCGCCTATTACAATTGCCGTAACTTCACCTATTTTGAGAAGCGGGACATGACAACATCGCCTGCCGTCCGCAGACTGAACCGCAGGATCTGCCTGATGGTGATATGGCTTTTGGCAATCCGGCACCGTGCCGGCGAGCGGCGCAGGCTGCTCCTGCGATCTATCGCAGATGCAGAGCATGAGCGCCTTGGAGTCAATCCTAATTTCCCGCTGCCCTGATGTCAGGAGATTGATGTGCTTCGTATTCATTACCAGCGGCGGAGGCTATTGCAGTGATTCTCGGACCAATCGGTAACGTCAGGTGATGCAAAAGTCTCGTCATCAGGTCGCACCTTCCCCTAAGCATCCGTCAAGCCTACCCGCATGGCTTGTAAATGTCTTGGTGGGGATTATTCTTTTCAGTCCGCTTGCCTCGGGCGTGAGAGGGGTCAATCCTACGCTGGGCCATGCGTTGATGTCCCTCTGCGACGCATGCGTCATCTGCATTTTTCTGGTAACAGCAGCGCTGGACTTTACACAACTCGCCGCGATGACGATTCTACTGACGGCATACCTGCTTCTTTATCCGCTGGCGGTTCACAAGTTCCCGGATTACTCGACGGCGCTGCTCGGCCTAAGAAAAACCGTAATGATCTTTGTGGCCTTGGCAGCTGGCTCGGGAATCGCGCTCAAGCATCGCAGCCGCGTTCACTTTGCGATTATTATTTCCCTTTTCTATGTATGCCTGTACGCGATCAAGCAGTACTTTGCCTTTTCCGCTTATGACATGCTGCTACTGTCTGATCAGTCTGCCAATTACTACACAAATTATTTCAATGGACGATTTCGCGCTATCAGTTTTCTTTCGTCCGGATTCCATGTCGGGATGGCTGCCTGCGTTCTTTGTGCTTATGCACTCTGCTATCGAAGGATTCCGCTTTGGCTGCGGCTGGTACTCTACCTGACCGCGGCCTGGGCTTGTTATGCGGCCTTCACCCGCACCTTTTTGCTGATCTTTGTCTTGATCACGCTATATGGGCTGGCTCAGAAAGCTGGGCCAGCGGGAAAATTCTTAATGTTCGGCGGAGGAGTTGTGGCACTACTGGTGACGATTCTGGTGGATGGAGATTTCTTCCGTGGAATTCTCGAAGAAACCACCGGAGATCAACGGTTCCTTAACCGCGGCGCTTCGTATACCGGATTTTCAACGTATATGTCCCACCACTGGTATGGGCTATTTTTCGGCTTCGGCCCAGGCAGCGCCGGGAGTGCGCTTGGGGATGTATTCGCAGCGTGCGGAGCAGTATGGGTCGAGCCGCACAACATCTTCACCAAGTATGTTTTTGAAGTGGGTTTTCCGTTTGGGCTCGTGATGATCATTTTTGGAGTGCTTATCTTTACGCGAGCGGTGCGAAATGGAGGCGATGAAAGACCGGTCCTGAAATCGATGATATTGATTCTGGTCATATCGGGGCTGATGATTACCTCTGTCGAGACCTGGCCAATCATTATTTATGTAGGGTTGGGGCTTGGAATGTATTTAAATATGCGCCCGACTTCTGTAGAAGAAGCCGAGTCCTCTCGGAAACCGGCTGTCGGCAGACAGGCTTTATTACCCGCGACTCGGGCAGTAGCGTGGTCGCCGAGGGTCTCGGTTACAAAGGGGTCAGGTTTGCCTTGATGAATCATGAGCTGGACTGCGGGAGGCAGCCAGCGGTAACTCTGATGCAAAGTTGGTTTATCGTTCGGTTGTGGCTAAAGAGAGAGTATGTCATTAGAAAAAGAAGTCGGCGTAGACCTTGCCATTATTTCCTACCGAAAGGAGGCATTCGAGCGGAGATTCGGTTGCACGGTGCGCGACCTGATGATGATCCGTGCGCTGGCATCTCTTGATCGCGTGAAGCGAGTCGTGTGGTTCGAGCGGCCGGATACGATCCAGGAAGCTGTGGCCCGATTATTCTGGCCGCGGGCCAATGGATCGAAACTGCGGCGGCACAAGAGAGTTGACTGGAACATGATTGGCCAGCTGACCATGCGTAGAAAATGGACCCCGCGGTCCTTCAGGCTGAATGAAGACGGTCTCTCAATGTGGACGGCAGATGAGCTTCCAGAATGCAGGAAGGTCTTGCTGGATTTTCATCCAACCTATCAACCGCCAGTGGGTGGCCGGAAGGGGCTCCTATACTGGTACGACATGATCGATAACTTTACAAAGCATAATATGTACGATGCCATTGAGCGGGAACTGACGAGCGCAAAGTATGCTTTTGTAAAAGACCATGCCGATGTCGTTACCGGCGTTACACGGCAGTGCATCGAGGGCTTTACGAATGCGCGTGTAATAGCCAACAGGTTGCTGCGGGAAGCCTGGGGAAGCCCGGCATTATCGGACTACACTGAATACGATCTTGGGTTCCTGGGGTTTATCACGGATAAGTTCGACGTGGCCTTCATCAGACGCTGTGCATCTCTCGGCCTGAAGACGCTGATCTGCGGGCATGTTTATCACAAAGTAACGGCTGCTCAATTGGCTTCCATCAAAGGAGTGACGATGCATGGAGGCTTTTCCGCGGCAGACTCACCTGCACTGATTCAGAAGTTCAATGTCGGACTAATTCCATATCTGAGCGACAGGACACACGACGAATCTCCGATCAAGTTTTTTCAATATATTCTCTCTGGAAAGCCCGTATTACTGTCTCGACACTTTAATGACATCGAAGAGGACTTTTCGCAATACGTTGAGTATTATCCAGAGCTTTCAGATGAGCAGTTGTTGGAATTCACAAGAAGAGGCGCAAATTCCGAGATTCGGACGGCGCTGGCAACGGCAGCAGGAAGCTCGCCAGCCGTCTTCTGGGAGACAGCGATTGCGGATATATTGCAAGAAGTGATGAAAATGTCAGATACTGCTGCCGCTTAATCAGGTTAAAAGTCGTCTTCACGAGTCTCAGGAGGTAGCGAGATGTCGAATTACAAAGGCCGTCGCGATTTTATTTTAGGAAGCACGACGCTTCTTGGGTCAGCGTTGGCTGCAAAAGCGTTGACCGCAACACGGAAAGCCGCTGACGAGGGAGTTGATGGAAAAGCCGGAAGCGCGGGTGAAGGAGAGGGGCAGAGCGCGGCTTCCACTTCGCTCGGCGCACAGCCGTCCGATTTTCCGGGAAGCTCGCTTACTGAAAAGGTACAAGCTGCGCTGGACAGCAGAGCTCCCCGAATCGATTTCCCGGAGCCGGAATACGGGCTTGGCCCGATTCTGCTTCGGCCCAATAAGCAGATGGTATTCGGCGCGAATACTGTTGTATATCCGTTGAACGATAACCAGATTGTTTTCCGCACAGAAGACAATGCTCAAAACAGTCCTGCGCAAGCCCGGCGGATGTATATCGAAGGGTTATACGCGATCAATCGCCTGAACCGTTCAAACGTCACTTATTTCTCTTTGCCACAGGCTCGGTACATGGTCTGTCTCCGCAATATCGTGATCGATGGGGGAAACAAGTCACTGAACTGTATGGGAATTCATCTGCCCAAGCTCAACTGGCTGATGCATATGGAGAATATTGAGCTGCTCTCCCTGGGAACAGGCCTGCTTGCACAATCGGCTGCCGCTTGTCTGACGCTGCGTGACTTTGCCGTTCAGGGGTGTGGCACCGGGATCTTTCTCGACGGTTCTGACAAAAGTCTGGATCTTGTGACTGAGATGGTAATTGAAGGTGGGACTGTGATCCAGGTAAGTGATATCGGCATAAGGCTGCGTCAGACTACCCGAACTACGATTCGAGGGCACCACTTCGAAAATAATACGGTCGATATCTCCGCTGATGGAGACGACAATCTGATGATTCGAGACATCGCCATGCGCGGGAACAACCATAATCTTCAAAGTACTGGGATCGTGTTGAAAAACACGAGCGGTACTCGGATTGAATACCCGGCGATGGCCGGAGTAAGACAGAACGGATTTTTCGACGTTGACACCTCCAATAAGGCCGCTGTACTTCGTGCTCAGGTAGGAAATCCCAGCGGAGGCATCAATAAATCGTTCCTTTGGACGCCTGGCAACACCACAGGACTGCGCTGCGTGCCTGAGCAGGGGGAATATGTTATGACGGCCGGCAATCCGGATGCGCACTTCTGTGTAGATACCTTCTTCAGGGAATGGAATGGCCAGGGTCAATTATCGGTAGAGCCGAAGAACTATTTGGATGGGCAGGAAATCACGATTGTGATGCTCGCGAATTCAACGTTTACGCCGAGCGGATCTTTGTCCATCGGTGGCGTTCCCATCAATTTGAGGGGAGCTGCACCGAACAGTTACAACCAGATTCGTGTTCGTAAGATACCGAATTTTGGAGGCGCAGCCTTCATGCTGAGCGAAATGTCGGGCTGGCTGCCACTGAGACCTCACGGCGCGATTTAGAGGAACTAGAGCATTTAACGACAAGAAAGTAGTGTACGGTTAGGGAACGTAAATGCACGCTCTGATTCTGGGAACTCGCGGAATCCCTTCCAAACATAGTGGTTTTGAAACATTTGCCCAGGACCTTTCGCTCTTCCTGCGAGATCGCGGGCATGACGTGACTGTGTACTGCCAGGCAGAGCGCAAAGAGCAATTCCACGAAGATATGTGGCAGGGAATACGTCGGATCCATATCCCTGCGGGCGAAGGCCCGCTGGGAACTATTTTCTTCGACTGGGGCGCCGTCAGGCATTCGATACATGAAAACGGAGTCGTGCTTACGCTCGGTTACAACACAGGCGTCTTCAACGCATGGTATCGGCTCAGGCGCATGCCAAATCTGATGAATATGGACGGGATCGAGTGGAAACGGGCGAAATGGTCGTTCCCAGCTCGGGCCTGGTTCTGGTTCAATGAATGGGCGGGCGCCCGCGTAGCGAATCATCTCATTGCTGACCATCCGGAAATTAAGAAGCACCTAGAACGACACACGTCCTCGAGGAAGATCACCATCATTCCATACGGAGCCTATCCAGTGTATTCGGCACCAGTGGGGTTGATTGAGCCTTATGGGCTGGAACCGGGGGGTTATTACTTGCTGATCGCCAGGCCAGAGCCCGAAAACTCGATTCTTGAAATCGTGCAGGCTTTTTCCCGACGCAAGAACAGGACGCCATTAGTGGTGCTGGGTAAATACTCCCGCACAGCGACGACCAGCTTTCAACGCAAAGTGCTGGACGCGGCCGGAGAGGAGGTCAGATTCCTGGGCGCGATCTTTGATCGTGATATTGTGCGTACTCTGCGGTTTTATGCGCGCGCTTACGTTCATGGACATCGAGTGGGCGGAACCAATCCTTCTCTTGTGGAATCGCTGGCTGCGGGAAATGCCGTGATAGCGCACGATAACCGGTTCAACCGCTGGGTGGCAGGACCGGCGGCACGTTATTTCCGGGGTGCCGACGACCTAGGCGCAATCCTCGATGAACTCGATGCGAATCCCGATCAACTTCAGGCTATGGGGGAAGCGAGCCGCTCGCGGTACGGTGAGACCTTCAAACAGGAACAGGTGCTGACAGCATATGAAGAAGTACTACTCGCGTTCACGTCCAGGCACAGGTGCCACGCCAGCGTCACCGTATAGCGGTAGGGTCACGTGCAGGCAAGCCGGCCACTATCCCTCAATGCGCGCGTGCAGCGATTTGGAGGCAGAGCTAAATATATGTGGTTCCGATAGATAAAGAAGTATATGCTGATTGAGCCGGAGGGCACGTGGCACTAACCGCTGTTCAGGACCCGTAGATAAAGTGGCGGGCCGAGCAGCGAAAAATCGCTTTCCCACGGGCGATTGCCAGGTGCCATTGTTCGGAATAACAACTTCTTCGATTCGATCAAGGAAGCAAGAGTGTCTGCAAGCCTGGCAGGTTCGGTAGCATTTTCCACTGGTCTGCGTTGTTCAGCAGGAGTTCGATCTGGTGCAGCAGGAGCTAATAGAACGATATGGCGAGCACCGCGTGGTTGCCCTGGAGGTCCTCCAGGGGATCGGAGTGGAACCGGACACCTGATAGAAACGAACCGAGGTCAGAGGCTTCTTCAACAAATCAGCGATCAACAAATCGGATCAATAACCGTACTGTGCTAATCCAGGGCGGAGTAGTAAGAACCATTGTGTTTCACCAGGATATTTGCCTCAAGGGGGAGAGGGCGAAATGGGTGTTCCGCAGTCGACGATTCGGAAGATCGGTGTTGATGCTTTTCCGATTCCAAAGGAACAACGAAGATTGTCTGCCGGATTGTTCCAGCGGCTGACGACCTGCGTGGAAGTTGTCTTGGACATTCTGACGGGGCTCATCAGCTTCTACGTTGGCTATGTGATTTATTACTTCCTGCACATAGGCCGGCACATCGACTATCCGGCGAAGGAAATTGCGGTGGTCGGGTTTGTCCTGGGACTGCTGATTACATTGCTACTTGGGAACGATGGCGCTTATCGCGGGGGCGGTAGCCTGCTTCGTATCCGGGAGACCGAGCGCGCGATACGTATTCCCGCGCAGGCCATGTTGCTACTGTTCCCGGTGACGCTTGTTCTGGGCAGACCTCTCTCTCGTGCTACCCTACTCTTCACTTTCATAGTGGCACCCATTCTTCTGGTGTTGCAGAAGTATGTTTTTTTTACTCTCGTAAGAAGGTTGCATGCGGCTGGGATCGGGACCGAGCGGGTTCTTATTTATGGAGCGGGCTACACCGGCCGACGAGTTTTGTCGGCGCTGCTGCACTCGCCGAAGCTAGGCCTGCAGCCAGTAGCGATTATCGACGATGACCCTGCGCTGGCCGGTCAGGAGATATTTGAGCTTGGCTACCGGAAGTTGCGTTCAGTGCCGGTGCTTCACGGTCCAACCTCAGTATCCCTGCTCGAAAACTGGCAGTGCGACCGACTGGTGATTGCCATTCCAAGCCTGAGCCTGGAGAAATTTTCAAGCATATCCGATGCCACGCGCGAGGCCGGAATCCAGGTAGCGTTTCTTCGCGGCGCAATCGTGGAAGACAATTATTGGATGGAGTCGATTGACATTGATGGTCTGCTCCTGACCTCCCTTAGCAATACGATCACACCGTGGCACTATAAAATCGCTAAGAGAGCTCTTGATGTCACGGTGTCTTTTTTGCTTCTGGTTCTGGCGAGTCCTGCCTTGCTGCTGATCGCTCTTCTGGTGCGGCTGGATTCATTCGGGTCGGTTTTGTTCGTTCAGAACCGCGTCGGTCGAAATGGCCGTCTGTTCAGGATGTACAAATTCCGGTCCATGCATGTGGATGCCCCGAAGTACAGCTTTTCCCCCACCGAATCCGCGGATCCTAGAATTACGCGGTTTGGAAGATTCCTGCGCAGGACCAGTCTTGATGAAGTTCCTCAGCTTTTCAATGTTCTGTTCGGGGACATGTCACTGGTTGGGCCGCGTCCGGAGATGCCTTTCATTGTAGAAAGGTACGATGCGCGGCAGCGGCAGCGGCTGCAGGCTGTCCCCGGAATCACGGGCATATGGCAGCTCAGCGCCGACCGCTCCGCTCAGATCCATGAATGCATTCAGTATGACCTGTACTACATACGGAATCGCACGTTGTGCATGGATCTCGCGATTCTAGTGCATACTGCATTTTTCGCCATGCACGGAATCTGAAGCCGGTTAGCCTGTTCGGCATCTCGCTGACTTCAGGCAGTTCGTTGCAGTGAAGCGCGTCCGGCTGCCCCATTCTAGTGCGCTCCATATTTCCTTTGCCCTTCCCGCCGATATGCCAGGCGGAGGCAAAGGTAAATGGGCGCCCGCCGGTTAGGAAAAGCATGCTGCTTGCTGCTAAGCATCGTTCTCAGCACAGTTGCGGGATGCGGCAGCCGCGGTGGACCTTCTCCAGCTGCATCGTATACGCCGCTTTCATCTGCGTCTCCATATCTGGCCACGGTCTCTGTTGGGGGAGATCCGGGGTTGCTCATCTCGCCGCAATTCCTGGGCCTTGCAAATGAATGGGGTGGCGGGCGGCAGATGATGGGCAGTTCCGAGACGGGCGTGAACACGATCTATAGAACACTCATCCGCAACCTGCTGGTCTATGGCGCTGGGCCGATGGTAATCCGGATTGGCGGCAACAGCACAGACACCAGCGGTGAGCCTGCACCAGACAGCGCGCTGCCTTTTGCGGAAATGGCACGCGATCTCGGGGCGCATTTCTATCTGGGTGTAAATCTCGGCGCTGACAACGTAAGTCTTGCGCGGGATCAGGCGAAGGCCTATATCGAACAAATGCCGGCGGGGTATCTGGACGCAATTGAGATCGGCAATGAACCGGACCTGTATGTGAGCTCGGGTCTGCGCAGTCCTCCGTATACCTTTCAGGATTATCTTAAGGACTTCAATACCTGGAGACAAAGCATCTCTCCATTGCTGCCTTCCGGAACGCTGTTACTCGGTGCTTCCTGGGCGCACTCGCAAATGTTGAGCGACACACCTGCCTATACTTCGGCTGAGCACCTGAGCCTACGCGGATTCAGCCAGCACTTTTATCCGGGCGATCTATGCGAAGGCAATGTGTCGCTGCCTTCAAACTTTCTGTTGCTCAACGCAAGCGCGACTTCGGGTGCGTCGGATGTTGCTTCGGCGGTTTCGGTCGTGCATGGGTACGGGCTTCCGTTCCGCATCGGCGAAATCAATTCAATTGCGTGCGACAGCGAAGGCGGTTTGAGCGACACGTTCAGCTCCGCTCTGTGGGCCATCGACACAATGTTCGAGTATGCAAGCGTTGGTGTCGACGGAGTGAACTGGCACTTCAGCAATGGGCAGGGCGGCGCACCGTTCTCCTTTGTGATCACGACGGCCAACGGCCAAACCACTTACCAGCTTGCGGCCGTAAATCCGATTTACTATGGGATGCTTTTTTTCGAACAGGCGACGGCGCACAACTCCAGCCTGCTTCCAGTGGAAGTATCCACGAATGCGAACCTGAAGGTGTGGGCGACAATCGATTCGTCGGGGACAGTGCGCCTCTCGCTGATCAATAAGGACACAACAGCTTCCGGAACCATTCAGGTTTCGTTGGCTGGGTTTATGCATGCCTCGGTCCTTCGCCTGACCGCGCCTTCGTATCTCTCATTGAACGGAGTGGCCTTCGCCGGGCAGACATTCGACGGGAGCACGGACGGCACCATCCAGGGGGCACAGAGCATTGAGAGTATTTCTGTGACTGCCGGAAGCTTCCAGATTGCGATGGCACCCGTCAGCGCCGCACTTGTTATCTTCGCAAAATAAGCCCGCGGTTTTTGACGTCGACTAAGGGGCAGTTAGACTGGTTTCACAATGGTGAACAAGTCGAAGAAATGGATCGGGGTGTTCTGTGCGTCGATGGATGGAGCTAGGCCGGAGTATCTTGCAACGGCACAGGAACTGGGGCGCAAAATTGCCGAACGAGGCTACGGCGCAGTCTATGGCGGCGCGACCGTAGGCGCGATGGGCGCGCTGGCAGATGGCGCACTGAAGGCAGGCGGCGAAGTCGTGGGAGTGATTCCCGACGTGATTATGGACCTCGAAATCGGCCACAAGGGGCTGACGGAACTGCATGTGGTGCGGACGATGCATGAACGCAAGGCTCTGCAGGCGGAGCGCGCGGATGCGTTTGTGGCGCTTCCGGGAGGCTACGGAACGCTGGATGAATTTATCGAAATTGCGACGTGGGCGAAGCTGCGTATTCACGCAAAACCATGCGTGCTCGTGAATCTCGGTGGCTTTTACGATCCGCTGCTCCAATTTTTAGACCGGTGTGTGAGCGAGGGGTTTCTGAAACAAAAAGACCGCGACTTAATCCTGGTGGCGCGGGATGTGGACGAGGCTCTGAAGATTGTGGAGCACGAGTGGGGTGCGCTGGATGAGGTTCCACGCATAACAAGAGGTTGAATGAGTTAGTGAAGTGAGAGCGGCATTATCGTGTTGAAGCGGACCTGCATTCCTCGCACTGGCAATGCCGCCTCAAATAGTCCCACGAGTAGATTCCGCTCTTGTGGCCGTCGTTCCATGTGAACGTGAGGGCGTAGTTCCCGACCGGCGTGACGGATTCAGGACGCGGCGGAGCCTGGTACATGGGCAGGAGGGTTGCCTCTTTTGGTTTGGGCTCGCCGGGGACGCGCCCTAATTGTTCGCGCTCAGCATCGCAGGTGGCGCAGGGGCAAGCATAGCGCAGCCAGGCAAAGCTCCAGGCGCTGTGGTGGCCGTCTTTCCAGTCGATTTCGAGACCGGTGCCTTCGGATTTATGCACGCGGACTTTCGCAGGCTGTCTTGCATCTGCTGGAAGCTCGCGCTGCTCGCGTTCTTCCTGCTCCATCTGTTCTTTTGTGACGAAACGAATGCCCTCGTGGCTCATGCTAACTCTATTTTCCCGCAGAGGATGGCATGAAGGCTAATCCCAGCTGCTAATCCCGTCCATAGAGAAGCTTCAGAGACAGGATGGCCATGGCCAGCACCAGCGTGGCTCCGTTGGCAAAGATGATGGGCAGCGAATGAATGAAGAGGCCGTAAAGCAACCAGAGAAAAACTCCGAGCGAAAAGACGAGGAATGTAATCAGTGAAATGTCGCGCGCCGTGCGCAGGCGGTAGACACGCACAAGCTGCGGCACAAATGCGATGGTGGTGCAGATGGCGGCCAACGAACCGATGAAATTAACAACCCCAAATTCCGGACGCATTAAAACGCGCTCCTGTGGGTGAAGAAATAAATGGCGAGTGAGAAGCCGAAGACGATGATGATGGGGCGCAGGACCTTGTCACTGACGCGGCGGCTGTTGCGGGCGCCAGTGTATCCGCCGACGGCGCAGGCGATCATCATGTACCAGCAGTCACGCCATGCAACGGCGCTGTGAACGATGAAGGTGATGCAGGCGACTCCATTGGCGACAGTAGTGGTGACAACTTTAAGGGAGTTGATCTCCGCGATATGCTCAACTCCGCAGAAGGCAAGGGCGGTCATGACGAGCAGACCGGCTCCGGCGCCGAAGTAGCCGATGTAATAGCAGACACACAGCAGCGCGATGAGAAGCGGGATGAGCAAGACGTGTTCTTCTTGGTGATGCTGCTCGGTGCGGCGCTTGACGGCGCGCGAAACAGGACCGCTAAGGGCAAAGGTGGTTGATCCGAGCAGAAACAGGTATGGTACGAGGCGCAGGAACGACTGCTGACTATTGTGCAGGAGAGTGAAAGCTCCGGCGAAGCCACCGATGAGAGCGACGACAGCGACGGGGATCACGAGGCCCAGATGACGGCGCAGCTCCTCGCGGTATCCGGCAATAGAGGTGAACTGCCCGGGCCACAACGCGACGGTGGTGGTGGCGTTGGCTTCAATAGGCAGCAGTCCGCTTTTGAGCAGTGAAGGGAAGGCGACAAAGCCGCCGCCTCCGGCGATGGAGTTGATGAATCCGCCAAGGAAAGCTGCGGAAGCGAGCAGAAGATAACGCGAGGCGAGGGAATGGCGAAGGAAGGCAGTGTGCATTCTACTTGGATTTTATTGGAAGCTTACGCGATTCGGATTTCGGGCGTGGCGGCAATCAGGGTTTGCGTGTAAGGCTCGCGCGGCGCGGTGCAGATTTGTTCAGCGCTTCCGTATTCGACCATGCGGCCATGGTGTAGCACGGCAATGCTCGTGGAGAGATAGCGCACCATGGGCATGGAATGCGAGATGAAAAGATAGGTGAGCGAGAATTCACGCTGGAGATTGCGCAGCAGGTTGGCGATTTGTGCAGCAACGCTAACATCGAGTGCGGAGAGCGGCTCGTCGAGAACGATGAGATCGGGGCGCAGAGCGAGGGCGCGTGCGATGTTGATGCGCTGCCGCTGGCCTCCGGAAAATTCGTGCGGATAGCGGGACGTGGCGGACTCATCAAGGCCTGTAGCGCGAAGCAGTCCAGCCACTTTGTCGCGTAGCTCACTGTGCGGGCAGGCGCGATGGATGATGAGCGGCTCGGCGACGATGTCCCTCACACGCATGCGCGGATTGAGCGCGGCGTAAGGATCCTGGAAGACGATCTGCAGCCGGCGGCGAAGCTGGCGGAGTTTGCCCGCAGGAATTCCTGTCAGCGGCTGGTTATCGAAAAGTACCTCGCCGCTGGTGGGCGCAATGAGGCCCGTGACCATGCGAGCAATGGTCGATTTACCAGAGCCGGATTCTCCGACAAGACCGAGGGTTTCGCCCCGCTCGATCGTGAAGGAGACATTGTTGACGGCGAGTGCGCCATGTTCGTAGGTTTTGGCCAGATGGCGAGCTTCGAGCAGGGGCATATATCAGCAAGTTAGCGAGTCAGCGCCTTGCGGGCAAGTCAGCTCAATTTCGGGTGGAGCTTCTGGAAGCCGGTTGCCTCCTGATAGGCGCGGGCGAAAGCGCAGAGCTTTGCATCCTGATAATGGCCACCGAGGAGGGTGATGCTGACAGGTGTGCCGGGGCCACCGATCTGGTCGTCGTCGCCGGTATCGACGCCGGGCGGAGGTGGCGCGTCCGGGCCACGCAGGCCGTTAGGAACAATACAAGCGGGGTGTCCGGTGAGGTTGGTGACGACAAGCTGCTCGCTGTTGGTAGAGGCGACGATGACGTCGACTTGCTGGAACAGCGCAGAGACCTGGCGGATGGCGAGCGAGCGGGCGCGGTTGGCCTGGATGTACTCGACGGCGGGGTAGAAGCGAGCAATGCGGAACTGGTTGGGCCAATCTTCGACGCCCTGCTCGGTAAGCAGCTTATCGCGCCCGGAGAGTGTGAGGTCGTCGAAGGCAGCTGCGGCCTCAGCAGTAAGGAGCGGAACCATTGCGTCGTAAGGAAGGTCGGGGAGCGAGAGCGAGACGAGGTTGACGCCCATGGAGCGCAGCTTGTCGAGTGCGGCCAGATCGTATTTACGGTCGTAGGTGCGGCGGGCGCGGAAGGAGGCAGCTTCACGCTCGTGTTCCTCGCGATTTTTCTTTTGTTCCTCGGTTTCGGCTTGTTTGGACTTTTGCGACTGCGGCGGCGGGCCAAGTAATGGGGTGGTGGGCGGTGCAGGTACTTTGTCCGGCTCGAATTCGCTGGCGATGTAGCCGACGCGCAGGCTTTTCCAGTCGAGGTCAGCATTCCAGTTGAAGGCAGCGTTGCGGACGGAGAGGTCCTGGCCGTCGGGGCCGTAGATTGCTTCGAGCACCATGGCGCAGTCTTCGACGCCGCGGCAGATGGGGCCAAGTTTGTCCATGGTCCAGCTAAGCGCCATGGCCCCAGTACGCGGTACAAATCCGAAGGTGGGACGCAGGCCGGTGACGCCGCAGCGCGTGGATGGCGAGGAAATAGAGCCAAGGGTTTCGGAGCCGATGGAGAAGGCCACGCATCCAGCGGATGTGGCCGACGCAGGGCCTGCAGATGAGCCACTGGAGCCCTGCTTCGGGTTCCACGGGTTGCGCGTTCGTCCCCCGAACCATTTGTCACCCATGGCGAGCGCGCCAAGGGTAAGCTTCGCGACGAGGACGGCTCCGGCAGCATCGAGGCGCTTGACCACGGTGGCATCTTCGTCGATGGTTTGCTTTTCGAAGCCTCCGGCGCCCCAGGTGGTGGGATAGTCTTTGACGGCGAGCAAGTCTTTTGCGCCCCAGGGAAGTCCATGCAGCGGGCCGCGATATTTTCCGGTCGCAATTTCTGTGTCGGCTTCGCGGGCCTGAGCGAGCGCACGCTCTTCAGTAATCGTGATGTTGAAGTGCAGCAGCGGATCGTAACGCTTGAGGCGCGCGATGTACATCTGAGTAAGATCGAGCGAGGAAACCTTGCGGCGGCGCACGAGGTCGGCGAGCTCAGGGACGGTGTAGAAGGCCGCGTCCTCGAGGCTCTTTGGCATGGCGGCGACAGTATGGCTGTATATGGGCGCGTGGCGGACTGTGCTGACGGATTCACCCGGCGGCAGCGGATCAAAGACGTAGGCGGGCCCAACGCTATTCGGCAAATTGAGTTTGCGGATGGCGTAATATCCGCCTCGCTGCTCGTTGAGACCGTCGAGCATCATCTTGCTCTGCTCAGGCGTGACGCTGATTCCGGCAAGCGCGGCTGCCGCATCGATCATTTGCTGCGTGATTGCGGGAGGTTTGGCATCGGGCGCCTGCGACTGGCTTGAGTCTGTTGCCTGTGCTTGTGCAGCGAGCGTGTAGAGGGCACCGGGAAAGAGCGTAGAGGCGAGTCCCACACTGCTGGTGATGGCGAGAAAAGATCTGCGGTCGAGCGGCATGGGGCGTTCATCCTTCAGAAAGGTTGGTTGAAGCGAAGAAGCGGCTGGACGGCAGTATATCGCGACGGGCATTTGCAGACGGGGTTTATTTGCGGAAGAGCAGCGAGCCTATGCCGGCCACAAATTCGCGATTGGCAATGATTTCATGGCGGCCAGGAGTGCTACTCTCTCATCCCCGAACCAAATTGTTGCTCATAACTTGGGGTGAGAGAAAACCGCAGTTGCTGTACGGCGCGTATTCCGAGAGGTTATGATTTTTTCCTCTACTAAATCCATTTTTCACGAACGGAGCTGGAACTCTTCCGATGCAGAACATGGGTCATTGCTCTCTCTCTTCAAGTCAGGTTCGCCGTTGGGTTCATTGCTGCATCAATCCAGGGAAAGCCTGCATGCGGCGGGTATTATGGCTGCTGCTGCCTGCGTTCTTCGTTCCTCTGCCAATGTTCGCGCAGCAATCGCCGGACCTGCAAACGCTGCCTTATATGAATCCCGCGCTTCCCATCGAGCAGCGTGTCGATGATCTGATTCACCGTATGACGCTCGAGGAGAAGGTATCCGAGATGCAGGACCACGCGGCGGCCATTCCGCGGCTTGGCGTGCCGAAATACGACTGGTGGAATGAAGGGCTGCATGGCGTCGCATTCGCCGGCTACGCAACCAACTTTCCGCAGGTCATCGGCATGGCCGCAACCTGGGACACAAACCTGGTGCATCGCATGGCACAGACCATCTCTACCGAAGCGCGGGCCAAGTACAACCAGGCCATGCGCGAAAACGACCACGAGATGTTTTTCGGGCTGACGTTTTGGGCGCCGAACGTCAATATCTTTCGCGACCCGCGTTGGGGCCGCGGGCAGGAGACTTATGGCGAAGACCCCTTCCT
>JASHRS010000307.1 GCA_030037215.1 Silvibacterium sp. | reverse complement strand
TAGTATCCGAAGACAGAGTTAAAGCGAACCTTTAAGGATTGGATTCCAGTGCGCTGACGCTCGCGCTCTTCAATGGCGGCGATGGATGAGCGTCCGCTGCGACCAATGGCGCGCAGTTCATCGAGCTCAGCGTTAATGCCGGCAGCGATGACTCCGCCGTCGGCGAGTGAGAGCGGCGGTTCGGGAATCAGGGTTGAGGTAATCGCGGAACAGAGGTCTTCGAGCACGTCGAGTCCGGCATAGGCAGACTGCCAGAAGGCGCTTTCGATGCGGGCAACCAGGTTTTTCAGATCCGGAAGGTGTTTGAGAGATGCGGCGAGCGCAACTACGTCACGCGGGCCTGCGCTGTCGAGCGAGATGCGCGCGAGCAGGCGCTCAAGATCGAGAATGCCGCCAAGGGTCTGGCGAATCTGCTCGCGGAGGATGAGGTCTTTTTTTGCCACTGCAACTGCTTCATAGCGGTTTTGGATTTGGGATGTGTCAAGCAATGGCCGAAGAATAGATGCGCGCAGAAGCCGCTTGCCCATTGAGGTTCTGAGGCAATCGAAGGCACGAAAGAGCGTGGCATCGTTTCCTGATTCGCTGAAGATGGGTTCCAGCAATTCAAGGTTGCGCACGGTCACCTGGTCGAGGTGCATGTGCTGGCTGCGCTCGTAGTAGCGAATGGTGTCGACGTGGCCGGCGTCGTTCTGCTGCGTGTGCCGGACGTAGTGAACAATGACGCCGGCGGCAATGGCAGCCGCCGAGTGATGCGTGAGGCCGAAGCCGTCGAGAGAAGCAGCTCCAAGCTGGCGCTCAAGCAGCGGCACGGCGTAGTCGCGGGCGAAGGCCCAGTCTTCGACAGCGGTTCGAGTTTTTATGCGGTCGATGGCCGTGGACATCGCAGGGGATTCATTTAAGTGAGAGCTTGCAGCGGCAAGAATCTCGCTGGGATTGAGTCTTGCCACTTCGTCGGCGCAGTGGTCGAGGGCATTTGCGTCAGTAAACTCAGTGGTGCGGAAGTCTCCGGTGGAGAGATCGAGGTAGGCGAGGCCGACTGCGTCCTTAGTTATGTAGATAGCCGCGAGGTAATTGTTTTCGCTGGATTCAAGCGAAGGATCGAGAGCCGTGCCGGGAGTGAGCACGCGAGTGACGTCACGACGAACGATCTTTTTCGCGAGCTTCGGGTCTTCGAGTTGTTCGCAGATGGCGATGCGGTAGCCCTTGCGCAGAAGCCGGGAGATGTAACTCTCAGCAGCGTGCCAGGGAACGCCGCACATAGGTACGCTTCGTTCTTTATCGCGGGCCGTGAGCGTGATTTGAAGTTCGCGCGAAGCAGTTTTGGCGTCGTCGAAGAAGAGCTCGTAGAAATCGCCCATGCGGAAGAAGAGCAGGGCGTCGGGATGCTGCCGCTTTGCGGCCCAGTATTGACGCATCAGCGGCGTTTGGGTGGATACATCCTGCGATGGAAGAATTTCTGACACGGATACGCCAGCATACCGTGAAGTGTGTGCCTGCGTGTAGAGGGCAAGCGGCAACCTTTATACTGAATGTTACTTCTCCGCGTTACGGCATCAGGGTAAGGACGCGCATGTATCTGCTATGGCTTCGAGTGGCTGAGGTTCTTTACGGACTGGCCTCCGTGTCTGTGCTGGCCGCGGTTTTTGGCCGCCGGCCGCAATGGCAGCGGATATGCGTGCCGGTTGCCGTTCTGGCATGGTTTTTCCATGCGATTTCATGCACAGAAATGCTGGCGCAGGCGCACAGGTGGATGCCGCAAGGCATGCATGAGGTGCAGTCGATGCTGGCGCTGCTGATTGCGACTGCCTTTCTGCTGATTGTATGGCGTTATCGCACACTCTCATTCGGGATTTTTGCGCTGCAGCTGGCGTTTTTGCTTGCGGTTGTCCCGGCGCTGGGACCGGACAAGTTCACCTTCAGCTCGCCCATCCATAGCGGATGGCTTTTTGTTCACATAACGACGTTGCTGGTTGCGTATGCTGCGCTGATTTTCAGTCTGAGCGCGAGCCTTCTGTATCTGATTCAGGAGCGGCGGCTGAAGCGGAAGCGGTCCCCGGGTTTTCTGGACTGGTTACCTCCTCTTGAAACGATGGACCAAATTGCGCAGACGACACTGGTGCTGGGCTTTTGCGGAATGACGATCGGGCTTTTTGCCGGATCGCTGATTGCGCAGGAGAGTTACGGGGCAGCATATTTCGCCGATCCAAAGATCTGGCTCTCGTTCCTGATGTGGGGTCTTTATGTAGCGATGCTTTCGATACGCCGCAGCACTGGACTTCGTGGGCTAAGGGCGGTTTATCTTTCATCGCTGGTTTTTCTGGGGATGTTGAGCGTGTGGGCGGCAAATGTTTTCAGCTCAGTACATAGGTTCAGCGCGCCATGAAGATTCTGCTGACAGGATTGAACCACAAGACCGCTCCGGTGGAGCTGCGGGAACGGCTGGCGATCGCTCCAGAGAATCTGGGCACAGAGACGCAGGCTCTGCTCGGGCATCCGGGGATCGGCGAGGCGATGATCCTTTCCACCTGCAACCGGGTGGAAGTGCTGATCTACCACGAGGGAGACGATCCGGGGATTGCGGACTATCTGAATCGCAGATTTTTTGTCGATGCGCAGACGCTTCAGCCCCATCTTTACGAATACCGCGAGGCAGAAGCGGTGCGGCATCTGTTTCGCGTGGCCGCAAGCCTGGATTCGATGGTGGTGGGTGAGCCGCAGATTCTGGGTCAAGTGAAGGAATCCTATGCGGCGGCGAAGCAGGTTGGAGCGATCGGGCCCGGGCTGGAGCGGCTGCTGCAAAGCACATTTGCTGCGGCGAAGAAGGTTCGCACGGAAACACAGATCGGTGCGTCTTCGGTTTCGATTGCCTCAGTTGCGGTTGACCTGGCCCGGAAAATCTTCGGATCGCTTGAGGGCAAGCGCGTGCTGCTGGTGGGCGCGGGCAAGATGAGCGAACTTGCGGCGCGGCATCTGATGCAGCAGGGAGCGGGCTCGATTTTGATTGCGAACCGGACGCAGGAGCGTGCGGTGCAGATGGCGCAGAAGTTCAATGGTCACGTGGTGCGCTTTGACGAATTGCATACGCGCGCAGATGAGGCGGACATTCTGATCACGTCGACCGGCTCTACGGAGTTTCTGTTTCGGACGCCGCACGCGCAGCGATTTTTACACAAGAGGCGCAACCGGCCAATGTTCTTTATCGATATTGCGGTGCCGCGTGATGTCGATCCAGAGGTCAATCGTCTGGAAGGCATTTTTCTTTACGACATTGACGATCTGCAGTCGGTAGCGGCGACGAATCTTGCCGACCGCAGCAACGAGGCAAGACGGGCGGAGGAGATACTTGAGCAGGAAGTGATGCGCTACCGGCGGCAGATGGATGCTCTGGATGTGGTTCCGGCACTTGTGGACCTGCAGGCTGCTGCCGAAGAGATGCGGCAGGCTGAGTTGCGGCGTCATCAGGGACGGCTGCGGTCGCTGACAACGGTGCAACTGGCCGCTGTTGAAGCGATGACGCGCAGCTTGATGAACAAGTTCCTGCATCAGCCGCTGCAGACGCTGAAGACGGCAGCGCGGGAAGGCGATGCAGCAGCGGTGGAAGCCATCCGGGCGGCGTTTCAACATAGCGGGGGCACAGAAGAGACGGAACATTCGACGGAAGCTCCCAGCAACGCAGTCTCCGATTCCGGCAAGCCCGAGTCCCTGATCTCGAAACACTGATGGCTGACCGTTCGCATCTCCGCATCGGCTCGCGCGGCTCGCAGCTTGCGCTATGGCAGGCGAATCATATTGCGGGGAGGCTGCGGGAGCAGGGCCACGAAGTGTCAATCGAGGTTATCCGCACGACAGGCGATGCGATGCAGAACCTGACCTTTGCCCGGCTCAATGCTCAGACGGGCGCGAAGGGCATCTTCACCAAAGAGATTGAAGAGGCGCTGGCAGACGGACGAATCGATCTGGCTGTGCACAGCCTGAAGGACCTGCCAACAGAACTGGCGGAGGGGTTTACGCTAGCGGCGATTCCGACGCGGACGGATGCGAGCGATGTATTTGTGTCGGTGAATTATGAGAGCTTTGCGGCTTTGCCTGCGGGTGCGCGCGTAGGGACGAGCAGCCTGCGGCGGCAGGCGCAACTGAGGGCACAGAGACGGAACCTGGAATACGTAGAGTTTCGCGGCAATGTGGACACGCGGCTGCGCAAGCTGACTGAGGGACAGGTTGAGGCAATCATTCTTGCGGCGGCGGGGCTTGAGCGGCTGGGACGGACGGAGTATATCCGGGAGCGGTTTCCGGCGATGGTGCTGTGTCCGGCGGCAGGGCAGGGCGCGCTGGCGATTGAGACACGGGCCGACGATGTGCAGACGATTAGGGCGTTGAGGTTTCTGGATGATGTGGCAACGCGGTTTGCCGTGACTGCGGAGCGGGCAGCGCTGACGGCGCTGGGCGGAGGGTGCCAGGTTCCGATCGGGATCCACTGCAGGCCGGAGGGTGATGGATTTTTGATTGCGGGGGTTGTGGCGACACCGGATGGGTCGGGCGTTGTGAGAGCGGAGCTTGAGCATCAGCACGGAACGAGCCCGGAGGCGCTTGGCGAAAAGCTGGCGCGGCGGCTGATTGAGCAGGGAGCGGAGACGCTTCTGCAGGCGCATCTGCCGTGAGTAGTGGGCCGCTTACGGGCAAGCGCGTGCTGGTGACGCGGGCGCGGCACCAGGCGGGGCAACTTTCCGGCGAGCTTGTGAAGCTCGGTGCAGAGACAATTGAGATTCCGGCGATTGAGATTGTGCCGCCTGCATCATTCGATGCGTTAGATGGCGCGCTACGGGATTTGAAACAATATCAGTGGCTGATTGTGACGAGTGTCAATGCCGTCCGGGCGATCGAGGAGCGGCGTGCCGCGCTGGGGATTGCTGCGGCGGAATTCTCTGATTTGAAGATCGCCGCGGTTGGGGAGACTACGGCGCGTGCTTTGAGCGAGGCGGGTCTGGTCGCGACTGTGACTCCGAAGGAGTACGTAGCAGAGGCACTTCTAGCGGCGTTAGGTGATCAGGCCGATGGTGCGAACGTGCTGATTGCGCAAGCGGCTGTGGCACGGGATGTGATTCCAGAGGCGCTGTGGCTGCGCGGTGCGCGCGTAGATGTGGTGGAGGCGTACCAGACGGTGATTCCGCAAGAGTCTGTGGCAAAGATTGCCGAGCTATTTAAGGGCGCTGTTCCGGATGCAGCGACCTTTGCAAGTTCGAGCGCGGTGGCGAATTTTTTTTACCTGCTCGGCGCGGCGGTTTGCAAGCGGCCGGAGGGGATGCGGGCGATTTCTATTGGGCCGATCACGAGCCAGACACTGCGCGAGCATGGATGGGAACCGGCGGCGGAGGCCGATCCGCATGATGTGCCGGGGCTGGCGGCGGCGACGGTTCGCGGATTGACAACAAGCTAGCGCGGGCGGGTGGTGAAGCCGTGCTCTTTCCAGAGTTTGTCCCAGTGCCAAATGCCTGCGGCGGTTTCGACAGGAATGCGGTAGCCGAGCTGGTGGGCGAGCATGAGAATTTGTCCGCGGTGGTGGGCTTCGTGCGAGAACATGTAGGCGAACATGGTGCCTCCGGCCGGCCAGGGACGGCCCCATCCGCGATAAAATTTTTTGACTTTGCGATCGGGGCTGGCGGAGAGCGCGTCGGTGAGCATGCGGAGGCATTGCGCGGCGCTTTTGCGGTGCGCGGCGGCGGCCTGCTTCATGGTGCAACGGCCGGGATCGAGGCGCGCAGGGGATTTAAGGTGCGGGGCGCAATAGCGCAGCCACATGAGCCGGTTGTTGTGCATGTGGGCGAAGATGGCGGCGATGGTGCGCGGAGCTTTCCGCTTTACATTGGGAGGCTGTGCGCGCCAAGCCTTTGGGTTGATGTGCGCGAGGAGGTTTTGATTCATCGCGTCGTTGACGGCGTAGGTTTCGATAAGGACGGTGCGGATGTCGTCGGCTGGCGGTGAGGCGGAGGGTTGGGCCGGTGTTAGCATAGCGGCTCCGTTAGAGCGAGCGGGCTGAATTGCCTGTGTTCCAAGTTTGCCAGTGAACCTCAGCGATCTACACCTCGGGAGGAGAAAGTCGATCTTTGAAGATTCTCTTGCATCCGGATTCGCATAAGAGACATCGACATGATAAAGGTTCTGAAGCGATAGCGGTTCTCCCGAGGGATCCGGAATGATAACACTGGCACAGAATGCCGCCCTGATCATTATTGATGTTCAGAAGGGGTTTGACGACCCGAAGTGGGGTCCTCGTAACAACCCCGATGCGGAACAGAAAATCTCGTCTTTACTTGCAGTGTGGCGCAAAACGGGACGGCCTATATTCCATATACAGCATTCGTCAAACTCTGAGAGCTCTCCTTTGAATCCCCGGAGCGCAGGCTACGAAATCAAGGAAATT
>JASHRS010000306.1 GCA_030037215.1 Silvibacterium sp. | reverse complement strand
GGAACGCAACGCCTCTTCAAAGTCGAGTTGCCGCTCTCGGCGTCCTTCATTCTCGCCGGACTCCGCACCGCTACCGTCACCTGCGTCGGCATCGCCACCATCGCCGCAGCCGTCGGCGCCGGAGGCCTCGGTGAGCTCATCTTCCGCGGACTCGCGTCTCTCGACAACCGCCTCATCCTCGCAGGAGCCATCCCCGCCGCACTCCTCGCCCTCATCGCGGATGGCTTCCTCGGCCTCCTCGAACACTGGATGCGAGTGCGCTCGCAATGAAAAACAGTTGCCCTTCTGAGCGTAGCGGAGCCGGGGTCCCCACGGACAGGTCTTCGTCCGTGGGGTGGGAAGCGAAGCGAAGAATCTGCTTTTCCGTCTACAAGACCAACGCGAGAACCCTCCGGCATTTCATTACAGCTCTGTTTGTAACCATCTCAGCTGCAATTTGCCTGCTCCTCACCTCTTGCGCCCCGCCGCGCCCCGACCACCCCATCATCGGAGCCAAAAACTTCACTGAACAGGTAGTCCTCGGCGAACTCCTCGCGCAGGAGATCGAAGCCAAATCGCATCTCAAAGTCGAGCGCCGCTTCTATCTCGCAGGCTCCTACATTTGCAACCAGGCCCTCATCTCCGGACGCATCGACGCCTACGTCGAATACACCGGAACCGCACTGACAGCAATCTTGAAACAACCGATCAATCGCGACCCGCAGCAGGTCTACGACACCGTCCGCCGCCTCTACGCCGAAAAATACAACGTCACCGTCGGCCCCCCGCTCGGCTTCGACAACTCCTTCGCTATGATCATTCGCGGAGACGACGCTCGCCGCCTCAACCTCACCACGATCAGCCAGGCCGCGCAATACACGCCGCAATGGAAACTTGGCGTCGGCTACGAATTCGAGCAGCGCCCCGACGGCCTACCCGGCCTGAGCGCCGTTTATGGCCTCAAGTTCGACGGGCCTCCGCGCACCATGGATCTCGGCCTGCTTTACCGCGCTCTCAACTCGCATCAGGTCGACATGATCGCCGGCAACACCACCGACGGCCCCATTGCCGCCTTCGGGCTTGCCATCCTCGCTGACGACAAGCATTACTTCCCGCCCTATCAAGCCGTGCCGCTCGTGCGAGACGCAGCCCTCAAGCGCTGGCCTCAAATCCAGATTGCCCTTAACGCCCTCGCCGGAAAGATCACCGCTGACGACATGCGCGCAATGAACGAAACCGTTGACGGACAGCATCGCGATCCTGCCGAAGTCGTGCGAGAATTTCGTCAGAAGAAAGGTCTCTGATTAGCGGGTGCGCAACAGAACCAACGTAATCAAAGCGCGAAGCGCGTATGCCTGGACGGCCAGTCCCGTGCAAGAATTTCGACAGAAGAGAGGTCTTTAGAAATGACGACGCCCGTAACAGCACCCTCCCAGCCCGAGCCCTGGCTCCGCGGAACCCACTCCGAACTCAACGCCGTTCTGCGCGCCATCCTCCACGCCTTCGACCTCGCGCAGGAAGACGTTTCACACTGGATCGCAGACCTCACCGAAGCCGACCTTCACGCTTCGCCCTTCGGACTCACGTCCATCGCTTTCCATCTGCGCCACATCCCGCGCTCGCTCGACCGGCTGCTCACCTATGCCGAAGGCAACCAGCTCAACTCCGAGCAGATCATCGCGATGAAGACGGAATCCGATCCCGGCGTCTCACGCGACGAGCTTCTTTCGGAATTCAACGCCGGCCTCGCCAACGCAGCCGATCGCGTCCGCGCCTTCGCCGCAACCGATCTCGACACGCCGCGCTCCGTCGGACGCAAACAGTTACCCACCTCTGTCGGAGGACTGCTCGTCCATCTTGCCGACCACACTCAGCGGCATACCGGACAAATCGTCACGACGGCAAAGCTAATCAAGGGAATTGAAAAATGATGCCATTCTGAGCGGAGTGTCGCACGCTTGTCGCGTCACACGAAGGCAAAGGACCTGCGGTTTGTTCGTTCTACCTTGAACATTTACAACAAGCTGAAAACTGCGCTACCCCACATACCGAATCAGCAGAATCGTCTGGTCATCTATCTGCTTTCCAAACGCCTGTGCCGCTTCCAGAATCTTCCCCGCCAGCTCCGGCAGTGCTGACGCTATATGCGCGGCAACCATCTGCTCCAGCCGTTCCACGCCGAACTCGTCTCCGTTCTTGTTGCTTACTTCCAGAACACCGTCCGTGGCCACCACCACGACATCGCCGGGTTCCATCTGCATGCTCTCGCCGCCAAAGCCCTGCACATCCAGCAGCCCCAGCGGAAACTGCTCTTCCGCGATTCTTGACATCGCAAGCCCGTTCGCGTGCCAGTGCAGAACTGGAGGACTCGCCGCCAGCGCATAGTACACCCCGCCGTCCGCGCACAGCCGAAACGCGCTGAACGTCGCGTACATATGGGGCTCTTTTACATTCGGCAGTACCGTGTTCAGCCGTTCGAACAAAACCGGCAGCGTGCTCTCCGGCTCGCGCTCCCCTGCGTCGAGCAGCGCCGTACGCGTCGCCGTCTTCAACATGCCCATCAAAATTCCCGCCTGCAGCCCATGACCAGCAATATCGCCAAGATACGCAATCGCATCCCCGTTCGGCAGCGCCAGCGCATCCACCAGATCGCCGCCTACTTTGTCGCTTGGCTTGGAAATGCCATACACTTCGAACCGCCTCGTACGTAGCGTAAACGGAGGCACCAGAGTCTTCTGAATTCCGTGTGCCAGCTGGAGCTCAGTCCGCAGCTTGAATGACTCTTCGCCTTCCTTGCGGATAAAAGCGATAAAGAAAACATACGAAATCAGAATCAGCACCATCATTCCAGTGGCTGACACATAGATCCCTATGCCTCCTGGGACAGCCCTTATCGGAAACACCCGCATCATCCAGTTCCCGAGAAAAGCCAGGACCAATGGACTCGACACCGAAAGCGCAGCAGGGATAACTAGAAAGATCATGCGCAGACGAGCCAGAAAAACAAACCAAACCGCTGCCGTCAGGCCGCTCCACAGCACGCTGACCAGCAACACCGCAAAAGGCATGTGCCCCTGGTTCATCAGATCGCCGTAAAACCCAAACGTGGAAAACAACGTAACCACGGCCACAAGAAAAGTCCACAGCCGCGAAAACGGAATCATCTGGAATCTCTTCCACGGCGATTGCGCGTTTGCTCCCATTGGGAGCAACAATAACAGAGACGAAAGTTAGGTTCACAATTTCGTGCAAAAAAGACGAGGGCATTTGCCCTCGTCTCACATCGCCTTCGCTAGAGGCGTTTTCGTATTTACAGGAACAGCGGAGCCAGCACCAGCGTTACCGTTGCCAGCAGTTTGATCAACACATGCAGCGACGGTCCAGCCGTGTCTTTGAACGGATCGCCCACTGTATCGCCCACCACCGCGGCTTTGTGCGCTTCCGACCGCTTGCCCCCGTGCGCGCCGGTCTCGATCAGCTTCTTCGCGTTGTCCCACGCGCCGCCGCCGTTGTTCATCAGCATGGCCAGCATAATGCCGCTGATCGTGCCCACCATCAGCAGCGCCGCAACTGCCTCGGCTCCGCTCAGGTTGATCGGCACGCCGCGCAGGATCGGTCCCGCAGTAACCACCGGATCGAACTCGCCTCCGAAGTGGCGGAAGATCAGCCCTACCACAAGCGGCATGGCCACCACCAGCACACCCGGCAACACCATTTCTTTGAGTGCCGCGCCGGTCACAATGCGCACGCAGCGTCCGTAATCCGGCTCCGACGTGCCTTCCATGATCCCAGGATTCTCACGGAACTGCTGGTGCACATCCTGAATCACCGTCTGCGCCGCGCGTCCCACAGCCTTGATTGCCAGCGACGAGAACAGGAACGTCAGCATCGCGCCCAGCAACGCCCCTACAAACACCGGCACCGACGCCAGATTCACATTCGAGAAGCTCCAGTTGAGCGGAACAACACCGCCAAAGGTCTCCACCCGGTTCCGTACTATCGTGTGCACCGTGTCCAGGTATGCCGAGAACAATAGGAACGCCGCCAGCGATGCCGACCCGATCGCGTAGCCCTTTGTCAGGGCCTTCGTTGTATTGCCCGCCGCGTCCAGCTTGTCCGTCTTCTGGCGGATCGCGTCCGGCTGGTTGCTCATTTCGATGATGCCGCCGGCATTGTCCGTAATCGGCCCGAACGTATCCATCGCCAGAATGTAAGCCGCCGATGACAGCATGCCCATTGTCGCAATGGCCGTGCCGTAAATGCCCTTTGCGTAGTTGGAAATGTTCGTCACGTCGCTCAGCCCCAGCGTGCCGAAGTAGTAGCTCAGCAGCAATGCCGCGCCAATCACAATCGCGGGCAACGCAGGGGTCTCCATGCCCACGGCGAGCCCTTGAATAATGTTGGTCGCCGGGCCGGTGGTCGATGCCTGCGAAATTGCCTTCACAGGGCCAAAGCGCGTTTCCGTGTAGTACTCGGTGATGCGCACAAACAGAAACGACATCACGATACCTACCACGCCGCATCCCAGCAGCCACCAGCGCGCATCCAGCATGTAATAGATCGCGACGGCAAATCCAGCAAGCGCCAGCAAGGTCGTCACATAGTAGCCCTTGTTCAGCGCGTGCATCGGGTCTTCGTCTTCGCGTGCATGTACAACGGCTACGCCGATAATGCTCGCAATCAGGTTGATCGCCTGCACGATCAGAGGAAACAGGATTCCCTTCAGCCCGAACACCGGATAAAGTGCCGCGCCCAGAATCATCGCGCCTACGTTTTCCGCTGCTGTCGACTCAAAAATGTCCGCGCCGCGCCCCGCGCAGTCGCCCACGTTGTCGCCCACCAAGTCCGCAATCACCGCCGGGTTCCGCGGATCATCCTCCGGAATTCCTGCCTCGACCTTCCCTACAAGGTCTGCGCCTACGTCCGCGGCCTTCGTGTAAATGCCGCCGCCAAGCTGTGCAAACAGCGCCACCAGCGACGCTCCGAATCCAAACCCAACCAACTCATACGGGACCTGCTGCGGATTCTTAAGGCCGCCGAACGCCAGGAAAAGGATACCGACGCCCAGCAACGATAGCCCAACCACCACCAGGCCCGTTACCGCGCCGCCGCGCAGCGCCATCTGCAGCGCCTTGCCCATGCTCGTGCGCGCTGCCGCTGCTGTGCGAATGTTTGTCCGGATCGAAACCCACATGCCCGTCTGGCCCGACAAAGCTGAGCACAGCGCGCCGATCAGAAAGCTGACGACAACTTTATTTGCATAAGGAGAAGTAAAAGGAGAAAGCCTGTATCCGATATATAGGATCACCGCCAGCGCCACCGCAATCATCGCAATGGTGCTGTACTGCCGCTTCATGAATGCTTCTGCGCCCTCGCGGATGGCGTTGGAGATCTTCTGCATCTCGGATGTTCCTACGTCTCCGCCCAGCACCACGCGGGCAAACACGAACGCCGCGATCAGGCCCACAACACCCGTTCCCAGTGCAATCCACAGATACACATTGCCGCCTGCCGCCGCAGCGCCGCTTGCTTGCCATTCCATGAACGCTGCGGGTGAAAAAAACGCCATTCAAAGTCCTCCGTGGGGTTAAAAAACCGTCAGCCAAGCCCTGCCCGTCATTTCCAGCGCAGGGCGCAAACTTATACAAAACGCGCTATTAAAGCACGCGGGTGAAACACTGGTCAATGCAAAGCACTACGGGAGCCGAACCCACTCCATCTGCTCGCGCCCGAACAGAAAAACGGTTAGATGCTACACAGGAAAGCAGAGTCTAAGGCATGGAAGCGATAATAGGCAACTGCGGCATCGAGGTTCGGCGCTCATGGCTCATTTTCACCGCTGTTCCTCGCCCCCTCCGTCGCTGTACAATCTCATGTCCGTTCAGGTAAGAAGGAACCAGGGACAGCATTTCCGATTTCCGGCGAAGAGGATCAGTCGATGGGCCGCAGTGTGGTCGCAGAACAGAGTAAGCCAAAAACCGTAGCCGGCCTTACCCCCGAGCGCCTTATTGAAACCTATCGGCTCATCTACCTCTCGCGGCGCACCGACGACCGCGAGGTCATCCTCAAGCACCAGCAAAAGATCTTCTTTCAGATCTCCGGCGCAGGTCACGAAGCTTTGCTCGTCGCTGCCGGCCTGACCCTCAGGTCTGGATACGACTGGTTCTTCCCTTACTACCGCGACCGCGCACTCGCTCTGGCCCTCGGCGTCAGCGTCGACGACCTGCTTCTACAGTCAGTCGGCGCAGCCTCCGATCCCGCCAGCGGCGGCCGCCAGATGCCTTCTCATTGGAGCAGCCCCGCGCGCCATATCGTCTCGCAGTCCTCCGCAACCTCGACGCAGTGCCTGCACGCCGTCGGCTGTGCCGAGGCTGGACGCTACTTCACCCATCATCCCGAAGCCGCCGAAAAGCACGAAGGCGACTACCGCCAATGGCGCGATATCGAGTTCCACGGCGACGAAGTCGTCTACGTCTCGCTCGGCGACGGCTCAACTTCGCAGGGTGAATTCTGGGAGGCGATCAACACCGCTTCCAACGAGAAGCTGCCCGTCATCTTCGTAGTCGAAGACAACGGCTACGCCATCTCCGTCCCTGTCGAGGTCAACACGCCCGGCGGCAGCATTTCTAAGCTTGTCGCCAGCTTTCCCAACATCTACATCGCCGAATTCGACGGCACCGATGTCATCGAGTCTTTCCACGCTTTCGAAGCCGCCGCCGCGCACTGCCGCGCCGGCAAAGGCCCTGCACTCCTTCACGGACACGTCACGCGCCCCTACGCGCATTCTTTCTCTGACGACGACAAGCTCTATCGCCCCGAGTCTGAGCGCAACGCCGACGCTCTCCGCGATCCGCTCTCGAAAATGCAGATGCTCCTGCTGCGCGAAGGTATTCTCGACGCCGAAGGTATCACACGGCTCGAACAGAAGGTCGACGAAGAAGTTCGTGTCGCTGCCGAGCGCACGCTGCATGCCGCGCCGCCTCCTCCGTATAAGCGCGAAATCCTCCGCCACATCTATTCAGAGCACTACGACCCCACGCGCCCTGAGCTCCAGACCGCGCCTGTGCCGTCATCGAGCACGCAGGAGCGCACCATGGCCGACCTCATCAACCTTTGCCTCAAGGACGAAATGCGCCGCGATCCACGGATCGTCGTCTTCGGTGAAGACGTGGCCGACTGCTCCCGCGAAGAATATCTCGACGAAGGCCTCGTCAAAGGCAAAGGTGGAGTCTTCAAGCTCACGGCTGGTCTTCAGACCGAATTCGGCTCCGATCGCGTCTTCAACTCGCCGCTGGCTGAAGCCAACATCGTCGGCCGCGCCCTCGGCATGGCTGTTCGCGGACTCAAACCCGTCGTCGAAATTCAGTTCTTCGACTACATCTGGCCGGCCATGCATCAGCTCCGCAACGAGCTGCCTCTCATGCGCTGGCGCTCCAACGGAACCTGGGCTGCACCTGCTGTCATCCGCGTTCCCATCGGCGGCTATCTCACCGGGGGCGCAATCTACCACTCGCAGTCTGGAGAAAGCATCTTCACACACACGCCCGGCATGCGCGTCATATTCCCCTCCAACGCCCTCGACGCCAACGGGCTCCTGCGCACCGCCATCCGCTGCGACGACCCCGTGCTCTTCTTCGAGCACAAGCATCTCTATCGCGGATTCCACGGACGCGCCGTCTATCCCGGCCCTGATTATATGGTTCCCTTCGGCAAGGCCGCGACTGTGCGCCCCGGCACCGACCTCACTATCGTCACCTACGGAGCTGTCATTCCCCGTGCCATCCAAGCCGCCGACAAGGCCCGCCGCGAGCACGGCATTGAAACTGAAATCCTCGACCTGCGCACCCTCAATCCCTATGACTTCGAGGCCATCGCCGAATCCGTCCGCAAAACCAGCAAAGTCATCATTGCGCACGAAGACATGCTGAGCTGGGGTTACGGAGCAGAAATCGCCGCCCGCATCTCCGACGAACTCTTCCACGACCTCGACGCTCCCGTCCGCCGCGTCGCCTCAATGGACACCTTCGTCGCCTACCAGCCCATTCTCGAAGACGTCATCCTGCCTCAGGCCGACACCATCTACGACGCTATCCTCGATCTGAAAGCGTTTTAGCTCTTAGGGCCCTCGGCATGCAGGTCCCTTCACTCTAGCGGCTCAAATACTGCGTGGGCGTCATGCCCAGCACCTTCTTGAACATCACAATGAACGCGCTTGGGCTGTTATAACCAGCCTCCAGAGCCACACTCGTTACCTTGTTTCCTTCAGCCAGCAGACGGATCGCGTGCGCCAGACTCATCTGCTGCCGCCATCGGCCAAACGTGATTCCTGTTTCTTCACGGAACACCCGCTCGATTGTTCTCTTGCTCGCGCCGCACGATTTGCACAAAGCGGAAAGCGGCCTTCGATCGGCGGGATCGCTCCGCAGCATCGCCGCAATCCTGAGCGCACGCGTATCTGTGGGCATGGGCACTCCCAGCGGTACTGAAGGCGCTTCTTCCAGTTGGTCGAGAAGGGTGCCGATCAAGCGCCCCTGCTCCGGATTTCGACGATACAGAGATCCTCTTCGGCACGCTTCAAGCAATAGCTCTTTCATTAGCGAAGAAACATTCAGCACGCGACACTGCTTGCCAAGCTGCTTGACCATCCCCGGCTTCAGATAGAGCGTCTTCATCGTCACCGCGCCCCACATCACTATGGAGTGATCGGTATTTGCGGGAATCCACACTGCTCTGTTCGGTGGAACCACCCACATGCCGTCGTCTGTCGTCACAGCCATCGCTCCGCAAATACCGTAAAGAATCTGGTCCTGCTCATGGAAATGCCTGGGTACCACATGCCCGTTCGTGTAGGTATAAGTCAGCGTCGAAATGGCGGCGCCAGCCTGGCGGCGCGGGTCGAAAATTCCCTTCTGACGCTTTTGCGGCATAAATTGTCACAATATCGAATGTTTGCCTCCCTCGCAATCGATACCATCGACTCGAACGTGGCGCTCGCAGAGCCGCGAAAGGAAAAATCATGCTGTCTGAAAGCGAAGTAATGGGCTTTATTCCAACTAAAGATGGGACAAAAGCGCGCGCCTTCTACGAGGGCAAACTGGGCCTTCGCTATATCAGCGACGACCAATTCGCTCTTGTTGTTGAATCGCGCGGCACCTTCATCCGCATCAGTAAGGTCGACAATTTCACCCCTGCGCCCTTCACGATCCTGGGCTGGCGAGTGCAGAACATTAAAAACGAGGTCCGCGATCTCATCGCCCGCGGAGTATCGTTCGAGCGCTTTCCGGGCCTGCCTCAGGACGACCTCGGCATATGGGCTTCACCCACCGGGGCAAGGGTCGCGTGGTTCAAGGACCCGGATGGAAATGTTCTCTCTGTCTCACAGCACTAAATCGCTTGCATTTCCTCGCCATCATCTTCAAAAAAAGCGCCATCTCTTTCCCCTTTCCCCATTCCCCTTTACCCTTGTATTAATGGCTCCTACTGAATCTCTCACGCTCACAGGCCAAATCATCCGTCTCGAACCCCTTACCCTCAACCATGCCGAAGCCCTCGCCGCAGCCTCTGCCAGCGCCGACCCCGCGCTCTATCAATGGACCTACGTCCCCCGCGGCCTCGATGAAGCCCTCGACTATATCAAGACCGCGCTCGACTGGCGCGACGCCGGCACCGCCATCCCCTTCGCCGTTGTCCGCATCAGCGACAACACCGTCATCGGCACCACCCGTTTCTGGAATATCGAGCGTTGGGATTGGCCCTCCGGCCATCCGCGCCGCGACAGCTCCTACCCCGACGTCGCCGAAATTGGCTGGACCTGGTACGCGCCTTCCGCCGTCCGCACCGGAGCCAACGCTGAGGCCAAATTCCTCATGCTCCGGCACGCCTTCGAGACCTGGAAATCTCTCCGCATCTCCCTCCAGACCGACGTGCGCAACCTGCGCTCCCAAGCCGCCATCGAGCGCCTCGGATGCAAGCGCGAAGGCGTCCTCCGCGCCCAGAAGCTCTCTCCCGACTTCGTCGCCCGCGACTCCGTCCGCTATTCCATGCTCGCCGACGAGTGGCCGGAGGCAAAACAGCGCCTATTGCAGCGCCTCAAGACATAAATCTCCAAAAACGCCTCATCTCGTGATACGAATAATGTGAATCAATTGAATCACTTTGGAGAACGATCAATGCCCCCGTTGATGAAGACCTCCAACCCTGCCTTGCCGCTTAAAACCTTCCAGGGCTTCCCACTCACCAATGACGCGGCCATGACCTTCGATGGCACCGTCCTCAAAACCGCCATCCTTCTGCTTTGCTCCTTCGTTGCTGCCACCACCGCGTGGTCAGCTTATATGGGAGGGTCTGCCGCCGCCGTGCTTCCACTGCTCGCCATCGGTGTCATCGGCGGATTCATCATCGCTCTGGTCACTATCTTTAAAAAAGAGCTGTCGCTCTTGACCGCGCCCATCTATGCCCTGCTCGAAGGCCTCGCCCTTGGCAGCATCTCGGCTATCCTCGAGATCCCCTTCCCTGGAATCGCCATCAAGGCTGTCTCTCTCACGTATGGCGTGCTTTTTGTCATGCTCTTTGCTTATTCACTCCACCTGGTTCCGCTGACCAACAAGCTCCGCATGGGCATCGTCGCCGTCACCGGAGCTTTCGTTCTTTTCTACGGGGCTGGATTCTTCCTTAGCTTCTTCGGAATCAACTTCGCCGTACTCAACGGTTCCAGCCCATTCAGCATGGGATTCAGCTGTGTTGTTGTCGTCGCCGCCGCCTTCAGCTTCATCCTCGATTTCGACTTCATCCAGCGCGGCGCGCGCGCGGGGGCCCCCAAATATATGGAGTGGTATGGGGCCTTCGGCCTTATGGTCACGCTCGTCTGGCTCTATCCCGAAATCTTCCGCCTGCTTTTCAAACTCCGCAGCCGCGAGAGCGAAAACCAGCCGGCATCCCACATCTCCCACCAGTCCGGGCCCACCTCTCGTCATTTTTGAGACGCGGGGGATGGTTAACCTGACCGGCGCGCAGTAAAGGCTCCGGCGTCGGGCGACCGGAACAGCGTCGACTACCTAGGGAAGAGGAGGTTTGTTCGGGTCGACAGTTGAAAGCATGCTGCTGATGAACCACTCGCCGCTCATGACGGTACGCACGGCCGTCACCAGCTCAAACGCGGCATCCGATTTCGCCACGTATCCCATAACACCGATGCTTAACGCTTCCCGCAACAGGTCAAGATCGATATATGAGGTCAGGAATATAAGCTTGGAACCGGGCGAGACTTTGCGGATTTGGCGGGCGGCCTCCAGTCCGTTGAGATGTGGCAGCGCGATGTCCAGCAAAATGAGGTCAGGCTTTAGCTCTTCACTCTTCCTGACCGCGTCCGTGCCGTTCGAGCTTTCGCAAACAAATGTCAGCTCAAATTCTCGTTGCAGAACCGAACAAATGGTTTGCCGCCACGCCTGAGAGTCATCCACAACTAAACCACGTACTAACGCCAAGGTCTCCGAGGGCCTCCTTCGGCCAATGTTCACCCGCTGCCATTCCTGGCGCTGCTGAACTCGTTACCTCTCAGATTGACACCCGAAGCGGATTAAGTCGTTGCTCAAGAGCAATAAAGAAAGATGAAGAAGGTTAAGCGCTGGACGAGTTGAGGATCAGTTCTCGGAAAACATCAGGGCTTCCGTCGATCGCACCACGATCTTTCCACGAGTTTTCATCAGAATGCCTTTGCGCTGCCATTCATTCAGCAGACGGCTGGCAGTGAATATTGTGATATTCGCCTCATTCGCCAGCTCCTCATTCCTCACATCGAGTCCAATGCCGTCTGCAACCCGCTGCCCCAGCCCGGTGGCCAGGTTCACCAATACCTGCGCAAGCCGTTCTCGCGCGCTATGGCAAACCATGGAGACATGTACAGCGCGGTATGCCACGAAGTAGTCATACGCTACAAGCAGCCCGTTTTCGAGCAGCCGTGGGAATTGAGCGCTGAGAGATCGGATTGTAGCACGGCTCCATACCAGCACAGTGGTGTTCACTACGGCTTCTGTGCTCACAATATAGTCAAGCTGCCTCGACAGGAATGCTGCTCCTCCGAAGGTTTCGCCCGGTGGATACCACAGAAGTGGGATCTTCTCTCCCAGCCGTGTTGTACAAAAGCAGCGCGCGCGCCCATCAAGGACAAGGAATACGTGGTCGGCCATATCCCCCTCGTGCGTGATGATCGAATGTGCCGTAAATCGGCGTTTGCTAGCTGGCGCGATGATCGACGCGACTTCGGAGGCCGTGAGCCCTTCAAAAAACCTTGTTTTGTATTTCTTTATCAGTGCCGCAACTTCCGATGTAGCTGGCATTGCTTTTACCCTCCCTCGACCCTCTTTTCTTCAGGTCATGCGCCTTTTGTGAGCTGAAGAAAAATTTGAGGTTGTGCGCCGTCTTCCATCTCGCGCAAAGGCCCTCAAACAATCGGACGCGGGTCCTCAAGCCCGGGCCTTGAATACAGCTCCTGCATTACGTCACCATCCGCCGGCCTGAACGCAAGCAGCCTGTCGCCCATCTTTCTGAATACCCACAGCGGAATCTGCGCCTCTCGCCCCAGCACGAATTGCATCCCCGGTATAAACATGTTTCGCCGTTCACTCACGGTAATCTCGCTCCATGGAATAAACAGCGGCGGATGCCAGGGACGAAACAGGAAAAGTACCGCAAGATAAATCCCGTCGCGATTCGCGCCCATCGTCAGCACACCATTGTAATGTGCCCCCAATCGCATCGAGCCCGATTGAAGGCGCCACCGCTGGCCATCAAAATTCTGCTCCCACCGGAACCGCTGCGCCAGCCGGTGCCAGCCGCTTATCCAGCTGGCCGCATAACAGATCAGACCCCAGATCGCAACGAAGTAGAGAATAATCCCTGCGCCATGCCCCAACATCAGGAACTCGACGAGCTGATTTTCCTGCATCGCGCAATTCTAGCGCACACCCCGGGCAACAATTCGATCAGGAACCAGAGTTGCCCCTCCCGCGTATCTTCCACAGGAGATTCCGTATCCATGCTCAGGTTCCTGTCCAGTCCACGATTCCTCGCCGTTTACTCCGGAGTTCTCACAGTCGCCTTTGCCTTCACCGTCTTCGCG
>JASHRS010000039.1 GCA_030037215.1 Silvibacterium sp. | reverse complement strand
CGAATTTCTTTTGCGCGGCTTCCCGGAAGCAAGCCGATCCACTGTTTGGACGGGTCAATATGGTTTTCGCGAGCGAAGGATTCCCGGCTGATCGCTGGCAGCGGCAGATCGGCCAGAGGATGGCCGACAAAGGTCGCCTCTACGCCGCGGTCGCGATAAAAACCTTCTTCGAAAGGGAAGATCACCAGCATGCGGTCTACGTAGCGCTGCACATCGCGGATGCGGTACTTCTTCCATGCCCAGAGTTGTGGCGAGACAAAATAGAGAACCGGTACGCCTGCGCGCTTGAGGTGCCGGGCGAGCGACAAGTTTACGTCCGGAAAGTCGATGAGTATGGCCAGGTCTGGGTGTTCCTGTCGAATACTTGCCTTGAGCTTGCGGTATTCTCCATAGATGCGCGGCATGTGGAGGATCACTTCAGTGATACCCATGACGGCAACATCTTCGGCGCGGACAATGCGCCGAAAGCCGAGCGCCTCCATGCGCTGACCGCCTAAGCCAAAAAAATCCGCATCGGGCATGAGCGTCCGAATTGCCGGAATAAGAGCCGCCCCATAGTGCTCGCCGCTGGCTTCTCCGGCAGAGAGAAAAATGCGGGGCATTTTCAGTCCGTTCCTACTGCAAGTGTGGGAGTCAGGCCGGAGCTGCGATCGCCGAGTTCCTGGTCCTTGTACTGAAGCTGATAGAGCCTCCAGTAGATTCCGCGATGTGCCAAAAGCTGCTGATGGCTGCCCATCTCACGCAAGTGGCCCTTATGCATCACCAGGATCGTATCCGCCCGCTGAACAGTAGATAGCCGATGCGCGATAACAACCGAGGTTCTGGCCTCAATCATCCGCTCGAGTGCCGCGCGAACGCGAATCTCCGTATCCGTATCGACGGAAGACGTAGCCTCATCGAGAATTAGAATGCGCGGGTTGTGCGCTAGTGCACGGGCGAAGTTGATGAGCTGTTTCTGGCCGGTCGAAAGCGAGTTGCCACGCTCTCGCAATTCTTCGTTATATCCGCCGGGCAGCGACAGAATGAAGTCGTGAACGTTGACCTGCTTGGCCGCTATCCGCATTTGCTCGTCGTCAATTGCCGAGCCGAGCCTGATGTTATCGGCAATGGTCCCGCTGAACAGGACCGGGTCCTGTAGCACCACGCCAAAATGCTGGCGTAACTTGAGCAGATCATGCTCCCGCGCGTCGACACCATCGATGAGCACCTGCCCGTGCTGAATGTCATAAAAACGCATCATCAGGCTGACGATAGTGGTTTTGCCGGCGCCCGTATGGCCCACAATTGCTACCGTCTGCTGCGGTTCAATGCGGAAAGACACTCCACGCAGGACCCATTCGATCTCGTGCATTGCTTCAAGTTCGGCAGGTGTACTGTTCGCCACGCGGGCCGCAGTCTCCGCATCAAGACGCTGGTAGGTAAACCAGACATTCTGAAACTCAATACTGCCCGAGCCGTCTCCGTCCTTCGGGTGTGAAGGCGAAACGATCTCCGGCTTCGTATCCAGCAGCTTGAAGACCCGTTCGCTGGCGGCCATAGCAGCCTGCAGAATGTTGTATTTTTCGCTTAGATCTTGAATCGGGCGAAAGAAACGCAAAGCGTATTGGACAAACGCGACAAGCACGCCGATGGTCACGGCATTGCGCATCACGCCCACCCCGCCGACCCATAGGACCATCGCAATTGCCGTGGAGCTTAGGATTTCAACTGCGGGATAATAGAGCGCATAAGCCAGGATCGAGTCTTTGAATGCGATCAGGTAGGTCTGGTTGATGTCTTCAAAGTCCTTGTAGACGCGCCGCTGGCGGTTGAAAAGCTGCACCAGGCTCATTCCGGAGACATGCTCCTGAGTAAAACTGTTAATACGCGCCAGGGCTGTGCGTATGCGCCGGTAGGAGTCGCGTACATACTTTCGGAAGATCATCGTGGCGATGAAGATGAGTGGGAGCACGGCGAAGGTGAGCAGCGCCAGCCACCACTTCATGCGCAGCATGACCGCCACAATGAACGCGAGCGTGAATACATCCTCAAAGATCGCGACCACGCCGGATGTGAACATTTCATTCAGCGCGTCCACGTCGCTTGTGAGCCGCGTAACCAGCCGGCCCACGGGATTGCGATCATAAAACGCGACGTGCATCCGCTGAAGATGACCGAAGATCTGTCTGCGCAGGTCGAACATGATCTTCTGGCCTGTCCACTGCATCAGGTAGGTTTGCAGGAACTCACAGACATATGAGATCAGCAGCGCGACCATGTAGATTGCTGCAATCTGGGTGATGCCATGATACGGATTCTTGCTGAGCCAGTTGGCCAGCCATGCCGATTTTGGCGTAGGGTGGCCGGTCATGTAGCGATCGATGGCCACGGCAATCAGATATGGCCCGGAGACATCACAGACTGCTTTGACCAGAATGGCAACGATTGAGACCAGAACAGCCAGTTTGTATGGCGCGAGATAAGTGAGCAGACGCCGCATCAGGCGTGCGTCATATGCTTTGCCAATGATCTCGTCTTCCTGCCCCTGCTTCGCCTTGTCCTGATCGGCCATTCGTGTCTCTATTTTAGCGTCCCCCGCATGAGTTGAACCTGCGCACTTTCATATAGATGAACAAGCGACGAGGAGGCTTCAGCCTGGCAAGGAGTTTCGCGGCAGGGTAGAACATTCCCGTGTGACAATCGAATAGATGGATACGCTCGGCCTTTATATTTCGGTCCCGTTCTGCAGGTCGAAGTGTACCTATTGCAACTTCGCGTCGGGAGTGTTCCCAGCCAGTTATTTCGAGCGCTACGTCGAGCGCCTGGAGGAAGACCTGCGCGGCATACGCATGCAGACCGGGGTATGGCTCGCACATCTTCCTGAGACCATTGATTCGATCTACCTTGGCGGCGGTACGCCGTCACTGCTGCCCGCGCCGCTACTGAAGCGCCTGTTCGGTTCCATTCGCCACGAATTCGTAGTCGAGACCGGCGCCGAAATCACAATTGAGTGTGCTCCCGGGCAGCTGGAGCAGGATGTGCTGGACGCGATGGTCGAGTGCGGAGTCAATCGCATCAGCTTCGGCGTTCAGTCATTCATTGATCAGGAGGCAAAGCACACTGGACGGCTGCACACGCGCGCAATCGCTTTGCGGGATGTAGAGCGCGTCCGCCGGTCTGGAATCAGCCACATCAATTTAGACCTGATTGCCGGGCTCCCGGGGCAGACGCAGATTTCATGGCGCGAATCTCTGGACGTGCTGCGCAGTGCTCGTCCCGAACACGCCAGCATTTACATGCTTGAAGTTGACGATGATTCCCGGCTAGGCCGCGAGATAGGCTCAGGAGGACTAAAGTATTACGCGCCACAGGTTCCCACCGATGACGCAATCGCGGAGATGTACACCGAGGCCGTCGATTTCCTTACCGCCAGTGGTCTGCCGCAATACGAGATCTCCAACTTCGCGACGCCAGGCGCGGAGTCCCGCCACAACTTGAAATACTGGCACCGCAAGCCTTATCTGGGACTGGGCCTGGACGCACATTCCATGCTGCGCGACGACGAGGGGTGCGGATTGCGCTTTGCCACGACCGATGAGTTGGAGCCGTTTCTGGAATCGCCTGGATGGCCGCAGCCGCAACGGCTGATGCACGAGGAAGAACTGGAAGAAGCATGGTTTCTCGGACTGCGGCTGAACAGGGGCACAAATTTAGCGGCTCTGCGTGAGGAGTTTGGCGCGAACGAAGTCAGCCGCTTCGATCCAGTAATTGCCGAACTTATCTCCGCAGGATTGGTCGAGCGCATCGGTCAGACCATCGTGCTCACAGCTCAGGGCCGTCTGCTTTCAAACGAGGTCTTTGTCCGTTTTCTCGGCGAACCGATGCATGCACCAGTCCACGCTTAGACTTGACGCTTAAAATGGGCGCATGAATCCCGAGCCAACGATTGATCTCCGCAGTGATACCGTAACTAAACCTACTGCCGCGATGCGCTTC
>JASHRS010000305.1 GCA_030037215.1 Silvibacterium sp. | reverse complement strand
CAGCATGCGCTCGACGTTCATGTTGTCATGACGGAAGCAGCAAAGCAGTTCATCCAGCCGCTGACCTTTGCCTCGCTCACTGGCCATAAAGTCATTTCCAGTCTCTGGGCCGAGGCAGGCGAAAGTTCTGAAGCCAGCCTCGCCTCCGCTATCGAGCACATCGAAGCCGCGCAGACTACCGACGCGCTCGTCGTCGCTCCGGCCACAGCCGATGTTCTTGCCAAATTCGCCCACGGCCTCGCCGACGACTTCCTCAGCACACTCTATCTCGCCATTACTGCGCCCATCATCGTCGTCCCGTCCATGAATGTGAATATGTGGCAGCACGCCGCTACGCAGGCCAATCTTGAAATCCTCGCATCGCGCAACGTCCGCATCGTACCCCCAGGCAGCGGATACCTCGCCTGCGGCATGACCGGTGCAGGCCGCCTTGCCGAAACGGGCGTCATCGTCGAAGCGGTGCTCGCCGCGCTGCACCATCGCAACGACCTCAGCGGAGAAACCGTTCTCATCACCGCCGGAGGCACGCGCGAAGCTCTTGACCCCGTGCGCTTCCTCGGCAACCGCTCCAGCGGCAAAATGGGCTATGCCCTTGCGGAAGCCGCCGAGCGCCGCGGGGCCCGCGTCGTTCTCATCACCGCGCCCACTGCGCTGCGCCCGCCCGCCAACATTGAAGTCGCTCCTGTTACCACCACAGCCGAAATGCGAGATGCTGTCCTCAGCCGCATCGATAATGCCAGCATCGTCATCAAGGCTGCCGCCGTCGCCGACTACCGCCCCGTTACGCAGTCAGATCAGAAGCTCAAGCGTTCCGGCCCCCGTACGATCGAGCTCGAGCCAACCGAAGACATCCTCGCCGAGGTTGTCGCTCGCCGCCGCAACGGTCAGTTGATCGTCGGCTTTGCCGCGGAGACAGAAAATGTTGTTGTCCACGGACGTGACAAGCTTCTGCGCAAGGGTGCCGATGCCATCGTTCTCAACGATGTATCGCGTGAGGGCCTCGGCTTCGACTCTGACCACAACGCCGTCACATTTCTTACCCGGCACACCGCGCTCGATCTCCCCGAGATGTCCAAGCGCGATCTCGCCGACCGCATCCTTGACGAAATCCTCGCCCTTCGCCGCCCGCAGATGGTCGTTGCCGAAACCGGCCCGGTGCTGGAGTAAATGCCTAGGCTCAGTTCTGATCAGCAAACCGCCCTCGAAGCGCGTCTTCGCTACTACCGCGATCTTGGCATCTACGACCTCTACCGCCGAGGCGAGCCGAAAGCACAATCTGAGGAAGAAATCGCAGTTGCAACTATTACAAATAGTGACCTGGAGCCTGCCATTCCCGCTAACAAACCCTCATCCGAATCACTTTTCTCGGTGGTATCGTCCCCGGTCATTCCTGCTGCCGAACGCGCTGCTGCACTTCAGGACGTTCGCAATGACATCGGCGACTGCACGCGTTGCCCGCTCGCTTTCCAGGGGCGCCACAAAATTGTTTTTGCCGATGGCGACCCCAATGCCCGCCTTATGTTCGTTGGCGAAGGCCCGGGAGCCGATGAAGACGCGCAAGGACTTCCCTTTGTTGGCCGTGCCGGACAACTCCTGAATAACATGATCAACGCGATGGGCCTCAAGCGTGAGCAGGTCTACATCGCAAACGTCGTCAAATGCCGCCCGCCGCAAAACCGCACACCTGAGCCGGCCGAAGCCAACACCTGCATGCAGTTCCTTTGGCGTCAGATCGACATCGTGCGGCCCGAAGTCATCGTCGCTCTCGGTTCCACTGCGGCAACCTATCTGCTTGGCAGCAAGGCTCCGCTCGCGCGCCTGCGCGGTCGCGTTCACAACGTTCGCGACGCAAAGCTCATCGTCACCTACCATCCAGCCTTCCTGCTGCGCGACCCGCGCCAGAAGGCCGAGGCGTGGAAGGACCTCCAGATCGCCATGAAGGAGCTTGACCTCAAGCCCCCAAAGCGCTCCACAGAATAACGAATCCCCGCCCTCGCAAGTCATGCAGGGAAGCGGGGGATTTGCTTACCAGGGCAAAGGCTGTCCCATGTGGAAGTAACCACCTGTCGGCCCATCGGCCGGAAGCGTCGCCAGCTGCACGCTTGTCTTCGCGCCGTCAGGAATCTCCATCGGAGCTGCATCTGTGCCCATCTCCGTCTTCACCCAGCCCGGATGGGCGGAGTTCACCTTGATTTTGGTGTTCCTCAACTCATAGGCAAGGTGTACCGTGAACTGATTCAGCGCCGTCTTCGACGAGTTGTACGCGAGCGCCTTGAAGTTATAAATCGGCGAGTCCGGTGTGGCGTGCAGCGTCAGCGAGCCAAGGATGCTCGAGAGGTTCACAATTCGCCCTTCCGGAGCCTTTCTGATTAGCGGAAGCAGCGTCTGCGTCAGCTCCACTGTGCCGAAGAAATTCGTATCGAAAGTCTCACGCAGCACCGGCACAGGAACCGTGCTCGGCGTCAGTGGGTTTGCAAATCCCTCTTTCGAGATGCCGGCGTTGTTAATTAAGATGTCGAGCTTCCCATACTTCTTGTCGAAGTAGTCATACACCTTCTTGTAATCAGCCTGTCTGGTGATATCGAACTCGATCGCGTCTACCCTCAGCCCTTCGCCGCGCAACTTCGCAGCTTCGGCCTCGCCTTTCTTCCGATCACGCGATCCGATCACCACTTCCACACCTGTCTGCGCCAGCTGGCGTGCTGTTTCAAGCCCAATGCCCCGGTTTCCGCCGGTAATGAATGCGACCTTTTTATCTGTACTCACGACTTTTCCTCCTGAACCGTCAATCGTGTCCATGAGATGTTTCAGCCGTAATTTGGATGCAGTTCGGGGCAGAAAAAACGATGAATATCCGGAGTGTTACCCTCCCATAAGAACCATGCCGGCTTTCTGCGACGTCGCCCTGCCCGTTCCGCTCGATCGCGCTTTCACCTATGCGATTGAGCAGAATATCCCGCCGATTGGCGCGCGCGTGCTCGTCCCATTTCGCAATGAAAAACTCGCAGGCATCGTTCTCCGCCTCCACGACGAGCCTCCGCCGGTCGAAGCCAAACCAGTCCTCAACATCCTCGACGAAGAATCCATCCTCTCGCCGCAGCTTCTTGAGCTCGCGCAATGGATCGCCCTCTATTACATCGCTCCCATCGGCGAAGTGCTGCGCGCAATGCTGCCGCTCATGAGCGAAGTTCGCAAGCAGGTGCTCTTTCGCATCACCGATCAGGGCCGCGAAGCGCTTTTCGCCGGAGCGCAGGAAGGCTCATCCCGGCGCACCCGCCGCACGCCTGAAGAGCAGGACACCGAATACAAGGTCCTCAATTACCTCGAATCCGGTGACGCCGTCCGCCTTGCTACCCTCCGCTCCGCCACTGGAGCCACCCGCGAGCTGCTCAGTGGCATGCTCCGCAAAAAATGGATCGTCCGCGAAACTGCCGCCACACCCCGCGATGCGCGCCGCATCGTCCGCTACGCCGTGCTGGTTGAAGGTACTCGCCTGCCGAAACTCAATGAGAATCAACAGGCCATCCTGGCCGAATTGGCCGGCTCCGGCAACGAGCTTCCCGTCGCCGAACTGCGCCGCCTCGCCGTGCCGCAATCCACGCTCGGTACGCTGGTCAGAAGGGAACTGGTGCGCATCGAAGAGCGACCCGCCGACTTCCACCTCACGCATCTCTCCGCTCTCCATCGCCAGGTGCATACGCTCAACTCCGCTCAGCAGGTGGCTCTCAATACAATCACCGCCGCCGTCGAAACCACCGAATTCCGCCCGCATCTGCTCCACGGTGTCACTGGCTCGGGAAAGACCGCCGTATACCTCGCCGCCATGCAGCAAACGCTCGCCATTGGCAAGTCTGCCATCCTTCTTGTTCCGGAAATCGGTCTTACCCCTGCCATGGCCGCGCAGCTTCACCACACCTTCGGCTCAGAAGTCGCTCTGCTGCACTCCGCTTTAACGCCTGAGGAGCGCAGCGAACAGTGGCACCGCATTCGCCGTGGAGAAGCGCGCATTGTCGTCGGCACCCGCTCGGCCATCTTCGCGCCGCTTGAAAACATCGGCCTCATCATCGTCGACGAGGAACACGACTCCAGTTACAAACAGGAATCAACTCCGCGCTACCACGCGCGCGACACTGCAGTCATGCGCGCCAAGCTGGCCTCCGCCACCGTCGTCCTTGGCTCAGCCACACCCTCGCTGGAATCCTGGCACAATGCCCAGCAGGGAAAATACGTTCGTATCGAAATGCACGAACGCGTTAAGCAACGCCCGCTGCCGCAGGTAGAGCTGATCGATATGCGCCGTGAATTTCAGGAAACCAGCCAGGAGCATCTCTTTTCTCGTGCACTCATCGAAGAAACGCAGGCCACGCTCGCGCGCGGCGAGCAGGTCATCATCCTGCTCAACCGCCGCGGATACTCTTTCGTCGTCATGTGTCGCGCCTGCGGCGAAAAACTCGAATGCGAGAACTGCTCCATCTCGCTCACCTATCACAAACCTGTCCCCGGCTCCGACGATCGCGCCCATCCCGGCCAGCGCCTCGAATGCCACTACTGCGGCTTTAAGCGTGGCGTGCCCCAGCGCTGCCCCAAGTGTGACAGCGAACATCTCTACTTTCTCGGAGCTGGCTCGCAACAGGGCGAAGAACGCCTGCAGGAGATATTCCCCAACGCCCGCATCGGTCGCATGGACCGTGACACCGTGCGCGGACGCGCTGACATGGAGCGCCTCCTCATGCGCCTGCACACCGGTGAAATCAACCTCCTTGTCGGCACGCAGATGATCGCCAAGGGCCACGATATCCATGGCGTCACGCTGGTCGGCATCGTCGGAGCCGACTTTGCCCTGGGTCTGCCCGACTTCCGCGCTGCCGAGCGTGTCTTCCAGCTCCTTACGCAGGTCTCAGGCCGCGCCGGACGCGGCGATCTCCCCGGCAAGGTCCTCGTCCAGACCTACCATCAGGACCACTACGCCATCCAATTCGCCGCAAAGCATGACTTCCACGGCTTCGTCGAGAAGGAAGTGAAATACCGCCGCTGGATGCACTATCCGCCCTACGCCGCGCTCGCTAATTTCATCATTCAAAGCCCGCGTTTTGAAGAAGCCGCAGGATGGGCCGCTGTGCTTGGCCGCTGGTTCCAGTCCACTTCGCATGAGGGCGTTCGCGTTCTTGGCCCTGCAACGGCGCCGCTCGCAAAAATCAAGCGTATCTACCGCTTTCATTTCGTGCTGAAAGCCGAAAAGCGTCAGCTCCTCGCTCGAACTCTCCGCGCTGCGCTCGCGCACGCCGACGCCATTGACATCCCGCGCCGCAATCTCATCGTTGATGTCGACGCTGTCAGCCTCATGTGACTCCCTCATGCGCAAATAAAGAAGGCATCCCATCGGGATGCCTTCTTCGCCCACATCAAATCTGCCTATGGTTCACCCGAGCCCACCGATCGGCTCTGCACATTGTTGTTGGCCGTAGTCTGCCCGGCATATTGCTTTGTTGTGCGTAGGTCCACCACCTCGCCCTGCACCAGGATCCTGGCGGATACAACATCTGTGTCCGTGCGGATGACAGTTACGTATTCGCTGTTTTGTGCCCCAACAAAAACGTTGCCATAAGGATAGTTGTAGTTGGAGGTAACGACCCGGGGCTGTGGCAGCACAGTGTCGTTGGGATTGTTGGGATCGGCGGGGTTCTGCACTGGGGCCAGTTGAATCGTTGTCAGCGGCTGGAAACTTGTCAGGCTCACCACGGTAACCGTGCCGTCACTCTCGTTTGTCACATAGGCGCGGCTGCCGTCCTGCAGCACGGAAACCCCTGCGGGGTTATGCCCCACCGGAATCGTCGCAATCACGTGGCCGAAGGTCGCGCTGTCGTTGCCGTAAACATCCAGGCTGGTGTCGATCACGCTCACCGTGTTGTTATCGTAGTTGCTCACCACGAGTAAATTGCCGGGCGAATAGAAGTCCGCGTCCACCGGTCCTGCATTGCAAGGTGCGGTCGGAGGCAGGATGTTGGTGGTAGTGCTGCACAGGTTGATCGTGCCCTGGATGACGTAGGGCGTGTTGTTTGGATTGATCGTATCCAGTTGGTTCGACTGCGCATTGATTACAGTAATCGTGCCGCTGCCCCTGTTAAGGATGAAAGCGCGCTTGTTATCGGCGGAAGTAATTCCATAGACCGGGCAGACACCGAGGGGAATCCGCGAAGAAATGCTGTTCGACGCAACCTCGATGCCGTCAGCCTCGCCATTCACAGTTACCGACGAGGGATTGCCGCACGATCCCCACGTGAGGCTTCCGCCATTGGAGTTTCCTTGGCTGATCGCATAGACCCTCGAAGACGATGAGTTTCCCGTCAGGTTGATCAGACTCGGCGCAACATCCGTAATTTCCACCTTCAGCGTCGGGGGGGCGCTGCCCATGGCGGCAACGGCATTGCGCCCCTGCTCCACGATGTACTGCCCACTGGTCAGCACCAGTGCATTGATCGGTGCAGCCCCCGGCAGCAGCGTGCTGGTGGCAACATCCTTTGTCATCAGCGTGCCACTTATGTCCATCGAACTGATCGTCCCGTCGCAGTTCTCGGAGTAGGCATTCGCACCTCCTCCATCCAGCGCGAACGTCAGTGGTCCGTTGCCCAGCGTCGCCAGTGCGGAAACGGTGTCGCCCGTAGCATCGAGCACCGTCACCACGCCGGGGCTCGAATACGCCATCGGCTCACCGGTCGAGGGATCAATCGCCGGGCAAGGCGGAGTCGTAGAGGCAGCCGAGGCAGAAACCAGTCCCGGCTGCGAGAACACCGCAACAAGCGCCTCTGGCTGGGAAGCTGGCCCGGTCTGGTTGATTGGATTGATAACGGGACGATACTGGCTGCCGCAACCGGCCAAGCCAGCCAGAACCAGCAACGCTCCGGCCGCTGGCCATTTCATGCTCTGCACTCGCAAATACCTCACTCCGCGGTAAATCCTGTTATACCGGATTTACGTCATGTCAACCCGTTCTGCGCTCCGTGTAGCGCTCTTCTCTTGCAGGAAAAGGCTGCACGCTGGTAAGAAAAGCGACAGAAACAGGAATCTGGCTCTAAAAACTTGATTGTAAATCACCAGAGGCATTCTTATGCTGGACCGCCCGGCGAATGTATTTACGCACGAGCAAAATCAATTACGCACCTCTCGCCTGGCCTGGCAATCGCGCTGTGTACTCGTCCTCGTTCTCCTGCCTATGACAGCCGCACTCCTTCTCGAATGTATCGTATTCGCCGCGTCTAACCCGCGTCTTCCCATCTCCGCGCTGGGTATTGGAACAGTGCTGGCCCTGCTTGTTTGGCGCTTCCATGCCGCCACGCCTGCTGGAGCCATTGCTGGCGGACTTATCGCCGCGGCGCTTTATCTGGCCGTTCCGGGCTGGCGAACCGCTCTCTGGCCGCTCGTCGCGCTCCTGCTTCTTACGCTTGCTGCCACGCGTTTCGGGCGCACGCGCAAAGAAAAACTCGGAGTGGCAGAAGACCCCCGGGGCCGCACAGCTTCCCAGGTAACCGCCAACCTCGGCATCGCGGCATTGGCTGCACTCACCCCGCTCTTATCAAGCGGCCATATGGCACTGCGTATCTTTTCTGCGGAGTCGATGCGTCTCGTCCTCACAGCCGCCCTCGCTGAAGCAGCTGCCGACACTCTTTCCTCTGAGTTCGGAGAGGTTCTCGGCAGTGAGCCGCGTCTTATTACCAATCTCAGCACAGTTCCCGCCGGCACAGATGGAGCCATCAGCCTCGCCGGCACCGTCGCGGGTCTCAACGGAGCAGCTGTGGTTACTGCTGCAGCCGCATTCGCCTTCAGATTCACCATCCTCCAGGCGGGCATTGTCATGGCCGCAGCCATCGCCGGCCTTTTTGTCGATAGCCTGTTAGGCGCGCTTGTCGAGCGACGGGGCTGGCTGAACAACGATGCTGTAAACTTCCTCTCCACACTCTCAGCGGCCTTGATCGCGCTCGCATTGGCTCTCAGTTAAACGCAGTCATTACAACTTTCTTAGGAATTCCTTACACCCTTATAACGACGATCCGCGTGTAATGGCCTCGTTCGCCATCTTGCCGGGTGAGGTTTGCTGTGTCGCTGGGTATGATTGTTCTCCTCATCATTACTTCTGTGAGTGTTGTTTTTCTCCTGTGGGTGCTCTATCACTTCTCTGCCGAAGCCAGGCGTAAGCAGGCGCAACAGCGGGGACTGTCTACCATCGTCACGTCCGCAATGCACGGATCGATTCTTCCTGATTCGCCGCAGGATCAGTCGCGAATACTCGCCAGCCGCTCCAGCCGCCAGAAGGAATAGCTCAGCACTTCATGAATGTTCCGTTCCAGGCGTGCCGACAGCGGCAAGGGCCTAAGCTCAGGCCGCGGCGATGTCACCACATTCAGTCCCATGCTTGAGCACAGGGCATGAACCCGGAACAGGTGCGTTCCATCGCTGACCACTACAATCTCTTTCAGGTGGTTTTCGCGTGCAATCGCCGCCAGCCGCTTCACCGACTCTTCCGTATCGCTGCTCTCCGTCTCTGCAATGATCGCTGCGTCCGGAACCCCGTGCGCCAGCAGGTAATCGCGCCCCACTCCGCCCTCCGAATGCTGGTCTGCAGGATCGCCGCCTCCGAGCGTGATGATCAGCGGAGCCAGCTTTTCCTGGTAGAGTTCAAGCCCATGGTCAAGTCGCGCTCGGAGCACTGGCGAAGGCCGCCCGTCATACTCTGCCGCACCGAACACGGCAATGGCGTTCGCAGGCCGAGCCTCATCGCGCGTCGCGTAGAAGCGAATCTGCGACTCGACCCACGCAACCCATAGAGCTGCTACCACCAGCAGAATGATCAGCAGAATACTCGCGAAGCCGCCCGATCGTCTGGCGGAGCCAGCACCTGTCGCGGGACGCAGATTGGATCTGGAAACAATCATCTGCTTCAGATTCGGCCTGTGTTGCATTCGACTCAGTGCTGCAGCACGAGGGCAATCTCGTACGTGGGGATCGCTCCTTCGCGCAGAATCCTCCAGACGCCTTCACCTTCCGAAAGGTCCACAATCGTCGTCGGCAAACTGCGTCCTGTCGGGCCGCCATCCACTAATAATGGGATGCGGTCTGCAAGCTGGTCGCGAACACAGGCAGCGTTCGTGCATTCCGGAGTGCCCGCCAGATTGGCCGAAGTCGCCGTAATCGGCAATCCAAATGCTTCGACTACTGCGCGCGGAATCGCCGCATCCGGCACGCGCAGCGCAACATTACCCGTATTCGCTGTGCTGCGCAATGGCAGCCGCGAGCTGGCCTTCACAATCACCGTCAGCGGACCCGGCCAGAACCGTTCAGCCAGCCGGTCGAGATTCGTTCCCAGATCGCGCGACAATTCATAAGCCTGCGCAACATCCGCCACCAGAAGCGAAAGGGGCTTGTGCTTCAGCCGGCTCTTGATCTCGTAGATTCGCTCCACCGCGCGCAGATTCACCGGGTCAACCGCCAGGCCGTAAAAGGTGTCCGTGGGCATTCCCACCACTTTGCCCGTCCGCAGGCACGACGCAACATATTGCACGCGATCCGGTTCCGGCTCGTCCGGGTGAATCTTGAGGATCTCCGCTGACAAGGTCTCCCCACTCGAAGAAGCAAATTTTTCTCGGCGCTTGTTAGCCCGCGCAAAACGCGCCCCTGGGGCCGGCCGGCAAGGGTTTAGAATCGCACCCATGCCTACCGCTCTCAACCGCGCGCGCCTCATTCGCATTGTACAGAGTCGGCAAAATGCACGCGTCAAAGAATTACGTGTAGCTTTTACACGCGCTGCGCGTACCGGGAGCGGTCTGCTTGCGATTGAGGGTGAGCACCTGCTCGGCGAAGCCCTTGCCAGCGGCCTCGAACTCGCTACTGTGTTCATTCAAAATGGCAGCGAATCTCTGCTCGACCACCTCGGAATACCGCAGGATACAGAGGTTCTCGCGCTGCCTCGTGAGATCTTCGCGAGCGCTGTTCACACTGAATCGCCGCAGGGAATCGCTGCGCTCGTTCGTCCGCACTCGTTTACGCTCGACCGGATCCTCGCTGGCCGGCGCCCGCTCATTCTCATCGCCGCTGGCCTACAGGACCCCGGTAACCTCGGTACCCTCATCCGCTCCGCCGAAGCCTTCGGAGCTACCGGTTACGTCGTCCTTCCCGGAACTGTCAGCCCCGATAACCAGAAAACCCTCCGCGCCTCAGCCGGTTCTATCTTCCGTTTGCCCGGAATCACCCTGTGTGAAGACCATCTCTTCAACGAACTCCGTCATCGAAAAATCAAAACCATCGCTGCCGTCGCTGCACAGGGCGAATCGCTCACGCACTGCGACCTCACGCAACCCACAGCTTTTATCATCGGCAACGAAGGCAGCGGCATATCGCCAGACATCCTTCGCCGCGTCGACTCTCGCGTCACCATCCCCACTCCCGGTCCGGTCGAATCGCTCAATGCCGCTATAGCCGGAAGCATTCTTCTCTACGAGGCTGCGCGCCAGCGGATAAATCCATGAGTCTCTTCGAGCCCATCCCCGATCTCAAGTCCAAAGGCGGCGTCTCCGCGCCGCTCGCCGAGCGCATGCGCCCGCGCATCCTCGATGAATTCGTCGGCCAGCAGCACTTGCTCGGCCCCGGCAAGCCTCTCCGCGTCCAGATCGAGCGGGACGAGACATCCTCGATGATCTTTTGGGGGCCTCCCGGAGTCGGCAAAACCACGCTCGCAAAAATCATCGCTGAAACCACGCATGCCACCTTTATCCAGTTCTCCGCCGTCCTCTCCGGTATCAAGGAAATCAAGCAGGTCATGGCCGACGCTGAAAAGGCTGCGCAGTTCGGCTCGCGCACCATCCTCTTCATCGATGAAATCCACCGCTTCAACAAAGCGCAGCAGGATGCATTCCTGCCCTATGTTGAGCACGGAACCATCCGTCTCATCGGAGCCACCACCGAAAATCCCTCCTTCGAGATCATCTCCGCGCTGCTCTCGCGTTGCCGTGTCTACACACTCAGCGCGCTTACCGAAGATGAGATTGTCACTTTGCTTACGCGCGCCCTCAACGATAGCGCCCGCGGTCTTGGCAACCTGCAGGTAGCTGCCGAAGACGCCGCTTTGCGCACTCTGGCTTCCTACTCCAGCGGAGACGCTCGCAATGCCCTCAATGCCCTCGAAATCTCCGCCAAGCTCGCCGCTGCCCACAACCAGGCCACAATCACCCCCGAAATCGCAGCCGAAGCACTGCAACAGCGTACGCTTCTCTATGACAAACAGGGAGAAGAGCACTACAACCTTATCTCCGCGCTTCACAAATCCGTCCGTAACTCCGACGTTGATGCCTCCCTGTACTGGCTCGCCCGCATGTTGCAGGCTGGCGAAGACCCCATGTACGTCGCTCGCCGTGTCGTCCGCATGGCTGTCGAGGACGTCGGCCTTGCCGCGCCTGAAGCACTTAATCTCACGCTTTCCGCTCGCGACGCTATCCACTTCCTCGGCTCGCCTGAAGGCGATCTCGCCCTCGCGCAGGCCGTCGCCTATCTCGCCCTCGCGCCGAAATCAAACGCCCTCTACACCGGATACAACGAAGTCCTCGCCGACATCGAAAACACTCGCGCTGAACCCGTCCCGTTACATCTGCGCAATGCACCGACCGGCCTTATGAAATCTCTCGGCTACGGCAAAGGCTACCAATACGCGCACGACGAGGAAGACAGGGTCGCCGACATGGAGTGCCTGCCCGAAAGCCTCAAAGAACGCCGCTATTACCACCCCACCGCCGAGGGCCGTGAAAAGCTCCTTGCCCAGCGCATGGAAGAAATTCGTAGGATAAAAGAAGCCAAACGCACGAAGTGAATCGATGTCGAATCGATAGGTCGAAAGCTCCCCTAGAACCGCAGAACTGGGCCGGTCTGGTAGGTCCAGTTTTCATTGGTTGCAAAAACCTTGGGAGAAGTCCAGTACAAATAGGGCAGTGCGCCTTCTCCTGGATAGCGGTCAAACCGGTATGTGTAGTACCGGACAGGCGTGTTCCCCATCGAGATACGGACGGCAAAGTGGCGTCCGATTCCGTAGTCGCCGGTGATTGCAACGCTGGTGACGAAGTGGGTAATGCGTCCTATTTCCGGCGTTGGATTCGTCGTCGACGGCGCTGTCAGATAAGCCCCGTCATAGCTCAAAAAACCCGGACGCAGCGAAGCTTTCAGGGAATAGTTCTGCGTTTCAAAACCTGTGCGCAATCCAAATGTGCCCAGAACCGCATTGCCTCCTGCACGGTCCGAGGGAAGCGGGCTCGCTTCCGGTAGAAAATTTACGTCCGAGTCAAAATCAACCCACCGCGTCCAGCGCCACGAGAAACCAGCTCCCGCGCCGGTAGTCAGGCTGCGGCAACCAATACAGCTTGCAGTATTAACCGGCAGCGAAATTGCATTGAAGTGCGGAAAGAATTCGAATCGCGGAAGTGTCTTAAAACTATTCGCATCGTCGCGCTCAAATTCGACACCTCTGGTAGATAGGCCTGCAGTTTCTGGGTGCTGATAGTCCCGATACCATGGTTTGTGGCCGCGTAATCCATTCGCCATGGTGCGGCAGGGATTTAACGATCCGCGCAGGATCTTCGGAAACTTCGCGTCCATGTTGTCCCCCTGCACGCGGTCGCTCACATAACGGTCGAGAAAATCCTCCGCCATCGTCCAAAGAGTGCCCACGACCGGTGTCGTGATGAACTTCACCCATCCGGTATTATTCGTGACCTTGTACAGCCCAGGCTGGTAACTGGGGCAAGGAGCCGGACAGCCTATGACATATGTGTAACCGCCCTCGCTGCCTAGGGCGCTTTCCCCTAGTGGCCCAACCTTCTGGTCAGTGCTGTAAACCGTGGCCCAAAGGAAGCTCTTGAACAGGCCCTTCCAGTACGCCGGGTTGGAGCTGATCTCCAGAAAGCGTTCATGAGGGTCGTTCTGTCTCTCGATAAATTCCGTCACAGATCCCTGCATCGGATGGCCGACATATGCAACAAGAAAATCGTCCCCATCGCTCCATCGCCCCATGTTCCACTGCCTGACGGAAGCAATGTAGTCGTGCCAGAATGGCTTATCCGCAGTCAGATATCGGAAGTACGGATCGGTCATCAATCGAAAGCTGTTCTCGACTCCGAAAAATGCGAAAGACTGCCAAAGCAGGCCTTTCCAGTGGTAACGCTCGACCGGCTCCGTATCCTCGAGATTGGGATTCTTCTGCGCTCCCGCAGCCTCCTCGTGTTGCTGAATGTCCTTAAAGATCGGCAACAGATCCAGATAAGCGGACTGCGTCGATTGCTGAGAGCCTAAGACAATCTCGTCGCGGCTACCCAGCGCCCTCTCAGGCTCTTTTGAAGAATCCTGCTCGGCGTCGGTTCCTAAATATCCTGGAATTTTGAAGCTGGCAAAAGATGTTTCCGGAACATATTCTTCCGCCGTTTCATTGTTGCTCTCGTTGAGGACCTCAAAGAGGTCCTGAGGTTCCTGGAGTGCGCTCATCTGGCCACGCGCAACAAGCGCGCAGAAGCCGAGAAGGAACCCCACAGATGCCAGTTGCCAAGGACCACGGTGAGCGAAGGACAACGGGAACTCCTTTTCAGTTCCTGCTTGATCACTCAACACCAGAACGAAAGATCGCAGAAAATGCCGTATCAAAATATCGCGGGAGAGTTCAATTACTGGCAGTATCGCAGTCGAATTATTCTATTTCAAAAATGAAAACACAACTGACAGCGCCACGCACGTAGTCACATAATTACAACCTGAATTCGGCGAAAAATACTCTGTCAAAGTTATATTTTGCCCGAGCAGACTACCTTCAATGGCAAATTTAACATCAGCGTGAAGCGGTCTAACATGAGAAATACCGCTGGACGCCCGTCCCTTAACGGCGGAATGCCAGCCGCCGTCCCTCGGCACTCGACTGCCGTGCCAGTTCAATCAGCCGGGTCGTCCGCCATGCCTGCTCCGGAGTCACTTCCAGCTTCGACGTTTCCTGGATCGCATCGCGTACATTGGCATAAATGCCGCGATAATCCCCGGCTGCGGTCTTTATCTTCCGGACAGGCTCGCCCGGAATATACAACTCACCCCACTGCGACTCCGGCTCCTCGCCGAACCCTGCATCCGAGAACTTCGCCCCCGCTCTCAGAGCATCCTCCTGCGGATCGAGCCCCCACTTCACAAAGCTGCCCTTTGTTCCGTGAACCACAAACTGGGGGCCCGGCTTTGCCGCGATTGTCGTGGCGCGCAGCATCGCCGTCACACCGGTGAACTTCAGCAGAATGTCAAATGCGTCATCGACCACCGCGCCTTCGCGGTCGATCCGTACATCCGCCCATATGCTCTCCGGATCGCCAAATAGTGCCCCGGCCTGATCGATCAAATGCGCACCCAGATCAAACAATGTTCCGCCGCCCGGCCCGCCATTTTCTCTCCACACATCCAGTCGCGGAAGCTCGCGAAACCTGTCAAAGTGCGATTCATACGACACCACGCGTCCCAAAACTCCCGAAGCTAGCACCTGCTTCAGTGTCATAAAGGACCCATCCCACCGCCGGTTCTGGTATGCCGTTACCAGCACGCCCTGCTTGCGCGCTTCATCAATCAACTGCTGTGCCTCATCCGAGGTCAGCGTGAACGGCTTATCGATCAGAACATTGCGCCCGGCCCTCAAACATTGGAGTGCATGCTCAAAATGCACATCGCTCGGCGTCCCAACCACCACCAGCCGGATCGTTTCGTCTTGCAGCATCTCCTCGATCGACCTGCAGATCTTCACGCCGGGATGTGCCTTCGCCGCGTCATCTCCTTTACGCTGCACAATGCACGCCAGCTCCAGCCCCGGAGTCTCCGCAATCACCGCCGAATGAAAGATCCGCCCCGCCAGCCCAAACCCAATCACACCCGTACGAATGTCATTTGCCATGCGCCCATTCTCTCAGAAACCAGACCACATCAATTGGCTTGCATACGGAGAAGGGGATTCGCAGAAAAAAGAGCACAGCCGAAGCTGTGCTCTTTTGCTCTTTGCGATGAAAGATGCCTATGCGCCTACCAGTTCTTTCTTCTCCGCTGCTCCATATCTGGTCTTCACATACTCATC
>JASHRS010000304.1 GCA_030037215.1 Silvibacterium sp. | reverse complement strand
AAGCTGGGATTCCGTTGAGCCGGAGCTGGTGCTGGAATTCGGTGACCCTGTGCGGAACGGGCATGTCGAAGGAGATGTTCGGGCCCGGGTTCCAGACAATGAGGTTGACCTTGAGCGGGCGGTTGAGGCGGCGGAGCAGCGCACCGATTTCGTCGGCCTGCGATAGCTGGTCGTTGACGCCGCCGAGGAGGACATATTCAAAGGTGATTTTTTCCTTGTTGCGGAGGGGGACGGCGCGGACGGCGCGGATGAGGCGATCGATGTTCCACTTGCGGTTGATGGGCATGATGCGCTCGCGGACCTGATCGTTCGGCGCATTGAGCGAGATGGCGAGCTTGGGGCGGATGAGCTCCTGGGCGAAGCGCTCAATGCCAGGCACGATGCCAGAGGTGGAGACGGTCATGCGCGATTCTGAGATTCCGACTTCGTTGACGAGCAGACGGACGGCGTCCATGAAGGCGTCGTAGTTGAGGAATGGCTCGCCCATGCCCATGAAGACGAGGTTGATGCGGTCGCGCCCGATCCGGACCTTGTGACGCTTGAGGACAGCGACGACCTGTCCGGCGATTTCGCCGGCGGTGAGGTTGCGGATGAGTCCCAGCTTGGCGGTGAGACAGAACTGGCAGTTGACGGCGCAGCCGATCTGGCTGGAGACGCAGATGGTGGCGTCGCGATAACCGGAAGCTTCGCTGCCGTCGCCCATTTCGCCGAGGTCGCCTTCGGGCATCCATACGGTTTCAACCGTCTGGCCGTCGGCAACAGATATAAGGTAGCGCTCGGTTCCATCGACCGAGGTGAAGGCCTGGGCAATCTGCGGCAATTGGACGGAGTAGCCGGAATCGGAGAGCTGACGGCGGAGATCTTTGGGGAGGGTTGAGACCTCATCGAGGTCGTCGATCCATTGGCGATAGAGGGCCTGAGAAAGCTGTCGGACGCGGTAGGCGGGAGCGGAAAACTCTTTTATTGTATCTGCAAGTTGTTGATTTGTAAGGCCAAAAAGAGGGTGATTCTTCGGAGGTTCCGGAGCGTCTAAAATAGAGCTAGTAGTTTTCCTGCCTTGCGTCATCGCAGCACCGGATTCAGTAGTCAGCATAGCGCATCTCACGCGATCCTTTCCCAGCTGGCCGCCGGACAAGAGGCCGACGAGCAGCGAAGTCCCCTTCAGAGATTGGGCCACGCACGAACGGGTCCTGCAGCAAAGAAAGATTCGCAATGAACAACGAAAGAAATATCCGCCGCACTACGCTACCCAATGGGCTGACGATTTTGACCGAAAAGATGGACCACATCCGATCGGTGGCGATGGGAGTTTGGGTGCGGACGGGCTCGCGGCATGAGCTGCCGCAGGTAAATGGCATTTCGCATTTTGTGGAACACATGGTGTTCAAGGGCACCAAATCGCGGTCGGCGCAGATGCTGGCCCGCGAGGTGGACGCGATTGGAGGAAATCTGGACGCGTTCACGAGCAAGGAAACGATCTGCTTCAATATCAAGGTTTTGGACGAGCATGTTCCAGCGGCGCTTGAGGTGTTGTCGGACCTAGTGCTGAACCCGACCTTTGCGACAGAGGAGATTGACCGCGAGCGCGGTGTGATTCTGGAAGAGATCAAGATGGATGAGGACAATCCTGATTTTCTGGTGCATGAGATTTTCACGCAGAATTTCTGGAAGGACCATCCGCTGGGCAAGCCGATTCTGGGAACGAAGGAGACGGTTCGCAGCTTTGAGCGCGAGACGTTGTTTGACTTTTACGGCGGGCGCTTTGTGGGCGGGAACATGGTCTTCTCGGCGGCGGGGAACATTGACCACGACAGCTTTGTGGAGCAGGTGACACGGCGGTTTGCGGGGCTTCCGGCGGGCGAGAGCGCATTTCCAGTAGCCGCTCCGAAGACGACGGCGCGGATTAACCTGCGGAACAAAAAGGCGCTGGAGCAGGTGCAACTTTGTCTGGGAGTGCCTGCGCCTCCGGTGGCGCATGAGGACCGCTATACGACGCTGATTCTGAATACGGTGCTGGGCGGCGGGATGAGCTCTCGACTGTTCCAGACGATTCGCGAAGAGCGCGGACTGGCGTATGCGATTTACAGCGACCTGAATCCGTACCGGGACACCGGGGCGCTGTGCGTGTATGCGGGGACATCGTCGGCGAAGGCGGTGCAGGTGGTGGACCTGGTGATGGCAGAGTTCTCGCGGATGAAGAATGAGCTGATGCCGCAGGACGAGCTGCGCAGGGCGAAGGACCAACTGAAGGGCAATCTGCTGCTATCGCTCGAAAGCTCGACGTCGAGGATGTCGAACCTGGCGCGCCAGCAGATGTACTTCGACTACTTCTTCGGCCAGCAGGAGATTCTGGACAAGGTGGAAGGTGTGACCGCAGAGCAGGTAAAGGAGATGGCGAACAAACTGTTCAAGCCGGAGCTGGTGGGGGTGACTCTGTTGGGAAGACTGGATGGGCTGAAGGTGCCGAGAGAAAGATTAGTGTGTTAGGGACTGGCCGTCCAGGCATACGCGGCTTCGCCGCAAAGCTAGATTGATTCTTTTGGCCGCTCCCGTTGGTCGCGGGTTTGGGAAGTGATGAATGAAAAGAAAAGGCCCGCTGAGTGCGGGCCTTTTTGTATCTGCGGTAGATCAGTTCTTTACCGTCATTGCGTCTGAGTCAACGGCTTTCTTGCCGGTGACACCTTCGAGGCCGAGCAAGATGCCGCGATAGTCGTTCTTGTCGCACTGCATGACGAAACCTCCCTTTTTGTCTCCATCAGCCCATGTGAGGCCGATGTAGTGCTTCTTCGATTTTGTGAGGGCCATGAGCGCTCCGATTCCAAATGAGACCACCGCAAGGCCGATGGCCGCGCCTACGCGCCGATGTACATCCTGTCCATAGCTGATTTCAGTTATCGATGTCACGGGTATTCTGATTAGTTCTCCATCCTTGCCGATGAGTCGTATTTGGTCAGCCTCGATAGATAGCCTTACATCCGTGCCGACTTTTGTATCCGGTATAGAGCCGCCGTCATAAGAGACTTTATAAGTGTTATCACCGGCGAACGCGACAACGGGAAAAAGCACGCAGAGAAATACTGCAAGCATTCGTTTCATGTTGGATTGTCTCCTGAAAGTGGAGCGATGCTAACACGCTGGCATAAGGAATGGCACTTATAAAGTGGGTTGAAAGTGAAGAAATATCAAAATGGAAATAATATTGATAACTATTAATGAGTCGATAAATAGAAAGCTTGATATCTAGGGGAAAAGGCCCACTAGATGGTGGGCCTTAGGGCTGGCCGTCCAGGCAATTGCGCTTCGCGCTCCTGCAAGACGGTTTGGTGGTGAACTTAGACGCCGATGACGGCGCAGAGTTCCTTGACGGCGGCGGCGGATTTTTTGAGTGCGGCATCTTCCTCGGGCGTGAGCTTGATTTCGATGATCTGCTCGAGGCCGCGCGCTCCTAGCTTGCAGGGAACTCCGACGTAGTAGCCGTTGATTCCGTACTCGCCTTCGAGATAGACCGCGCAGGGAAGAATCTTCTTCTTGTCCTTGAGGATGGCTTCGACCATCTCGACGGTTGCGGCCGAGGGCGCGTAGTAGGCGCTGCCGGTTTTGAGGTGCTTGACGATTTCGGCGCCGCCGTCGCGGGTGCGCTGCACGATGGCGTCGAGACGCGACTTCTCGATGAGCTCGGTGATGGGGATTCCGGCGACGGTGGAGTAGCGCGGGAGCGGAACCATGGTGTCTCCGTGGCCGCCGAGGACAAAGGCAGTGACATTTTCGACGGAGACGTTTAGTTCTTCAGCGATGAAGGCGCGGAAGCGGGCGGAGTCGAGGACGCCGGCCATGCCGATGACGCGCTCGCGGTTGAACTTTGCTTGCCGATACGCAGCCTGGGCCATGGCGTCGAGCGGATTGGAGACAATAATAAGGATGGCGTTGGGCGACTGCGCGGTGACCTTGCCGACGACGTCGGACATGATCTTGTAGTTGGTCTGCAGGAGGTCGTCGCGGCTCATGCCCGG
>JASHRS010000303.1 GCA_030037215.1 Silvibacterium sp. | reverse complement strand
GGCGAGTCAGGCGAGCGCGGCCTGAACGGCTTGATCGTCTTCTTGGCGCGGAAATTCCAAGAAACATCGGTGACGAGGTCGCGAATCACAGGAAAGGTGTGCATCGGTTCGAGGATGACCGGCATTTCCAGGTTGATGTCGCTGAGACGGGTCATGCACATGAGCTTGGGCGTTCCGTTGATTTCAGCGGAGCAGGAGCCGCACTTGCCTGCCTTGCAGTTCCATCGCACGGCGAGATCGTTCGCCTGCTGGGCCTGGATGCGATGCACGGCATCCAATACGACCATGCCCTCTTCCACGGGCGTGACGAAATCCTGGAAGGCGCCGCCTGCGGGATTTCCGCGCCAGATTCGAAACATCGCTTGTTTGGCCATCGATTTCTTCTCCAGCTATTTCATTTCTTCGATCACGGCCTTCAACTCCTGAGGCATGGGCGGCAGAGCGCACTTCTCGACCTGCATTGCGCCATCAGTGCCGCGCCTGACGATAATGTTGTATTTGCCCCATTCGGCGTCTTTGCCGGGAAAGTCTTCGCGAAACTGCGCGCCGCGGCTTTCTTTTCGTAACAGCGCCGCACGAGTGATCGCCTCAGATACGGTAATCATGTTAGGCACGTCCATGGCAGTGTGCCAGCCGTTGTTGTACTCCCGGTTGCCGACAACGCCCATGCGCTCGGCCCGAGCGCGGAAGCCTCCGATCACATCGAGTGCCTGCTGCATTTCATGCTCAGTTCGAACGATGCCGACCAATTCCTGCATGGTCTCCTGCAGATCGTATTGAATCTGATACGGATTTTCGCCAGGAGTTCTACGATCGAAGGGAGCGAGAGCGGCAGCCGCGATTGCCTGAAGCTCTTGCTCATCGATGGTTGCCGGGGCATTGGTCCTGGCAAATTCTGTGGCGAAGCGCCCGGCGCGCCGTCCGAATACGAGGAGATCAGAAAGCGAATTGCCGCCCAGCCGGTTCGCGCCGTGCAGCCCTGCCGCGACTTCTCCGGCGGCAAAGAGTCCGGGCACCGTGGACATCTGGGAGTCGCCATCGACGCGGATTCCACCCATCATGTAGTGCGTAGTGGGGCCGACCTCCATTGGCTCCTGGGTGATATCGAGATCCGCGAGCTGTTTGAACTGGTGATACATGCTGGGGAGCTTACGTTTAATGTGCTCTTCGTGTTTCGGGATGTGCTTTTTGATCCAGGAGATATCGAGGAAGACGCCGCCATGCGGCGATCCTCGCCCTGCTTTCACTTCGCGATTGATGCAGCGGGCAACGTGATCGCGCGTGAGCAACTCAGGAGGGCGTCGCGCATTTTTGTCGCCTTGAGTGTAGCGCCAGCCTTCGTCTTCTGTGTCCGCAGTCTGCTCCTTGTAGAGATCGGGAATGTCGTCGAACATGAACCGGCGGCCTTCACTGTTGCGCAGAACGCCGCCTTCGCCACGTATGCCTTCGGTTACGAGAATGCCGCGCACGCTGATAGGCCACACCATTCCGGTCGGATGAAACTGAACGAACTCCATATCCTGAAGTTCAGCGCCGACGCGATACGCCAATGCGAGCCCGTCGCCCGTGTATTCCCAACTGTTGCTGGTGACCTTGAACGCGCGGCCGATTCCCCCCGTTGCCAACACAACAGCCTTCGCCTGCCATAGATAAAAACGGCCCTTCTCACGGTCGTACCCGCAGGCGCCAGCGATGCGCCCCGAGTCGAGCAGAAGACTGAGCACGGTGCATTCCATGTAGACTTCCATGCCGGTGTGAATGCCGTGATCCTGAAGCGTGCGAATCATTTCGAGGCCGGTGCGGTCGCCGACGTGGGCCAGACGCGGATAACGATGCCCACCGAAGTTCCGCTGAAGGATTTTGCCGTCCTTGGTGCGGTCGAAGAGCGCGCCCCACGCTTCAAGTTCGCGCACGCATTCCGGGGCTTCCTTGGCATGCAGTTCGGCCATACGCCAGTTGTTGAGATATTGGCCGCCACGCATCGTGTCGGAGAAATGGACGCGCCAGTTATCGCGATCATCGACGTTGGCGAGCGCAGCGGCAATGCCCCCCTCGGCCATCACAGTGTGTGCTTTGCCCAGCAGAGACTTGCAGACGACTCCTACTTTCGCGCCGGCGGCTGCGGCTTCGATTGCCGCACGCAAACCTGCCCCACCCGCTCCAATCACCAGGACATCGTAGGAGAACCGCTGGAATTCCGGCATCTACAGGATTCTCCAGTCGTGCCAGATGCCTATCGAACAGAGGCGGATATAGAGATCGGAAAATGCCACCCAGAAGAGACTTGCCCAGGCCCAGCTCTTGTGCCTTCGGTTGAGCCAGCTCACCCAGTCATAGAGCTTGTGCCGCAGAGGATGTTCCGAAATGCGATCAAAGGTTCCTCCGATCAGGTGCCGGAATGCGTGACAACCGAATATGTATGCTCCCAGGAGGACGACATTCAGTACCAGAACGATGGTTCCTATGCCGATGCCGAAGCCATTGGGAAATCGGAATGCGATCACCGCATCGTAAACGAGAAAACCCCAAACCAGGTAGGAAAGCCGGAGAAAGACGCGATGGAAATTCTGCAGAACAAGCGGAAAGCTTCGCTCACCGAGGTAGCTCTTTCGCGGCTCGCCCACCGCGCACGCTGGTGGGTCGGCCCAGAATGATTTGTAATATGCGCCGCGGTAGTAGTAACAAGTCAGCCGGAAGAGTCCGGGCATCCAGAGAATCAAAAGTGCCGGAGAAAATGGCAGAAAACTCGGGTACCATGCGGGCTTTGGGCCAAGCAGAGCGTGGGGCGAGCTGCCGTAGATTTCGGGCGAATAAAACGGAGAGATGTACGGTCCGAAAGTGTAATGGGTGTTCTGGAACGCCGCCCACGTGGCATACACAATAAATGCGCTGAATCCCAGGAAGACTGCTGTGGGAGAAAGCCACCAGGCATCGCGTCGCGAGGTTTGGCCGAACCTGCCGTTTTTCCAGATTACGTCGGGAGCTGACATCGTCCCTCCCCGGCAGAGGGCTTAGATGGACTCGTCCGCCGCCGCTGGCACCGCATTCTATAGCATTCACTCTTCTGCCAGCTACCCAGCCGGTGAGTAAAAGGCTACGCAGAAAGACAGGTTGCAATGGCGAGAGCAGGGCGATGCGTATCGCAAGGCGGTTACAGTGGG
>JASHRS010000302.1 GCA_030037215.1 Silvibacterium sp. | reverse complement strand
TTGTTGTTTACCGGGATGATTCAGTCGCGTGCCGCAGATGATTTATTTGGTGTGTCCGCGGCCATCGCGCATTTCGTTGCCGTGGAAGCTGCTATGAGAATGCGCTTCAGCGTGATCGCCAGGCTGCGGGGTTGGGCCGTGGTAGCCGTGATGCGGGTCGAAGTGGTTGTCTACGTGGCCGTAGAAATGTGCCGGGCCGTGATACCAGGGTCCGGCTCCGATGAAGACGCCACCGACGAACCACTCGGGTCCATAGTAGCCATAGGGCGCACAAGCATAGGGTGCGTAGTCATAGTAGCCATAGGGGCACACGGGCGCCGGCCCGATGGTGACTGCGACCTGAGCATGTGAGCGTGCAGGGCTGAGGATAAATAAGCAACTTGCTGCTGTTAACAAGCAAAGATATTTCAATATGCGCATGTGTCGTACCTCAGATAAATGGGAATGAGGTGCGAGGCGATTGGTTGTGCGCTTTGGGAGGGTCTGAGCTGAGAGCCATAATCAGCGCGAGAAAATGGTTGTCTCAACAAGAAAAATTAATATTGGAAGGCCCTCGCAAGATGCGCCTTTGATTGCGTGGACAGATTGATTTATTGATGCGCACGCGGACGGCGATCAGATTGATGCCGTTCCGCGTGCGTTTTGAACAAGGTTAGAAGAAAAAGAATGGTCTCCCGACTACATTTTGAGCCGCAATCGTAGGCGAGGTTGAGCCGCTTGCGGGCGGGAAGAGCCATCCCCGCACCGATACCATGCTCTTCTCAGACAGCCCTGAGAAGCTGTCCGGGTTGAGGTTGTAGTAATTGGTCTGCGTGGTGGTGTCGACATTAATGGTTGTGGGTGACCAGTTTCCGGACGACCATGGCGCGAACCAAATAATCGGTGGGCTGCTCAGCGAAAAGCTCGACGTAGCCGTATCGATGGCGGTAATGTTGCCGGTGATCTGGCTCGGTTCAAGCTCTACGCTGTCGGTGGTGAAAGAAACCGAGGGTGGCGGTCCCCACCCTCCGTGACCGGAGGAGTTGCTGGAGGTGGTGAGCGATCCGGCAGCGACGTCGACTGTCACCTCCTGACCGACGAGCAGATCAGAGGTGCCGGTAAAGGCGAGTCCCGACGGGAGGGTGAATCCGTTCGAGTCAACAGAGAAGGTTGCGCTGCTGCTGACGGTGACTGTCGCCATTCCGCCGAGGGGCAGGGTGCTGAGATTGAACGGGGTGCGGTGCAGGATGAGTGTGAGTACAGTGGAGCCGCTCGATGTACTGGTGCCGATGATGTTGCCTTCAGCGGTTTGCTCTCCGGCAGCCTGGACGTACGTGACCGATGAGGCGAGCAGGACTCCCCTGGATTGGACGCTGGCCACCTGAATCTGAACTACCTGTCCGGAGACGAGGCAGGAGATGCTGGGTGTGGAGCAGTCGCTGGTGGGGAAACTATCGAATGTGGTGCTGCTATTTACATCGATGGTAAAAGTACGGCCGTCACGAGTGGTGAGGCTGAACTGATTATTGCTGGTGTTGATGTCGGATACCGTTCCGGTGATGAATCCGAACTGAGGATGCGTTGAAGGCAGCTCGGAAACCGTGACTCCGTTGGAAGCGGCAAGGTTCACGGAGAGGTCGGACTGGATGACGGTATCAAGATGGAAGTCGAGCAGGAAACCCAATGGGGAATTCGCGGCAATGGTGACCGGGAAGGGAGATGAAGAAAATGTCAGCGTGGCCGAGTTGTCGATTGTGGGCGTGAGCTGGCAGACAGTACCAATGGCGCAGCTACTGGCGATGGATGTATCCGAGGCGTTGTAAATGACGAGCTGCGGGTTGGCGAAGGTAATGCTCAGATTGTTGTAGGTTCCGGGCGGCACAGTTGCTGTGCTGAGAAATGCAGACAGCGCCTGCAACTGGGTGACGTCAACCTCAATTGGAGTGTTGTTACTGAGCAGAGAGACAGTTCCTGAGCCTGAAGCGGGCGTGAGACTGGCGCTGGTGATGCCGATCTGGAAGAAGAGGACGGTCACGCCGTTCGGCGGATCGTCAGTCATTGTGAGGCTAACCTGGGAACCCGATGCAGCCATGCTGCTGCCCGGGTTCGTACTGCAGCCCGCGAGAAAAAGAAGTAATGTTCCGGTGAGAACAAGCGCGGCGAATTTGTTCGTACTGGTTTTAAGCATCGTGAACCTCCGTTCGGTGAGAAGAAAACTGCCGTGGCCTGTGAATCATCTCTCTGCACATGGATTGTGACCGGGGTCGGAGTAACACACCGGCATGGCCACTGAGCTGCGAGAAAACCAGAGGCAGTTTCATCTCCCAAACAGCACGAAGCTTTCGGGGACAATGGCTGATGCAATGGAACAACGTCCAATCAGGGATCGGGACACGAATCGGTATCGGACAACATCCTAATTGATCGCTACCGGACAGTAAGACTGCCACCAACGAGGAAAAGTTGCGCTATCTTTTGGGCAACAAACGGTTAAAGACAGGATAAAGCGGAGAAATCCGAGAGCTTGGAGCGAAGGTTAAAGTGCAGGCCGGGAATCCGTAAATCGCTGTGAATCAATGGGATGGTTCCGGGCAATGGGCTATTTTTGCGGTGGAGGTTGCGGAACGCGTGTGCTGTGCAGGAAAAGGATGCGCCAGTTGCCGGATTCCTTGCGGAGGATGAGGGATTCAAGCCATTGCATGGGGGTGGTCTTGCCGGAGGGGTCAGTGATGGAGCCGCGGTTAACGTAGGTGACCCAAGCGGTGTTGCAGTCGATGTGGACAGCGGGATCGTTGACAGTCCAGACGTAGATGTAACCCTTGGCATGCTGATCCCGGACGAGGTTCATGAGGGCGTCTCCGTCGAAGCGCCTGCCGTTGTCGTAAGCGTAGAAGTCGGGGTCGGCGAGATTGTGGAATTTTGTGAGGTCGTCGATCTGGGCGGCGGAGAACATGGCATCGATGGTGCCGAGGACCTGTGGCTGATCGGCAGCGGAGGCTGTGCATGGCTGGGCTGACTGACCTGAAACGCGGACCGCATAGGCGCGGGCGGAGCATGTGAGGAGAACAGCAGCGAGAAGCAGGGGCGCGATACGGGCGAGCTTGTGGAAGCGCATGGTTGGGCCGGCTCCTATGATTGGTTGGGAAACGGAAACATTGTCGCACGGAGGACGGATGCGGTGAAGAATAACGATCTGTTCGATCTGGAGAGATTTGTGAAGGCGCAACGCGGTGTGTACGAGCAAGCATGCGCAGAGCTGCGCGGCGGGCGGAAGACCGGGCACTGGATGTGGTTCGTCTTTCCGCAGATTGCTGGGCTGGGGATGAGCGCGATGAGCCAGCGGTATGCGATCGGATCGCTGGATGAGGCGCAGGCATATCTAAGACATTCGATTTTGGGGTCGCGATTGCGGGAGGTGTTCGGGATTGTGAATGAGATTGAGGGCAGGACGGTGGAAGAAATTTTTGGATGGCCGGATGATATGAAGCTGCGGTCGTCAGCGACGCTGTTTGCGCATGCGACGGAAGAAAATGCGGAGTTTGTGGAGTTGATCCGGAAATATTTTGGCGGTGAGTGGGATGCGAAGACAGTAGGGCTGATGGGTAAGAAGATTCTTTAGAGTGCGTCTGCCCACTCGATCAAGTGGTCGATGCTTCCATTGCGGGCCAAGAACGTTTTTGCCC
>JASHRS010000301.1 GCA_030037215.1 Silvibacterium sp. | reverse complement strand
GCCACCATCGACACCAGGATCACCGCCAGCCCCTGCACCCGCCAATCCCACGCGTCGCGATGACGCCAGAAATACCACAGCCCCCACACGCTCCCTACGATTGCCGGAACAAATTCCAGCCACATCGCCGTGCGGTCCACCCAGAATCGCAGCGCCACGCCGAAAGTCGGAATAAACTCGTCCACAAACCGCTCCGTCCCCATCAGCGCGCGATATTGCCTCCAGATCGCATGATCAAACAGCATCGCTAAGAGTAGGCACCTCAGCACGGTTTGATCCTTCCGGTCTGCCATAATCGCACAACTTTTGTGTGACCACTAGGTTAGTTAACTGGATTCAACCCATGGCACTAGCTTTTGCCCGCGCCTCCCCGCTCACCGTATACAGATACCACCCCAGCCACGCGGCCCCCAGCAGCATGTCCGCCTTTGTAAAGAGGTTTTTCGTTACCATCATGTCTACAGCCGCCGCAATCATCAATGCCATCAGCAGCGTCACGCTTCCCCTGCGTGCCCCGCCCGCCTTCGTCAGTGCAAAAACGATGGCCGGAAGCGCAATTACCTGATCGGTAAACCAGGCATAGGGAGCCGCCACCATCGACACCAGGATCACCGCCAGCCCCTGCACCCGCCAATCCCACGCGTCGCGATGACGCCAGAAATACCACAGCCCCCACACGCTCCCTACGATTGCCGGAACAAATTCCAGCCACATCGCCGTGCGGTCCACCCAGAATCGCAGCGCCACTCCGAATGTCGGAATAAACTCGTCCACAAACCGCTCCGTCCCCATCAGCGCGCGATATTGCCTCCAGATCGCATGATCAAACAGCATCGCGATCACGCTTTCAACAGCCAGTGCGGCAATTGCGCCGGCAACGATCGCCCATTTTTTTCTCGTAATGATCCAGACAATCAGCACCACGCCAAACGGCAGAAGCAAATGCGGTTTCACCGCGCACAACGACAACGCCGCGCCGGCCCAGAACGCTTGATTTCGTTCGAGCCTCAGAAACAGCACCAGCCCCAGCAGCGTGATCAACCCCGTCTGCCCAACTTCAATGCAGCACAAGGCCGGCGGGAAGACCCACGCCAGCAGCATGTAGCCGCGTTCGTATGGCCCATCGACCATCCCCCGCAGCACCAGCACAGAAATCACAAAAAATGCGCCCAACATCAGCGACCACGCAACCGCTGCTTCCCTTGGTCCCAGCAGGCCAATCGGAATCATCAGCCACAAGCTGTATGGAGGGTTCAGCGTCATCGGCACAGTGCTCTTCAGTGGCAAGCCCAGGTCTGTCTCGATGGCTCGAATTGACGCCCTGTCGTAAGGACTCTGCCCATGCGCCAGCAGGCGTCCGGCAGCCCAGAACCATTGCGTGTCATGGTGGGCCAGCCGTGCCTCCAGAACGCCCACAATCGTCCCGGCTACGCAGATCGCTGTTGCCACCAGAAAAACCGCAAATACCGCCAGAAATACCGGAGAGTACTTCTTCTCGCTGAGCGTCTTATTCATCGGCGTGGAAGAGCCCATTGTCTCGCAATCCAGGGCGACTGAGGCAGCAGCGTCGCTCGACCTTAATGCTTTCAGAAATTGCCCGGGGTTCGCATGATATTCGTCAGCTCAGCCGTCTTTATGGGAGCTCGAGGAACCAAACCATACAATCACGTTGCTAGGCCCTGCGAGTGGCTGGAACCGCAATCGCTGGCGCATCGTTCACCGCCGTCGCATTGCTCGTCGCATACAGATACCACCCCAGCCACGCTACTCCCTGCCACATGAAAACTGGAAAATAGAGCGTCTCTGTCATAAACCGTTCCACAATTGCTGCGATCATAAGGACCAGCAGAAGCGTAAGGCTGCCACGTCGGGGCCGTTTCGTGCCAAGCAACGCAAACAGGATTGCAGGAAGCGCAATCGCCTGATCCGTAAACCACGCATAGGGGGCCACCACCATCGAAACTAGCGTTAGCAGCGATCCATACGTTCGCCAGTCCCATCGTTCGCGGTTTCGCCGGAAATACCACAGCGCCCATGCGCAGCCAAGCGCCGCCGGAATAAATTCCAGCCATATCGCCCCGGGATCCACGAGAAGGCGAAGCGTGCGGCCGAACGTAGGAAGATGCAGCCGCTCTAGTCCCTGGGTGCGCATCGCGGCAAAATAATGAGCCCAGACCGCATGGTCGAATTCCATTGCAATCCCGCTCTCGATTGCCAGCGCCAGCGCCGCTCCTGCAAGAATCTGCCATCTCTTGCGTGTGGCGATCCATAGCAGCAAAACCACGCCAAACGGCAAAAACAGATGCGGCTTGATTGCGCACAGCGAAAGCGCCGCGCCCGCCCAAAGCGGCCTGCTTGCATAAAACCGCAGAAAGAGCGCCAGGCCAAGCAGCAGAATCACGCCCGTCTGCCCCATTTCAATGCTCAGGATCGCCGGCGCGAAGCCCCACGCCAGCCAGAGATATTTATGGTCGTACGGCTCGTCCAGAGCCGCCCGCAGCGCCCACACCGAAAGGCCCAGGCACACTGCCAGCATCAGAGACCACACCGGCACTGTTTCCCACGGCTGTAAAAACCCCAGCGGAATAGTCAGGAACAGCGTATACGGCGGGTTGCGCACCACATCATTCCCCGTTACGGGAATGCCCAGCGCCGCCTGCATGTGTCCAACAGCATTTTCGTCGTATGGATTGGCCCCATGCACAAGCAGATCACCGCTTGCCCAGAAGAAGCGCGTATCGTGATGCCCAATGTGGGCTATCAGGATAAAGTGACACGCGCTGACCAGATAGACAAGCGTGACAACCAGAAACACAACCAGCACGCCGATAAACAGCGGCGAGTGCTTCTTCGCCCCTGCAGATTTCTTATGCCTTTTTGCTCCGGTGTGCGTCTTTTTTGTTGATGCGGCAGAACTCATTGATTTCGCAGTCCAGAAGCAATCGAAGCAACGGCATCGCCCGCTCCAAATGCTTTCAGAGATTGGTACAACTTTGCATCATATTGAATGAACTTGATGGATGCGATGAACGCTCAGGAATCAAAATCAACAACCCGAACACTGAACGCGGATCGCTGCACCCTGTCTTTAACATCTGATACCGTAAAAATAGAGAAACAATGATACATTCCCTCTTCGCACTCTTTCTTTTTCAAGCGGACACGGGCGCATCGCCCTCACCTGTTCCTGACGGCGGCAGTGCCATCGTTGAAATGCTTCGCAATAGCGGCCCTGTTGCCCTTGTCGTGCTTGCGATTCTCCTCATCTGCAGCCTATGGTCCTGGGCCGTCATCCTCGGCAAATGGGGAAGCTTTCGTCGCGCCTCGGCGCAAAGCCGTCGGTTCCTGCGTGCTTTCCGCAAGGCCACGCGCCTGCAGGAAATCGCCGCAGTCAGCGAAAATTTCAAACCCAGTCCGCTGGTCAACGTCTTCGACGAAGTCTATGAGACGTACCGACGCCAGACCGGAGGTTACGGCCCTCCGCGCAACATCACAGCACTTGAACGCGCTGCTCAAACCGCCTCCAGCGAATCGCTGACCGCAATGGAAAAGCGTCTCACCTCGCTCGCAACCATCGGCTCCACCGCAACCTTCATTGGCCTTTTCGGAACCGTCATGGGTATCGTCGACGCCTTCCACGGCCTCGGCACTGAAGGCGCGGCGACCCTGCGCGCCGTAGCTCCTGGCGTATCGGAGGCCCTCATCACCACAGCCGCAGGCCTGCTGGTCGCCGTCCCCGCCGTCGTCGCCTACAACAACTTCGCTGCCCGCGCCCGCGACTTTGCTGCCCGCATGGACGACTTCGCCCGCGAACTGCTCAACAGTATGGAAGAGGTCGCTCTTAAGCCCGATCAGGACCCCATTGAACGGGAGGCTGCCCGTGGCCTTCACGGCTAGCAACGGTGCAACCCGCACTTCGCTCTCGGAGATCAACATCACTCCGCTGGTCGATGTTGTGCTCGTGCTGCTCGTCATCTTCATGCTCACCGCACCGGTTCTGGAGTCGGGTATTGAAGTCAACGTTCCTAAGACAAAGACCGTGCGCGAAATCACCCAGCAGCGCATGGTCGTCACCATCAATAAGGATCAGGAAGTCTTTCTGCAGGACAAGCCCGTCAATCTTGCCGATCTGCCCTCTCTGCTCGTAAAACCCGGCACCGACCCCTCGCAGCAGGTCATTTATCTTGAGGCTGACGAGCGCGTCCCTTTCGGCGCTTTCGCCTCCGTCATGGACGCCGTCAAACAGGCGGGAATCACACACGTCAGTATCGTCACGCAACCGATCAGCAACAGCGCGGCGGCAGCAAAGTAGGTAGCCGCTATGGAAGTGCGTACTCTACCCGGTTTAGATCCTGAACCCATTGGCAAGCCGAAAATCGGCGGCTCGCTCCTGCTCCATCTCGGTTTCATCGCCGCCTGTGTTGCCTGGGCCTTCATCGCAGGACTCTTCCACGGCAGCGAGTGGGGCAATCAGCAGGCTCCCGGAGCCATCCAGGCCACGCTCGTCAGCTCCGCCCCCGCGATCCCGTTGCCGCAGGACCAGCCTCCGACGCCCAATGTTCTCGCTACGCAAACGCCCTCGCTCGCGCCTGCGCCTCCGCAGCCGCTGATTGCGCCCGTTCCACCGGCCGACGCAATCCCGATTCCGACCATAAAAACACCCCCTAAGAAGAAGGAGCAAACGAAAAAGGAAACGCCTCGGACCTTCAAGTACGCCCAGCCCACGAATCAGCAGTACCGAGCACAATATGGCGAAGCTTCAGCCACCCAGATTCCACGCACTGTCGCACCGACGCAAGGTCCTGAGAACCCGATCACCGTCACTGGCGGCAGCAATGGATTTAACTATCCTTACTACGTCAACATCATTCAAACCAAAGTCCGCGAGGCATGGTACACCCAGGAAGTTGATCCTCACACTCCCACCGGCAGCCAGGCGATAGTAACTTTTGTCATCTCGCGGGACGGCACGCCAAGCGATATCCGCATCTCTCAGAGTAGCGGGTCGCCCACACTGGATAGTTCAGCGCTCCGGGCAGTCCAGCGTGTCGAGAACTTCAGCCCGCTCCCTTCGGGATACACAAAATCGAGCGTTTCCGTGCAGTACACTTTTACTTACGACCTGAACTCTCACTAGACCGGCAGTACGCGCTCAAGTCATGGCGAAGAAGGAGTATGAAATAGGTGGGTAAAATTATTAAGCTGAAAGGGGCTTACCAATTGGCTCACGATACGTCCAATATGCGGTACACTCTGCGCGATCCGGTACTACTCGTTACAGCTCTATCCGAATCAGAGGCAAGATGAACGGCAAGAAATCCCCTTTGTACCTGTTTTCACCTTTCTGCGTTTCACTCCTCATCCTGATCGTCGCACCAGCCCTCCACGCCCAGGACTGGGTCAGGACCGGCACCAATCTCGGAGTCCAGCGCATCCGTCTCGCCGCTGCAAGCTTCAAGCCGATGACGAGCGATGTGCAGAGCCTCCCACTCAAGTCCATCTTCGACCAGACCCTCTATAACGACCTCAAGAACGCCGGCATCTTCGACATGGTGTCGCAGAGCATGGCTCCGCCCGAAATGCCCGGCAGTCCGCAGGAAATTCATCTCGACCAATGGGCCGCTCCACCTTCGAATGCCGCCATGGTCGCCTTCGGCAACATCGGAGTCACCGATGGCCGCGTCACTGTTCAGGGCTTTCTTTTTGATGCGAAAAACCCGCAGACCCCGCAGATTCTTGGCAAGCAGTACTCAGACATTGCTAATGATGAGAACACTCGCCAGATCGCCCACCGCTTCGCCGACGAAATCATCGCCCGCCTTGGAGGCGGCGTCAACGGCATCTGCGAGACACATATCTACTACGTTTCAACCCGCAGCGGCCATAAAGAAATCTGGGTAATGGACTACGACGGCCAGAACGCCCACCAGCTCACGCATCTCGATACCATTTCCCTCTCGCCGCGCATCTCGCCCGACAATTCCCGCGTTGCCTTCTCCTCGCTCGGCCGCGACGGGTGGACCATCCGCATGTATTCGCTCACGCTCAATCGCATCGTCCACTTTGTCTCACCCGGAGGAACTACTCTTTCGCCCGCCTGGAACAGCGACGGCAGCAGGATCGCATTCTCTTCCAGTCGCACCGGAGACAACGAAATCTATACCGCCAGTCCTGACGGCGGCGATCTGCGGCGCATCACGTCATTCCGCGGTCCCGATGTCTCGCCTGTCTGGAACCCGAAGACCAACTCTCAGATCGCATGGGTCAGCGGGCGCACCGGCCTGCCGCAGATTTACATCATGGACTCCGATGGCTCCAACGTGCAGCGCATGACTGATGGCGGCTATGCCACCTCGCCCTCGTGGTCGCCCAGTGGACAGTTCCTCACCTTCGCCTGGAACCGCCACTATGGTCCCGGCGCTCCCGGAGGTCAGGACATCTACATCATGGACATTGCGAGCAAGCGCTGGATCCAGCTCACCCACGAAGAGGGAGCGAACGACTTCCCCTCGTGGTCGCCGGATAACCGTCATATCGTATTCCAGCGCGACGATCAGATCTGGACCATGCTTTCTGATGGCACCGAGCAGCAACAACTGACGCATGGAGGTTCAAATACCATGCCCAATTGGAGCTGGAAGTAACTTTACTTATGCTGGACGGCGGGCGGGAAATCTCTCTCGTCCGTTTTGCCTTGGTTGAACGACAAAATGGCCCGTTAGTGGCCTAGAGGTTGTTATGAACAACCTCGATACACTCCTGAAGGAGGAGAATAACGTGCTTACCCGCTTCCGCAATCATAGAATCCGTCAAAGTCGCCGCTTTGTTGTTCTCGTTGCAGGCGCCGCTGCCATGCTGACCGTGGCAGGGTGCCACAAGAAAGCTGCCGCTGCGCCGCCGCCACCACCCCCAGCCGCGTCTGCCCCTGCGCCAACTGCAAGCATCACTGCTTCGCCGGACACCATCAGTCCCGGACAAAGCGTCGTCCTCGCCTGGCGCACTACAGACGCCAACAGTGCCAGCATTGAAGGCATCGGGCCAGTGCCTACTTCCGGAACGCGCACTGTCCAGCCCACTGAGTCCGCCGACTACACTCTCACTGCTTCGGGCGATGGAGGCAACGCAACCGCGACTGCTCATGTCACTGTGAACCAGCCCGCCAGTGCACCGGCCGAAAGCAACATTAATGAGCAGGTGTTTGAGGAAAACGTCAAGCCGGTCTTCTACGACTATGACAGCTACGATATCCGCCCCGACGCTCAAAGCGTTATCTCTCAGGACGCCTCCTACCTTAATCAGCATCCTGAGTTGAAGGTCGTCGTCGGTGGATACTGCGACGAACGCGGCTCAACCGAATACAATCTGGCCCTCGGCGAGAATCGCGCCAACGCAGCCAAGCAGGCCTTGGTGAGCGCCGGTGTCAGCCCTGACCGTCTCCGTACTGTCAGCTATGGCAAGGAGAAGCAATTCTGCACCGAGCACTCCGAAAGCTGCTGGCAGCAGAACCGCCGCGCGCAGTTCACGCTCGATCAATAACAGAAACTGCGGCATAACCATAGGGGCCCGCGTCTCTTCTATGAGACGTGGGCTTCCTCATGTCGCCCCGATACACTGTGCGTCCGGCAGGCAACTCCCTTAGTATTGGTTCTGGAGCAATTGTCATGAACATCGGCATCAAAAAGACCCTGATCGTCCCCTCTATCGTGGCCGCTTTGGCCCTGCTCATTCCTGCGCCCCGCGCGCACGCTGTCTCCAAGGAGATTATCCAGCTCCAGACGCAGGTCCAGCAATTGCAGGACGCGCTCCAGCACCTGCAGGACAGCAGCACCCAACAGATGGCCGTCCTTCAGCACCTCATCGAGCAGACCGCTGACGGCGTCAACCGGCTCAATCAATCGATGACCGCGCTGCAGCAGCAGGTAAATGCCGAGAACCAGAACAGCCAGCTCTCCGGCCAGATTCAAAGCCTCAACGACTCCGTCGACGAGATGAAAACTCGCATCGACCAGGTCAACAAGACCCTCCAGAATCTCCAGTCGCAGGTCCAGAACATTCAGGCGCAGCCCGCCGGCAGTGCAGCGCAGCCTTGCCAGCCCGGCCCGGTAGGACCAAACGGCCAACCCACTACTCAGGTGGGACCGAACGGTCAGCCCTGCCAGCCCGCAGCCAATAGTGGCCAGCCTGCGCAACCTCAGGCCCCACCCGCCGACCAGCTTTTCCAGAGCGCCGTCACCGACTATAACGGTGCGCGCTACGACCTTGCCGCTGGAGAATTCAGCCAGCTACTGCAGGCTTATCCTCAGGACAATCTGGCACCCGGCGCGCAGTTTTATCTGGGCGAGATCGCCTTCCGCAAGGGCGACTTCCAGACGGCCATCCAGAACTATGACGGGGTGCTGCAGCAATTCCCGGGCAGCAACAAAGCGCCGGCCGCACAGCTTCGCAAAGGCGAGGCCGAGTTGCGCGCCAACCAGCGCGAGGCGTCCATCCGCGACTTCCGCGACCTCATCCAGCGCTATCCCCAAACACCCGAGGCTCAGCAGGCCCGCAGCCATCTGAACGCTATGGGTGTCCGCATCACACCCCCTAAGCCCTCGGCATACCAGTGAGGACGGTGGTCAGCGAACGCTGACCGCCAAACCCTGCCTCATGCGCCTCTTCATCGGCATCCCGCTTCCGTCTGTCGTCACCGACGAGTTGGCCGCACTCTCCATCCGCCTCCAATCCGCTAACGACGGGCTCCGCTGGTCTCTGCCCGAATCCTGGCACATTACGCTACAATTTCTCGGCAACAAGGCAGACGATCACCGCGCCTGCATCACAGAACGCCTGCACAATCTCCGCCACAGGCCCATCCCCATCGAACTCGAAGACCTCGGCTTCTTCGACCGCGCCGGAATCTTTTACGCCGGAGTCAGTCTCATGCCCGGCCTCGTATCACTCCAGCAGCTTGTCACCGCAACTACCCTCCACTGCGGATTCGCTCCCGATACTCGCCCCTATCATCCGCACATCACCCTCGCCCGCACCCGGAATAAGTCCGGAGCTCAGGCCCTCCGCAAACTGAAGGCACACCTCCAGCGCCAGCCTACGTTTACCCGCTTCACCGCCCACGAATTTCTCCTCTACGAAAGCCTGCTTACGTCATCCGGCTCCCGCTACGAAGTCCGGGAGCGTTTTCCACTTATTCACTGAAATTCGCGGGCGGCTTTTCTTTACTTCTCTGCATCGAATCGGTTACTCTGCTCCACCAATCGAGGACAAAGCCCATGACCAGACCCACTCCTCGCTTTGACAGCGACGTCAGCAAGGGAGCCGCCGAGGGTGAAGCGCTCCACACCCTGCCGGTAAACTCCGCTGATCGCCCCGATCTCCACGGAAACCTCTCTGACCAGCTCCCGCACCGCAACAGCGACCCTCGGATCTACGAGTTCATCGGCGAAAACGACACCGACTTCCCCGAACCCGGCTCGAATCCCGAGCACACCGGCCAAAAATTCGCCTGAGTGCAGTTCGCTGTGGGAAAGTGCTATGTTGACTTCGAATGCTTCCCCGAAACTGCGCATACCTGCACATCCCAGTCCTCGCGGCAATCCTCGCTGCTTCATCCGCCTTCGCTCAAACGCAGCCCGGCCAGCAAACGGCCCAACCCGCAGCGCCAGCAGCAGCTCCCACAACCGAACAGGGACTCGCCGCCCTCCGCGCCAACCAGCCTCAGCAGGCGCTCGATATTTTCCAGCAGGTGCTCCGCGCCAATCCCAATGACGCAGCTGCTAACCTGCTTGCCGCTTCCGCTGCCGTAAGCCTGTACCGGGGGGATCAGGCCGTCCAGTATGCGGAAAAAGCCCGTCAGCTCGATCCGCAGAACTGGAAAGTGCATACCACCCTGGTCGTCGCCTACGCCCAGGCAGGCAAGAAGGACCAGCGCGATCAGGAGCGGGCCATCCTTCGCAAGCTCCACGACGACCCGCACGCGCCCGACGCCATGCAGACCAGCGGATTCCTCCTCGATCTCTTTCCGGTCAGGCAATACCGCGTCGAGGCTGTGGAGTACTTCCGGCCAGTCGGCAAGTTCCACATCTATTACTGCTTCTTCATCCGCAATGCTGCAGGCAAGCGTGTCTGGCAGATCGATGCCGAGAGCAACGACTTCGACGAGGCCTCATGGGCAAACGCCCATCCTCAGGAGGCCGCCGCTGGAGACCGCCAGTTCCAGCTCGTCGGCACAGGCAACGACATTGATGTCGACTACGGAATGTTCTCCGGCACAGCCGACTACGATAGGATTCGCACCCAGATCGTCTCCATCATTCAGGCGCAGACCGCGCCCTTTCCCGGCGAATCGGCAAACTAGCTTGTTTCTTCTCTCAATTAACGCTCAAATCCCCATCCAGGTCGATCAGCAGCACGCCATCCTCGACCGACATCGAGTGAATCAGCAGCCGGTCAAGCGAAATGTCATAGCCTGTTGTTTCCATTGATTTCGTCAGCAGTTGCCGGAACTGCGCCGCTGCATTCACCTTCAGGCTCGACGGCACCTTCCCTATCAGGAACGGCATCAGCAGCGCGTCCAGTTCGCGCGACCCGCTTAGTTTGTCGATGCGTGCATCGCGAAACCCGATCGTTTCGCCCTCCGCCTCGGGCATCACCGAAACATCCACATCGCGCGACAACCCGATGCCCACGCAGTCTCCATGAATCGAAGTCCCCCATCGCGCGCGCACATGCAGATGCACCACCACGCGATCGCCCGCAAATTCAACCTTGGGAGACTCCGCATAAACGTAACAGCCCGAGTGTGAATTGCCGCGCAGATAGAACCTTCCGTCACCCTTGGAGAAGAGTTGCGTGACCAGCGTCCGCTCCAGCGCGCCTGAAGAAACCTTCAATTCGACTGCGCGCAAGCGCGGCGCAGGAATGCAGCAGACAAGAAGAAACAGTACAGCCAATCGAACCCGCATAGGAACAGCTTATTTCGGCAATCAGCCTTCAGCAAAATACCTTCACCACTACCCGCTTTATAAGCTACCCGCTTTTTAGCTGCCCGGGTCTCAGCTACCCGCTTGTTAGCTACAATCATTCCATGCTGCTCGAAGGCGTCTTTCCCGCGATTACCACTCCCTTCTACCCCGACGGAAAGCTTTACCTCAAGAAGCTGGAACACAACGTCGACCGCTACTCGCGTACTCCTGTCGCTGGCTTGACCATTCTCGGCTCTACTGGCGAAGCCGTCATGCTCAGTGACGATGAATCGCGTCATGTTCTGCACGCCGCGCGGCACGCTGCAGAGGCCGAGAAGGTTCTCATCGCCGGAGTCGCGCGCGAAAGTGTCGCCGAAACTCTTCGTCTTGCCGAATACGCTGCCGAGCAACAGTACGACGCTATTCTTGTGCGCACGCCGAACTACTATCCTTACTCGGCGCTCCAGATCCTCACTTACTACCGCACCGTTGCCGACAACTCTCCGCTGCCCGTCATCATCTACAGCATCCCTAAATTCACGCGCTACGAAGTCCCCGTCGAAGTCGTTGCAGAGCTCGCGCAGCATAAGAACATCATCAGCATTAAGGACTCGAGCGGAAGCGTCGAACGCATCGCAGCTCTCGTCGCTGCCACGCGCAATGCTCCGCGCCGTGAAGTGCTGGTGACCCAGGTCTTCACCGCCTTCACGTCCCGCATGATGCTCGCTGAAGCGTTCCTTCAGACCAACTTCGTCACCGCTGAATCCCTGACTGGCGGGCCGATCGTTATGGCGCCTCCACTCTCTGTCAGGGCCATGCGCAAAAAAGAAATCGGCTTTCAGGTGCTCACAGGCTCTGCCAGCCAGCTTTTCGATTCGCTCATGACAGGAGCAACCGGCGGCATCCTCGCCCTCGGTGCCTGCACACCGCAGGCCTGCCAGGAAATCTACACCGCCTGGAAAGACAACGACCCCGCACTCGCCGCCGCCAAGCAGCAGCGCGTTGTCGAAGCCTCGACCGTTGTGCTCGCTAAGTATGGCGTGCCCGGAGTCAAGCATGCCTGCGACCTCAACGGATACTACGGCGGCCGTCCGCGCTTGCCCTTGTTGCCGCTCGATGCCGGCCAGCAGTCCGAAGTCGCGCGCATCATGGCTGATCTCCGCAACTGATCCGCCTTCATTGCGCCACATTTTCCAATTCGGTGCGAATCCTTCAGGTAACTCCTAAATAGAGAAAATAGTCGCGCCAAGCGGCTATAATTTAAGAGTTACTAGAGCGATTTATCGTTCACATTCAATCTGAAGGGAATCCCGCCACATGGCGACAGGACATGTTGCCCTTGACAGCTCTGGCGTTGACGCCGGGCAGCCAGTCTCAGGCTCAAGCAAAGACAACTCCGGGGCCGCTCAAAAGCCCGTTATCAACGACTTCAGCATCCAGGTAGCAACCGTAAACGGCTCCGGCTCGCAGTCCGCCAATAGCGTTCTGTTGCGCAGTATCTTCGGCATGGGCATTCCGGTCAGCGGCAAGAACCTCTTTCCGTCGAACATCGCCGGCTTGCCCACTTGGTACACCATCCGCGCCAGCAAGCATGGATACATCGCCCGCAAGCAGGAAATCGACATCCTCGTCGCCATGAACGCCGAAACGGCGAAGGACGACATCCTCTCGCTGCCCAAAGGCGCAGTGGCCGTCTACGAAGAGGCCGCCAATCTCAAGCAGTACCGCGACGACGTCATCTGCTATCCCGTTCCCTTCGACAAGCTCACCGCCGCTGTCTGTCCCGAGGCGCGCTTGCGCAAGCTCGTCAAGAACATGGTCTACGTCGGCGTAGTGGCAAAGCTCATCTCACTCGACCTCAAAGTCGTCGAAGCTGCCCTCCGCCGCCAGTTCGCGAAGAAACAGAAGGCCGCTGACCTGAACTGGGCCGCTGTTGAAGCCGGGTACAACTACGCCGCTGAGTCGATCGCCAAGCAGGATCCCTTTGTCCTCGAGCGCATGCACGCCACCGACGGCAAGATCATCATCGATGGCAACGCCGCCGCCGCCCTCGGCGCAATGTTCGCCGGAGTCACCGTCGTCACCTGGTATCCCATCACGCCCTCCTCTTCGGTTGTAGAACAACTCATCGACTATCTCAGGAGATATCGCGTCGAGCCTGACGGCAAGGCCACCTTCGCTGTCGTCCAGGCCGAAGACGAGCTCGCCGCCATCGGCATGGTGCTCGGCGCAGGCTGGGCCGGCGCGCGTTCCATGACCGCGACCTCCGGCCCCGGCATCTCGCTCATGGCCGAGTTCGCTGGACTCGGATACTTCTCCGAGCTGCCCGGCGTCATCTTCGACATTCAGCGCGTCGGCCCCTCCACCGGATTGCCCACGCGCACCGCGCAGGCCGACCTGCTCTCCATCGCCTATCTCTCGCACGGAGATACCAAACACGTCATGCTTCTGCCCGGCAACGTCAAGGAATGCTTCGAGCTTGCCATCGAGGCCTTCAATCTCACCGAGCGCCTGCAGACACCGGTCTTCGTCGTCTCCGACCTCGACCTCGGCATGAACAACTGGATGTCCGAGCCCTTCGACTATCCCGAAAAGCCACTCGATCGCGGCAAGGTTCTCACCGCTGAAGAGCTGACGAAGCGTGGAAGCTTTGCCCGCTACAAAGATGTGGACGGCGACGCGATTCCCTGGCGTACTTTACCCGGCACCGACCATCCCCAGGCCGCGTACTTCACGCGCGGCAGCGGACACAACGAGAAGGGACTGTATACCGAAAAGCCTGACGATTATCAGAACCTCATGGAGCGTCTCGCCCGCAAATTTGAGACCGCGCGCACGTTGGTTCCCAAACCCGTCATCGTGCAGAACGGCAAATCGAAGATCGGCCTCATCGCTTTCGGAACCTCCGACTTCGCCGTGCTCGAGAGCCGCGACCAGCTCAAAAAGGAATACGGCCTCGAAACCGACTACCTGCGCATCCGTGCCTATCCCTTCACCAGCGAAGTTCACGACTTCATCACCTCGCACGAGCGCATTTATGTCATCGAGCAGAACCGCGACGCGCAGATGCTGAGCCTGCTCAAGCTCGACCTGCCCGCTGCAGAAACCACCAGGCTGCGCAGCATCCGCCACTTCAACGGCCTGCCCATCGATGCCCGCTCCGTTACCAGCGCGCTCGTTCTCGAGGAGGAGATCTAAATGGCGACCACCACAGCTCCCGCTCCCAAAGTCAACCGCATCGGCTTGCCCGTCGTCGATTATCGCGGCAGCAAAACCACCCTCTGCGCCGGATGCGGCCACAATGCCATCTCCGAGCGCATCATCGACGCCTTCTATGAAATGGGCGTTCAGCCTGAGCGCGTCATGAAGCTCTCTGGCATTGGCTGCTCTTCGAAGAGTCCCGCCTACTTCCTCTCGCGCTCGCACGGCTTCAACAGCGTCCACGGACGCATGCCCTCGGTCGCAACCGGCGCCATCCTTGCCAACCAGACCATGCAGGCCATCGGCGTCTCCGGCGACGGAGACACCGCCTCCATTGGCATGGGCCAGTTCGCGCACCTCATGCGCCGCAACCTGCCGCTCATCTACATCATCGAGGACAACGGCGTCTACGGCCTTACCAAAGGCCAGTTCTCCGCTACCGCCGACATCGGCTCCAAGCTCAAGACCGGCGTCATCAACGACCTTCCCGCCATCGACACCTGCGCTCTCGCCGTTCAGCTCGGTGCAACCTTTGTCGGACGCTCGTTCTCCGGCGACAAAAAGCAGCTCCTCGCCATGTTGAAGGCCGCTATCGCACACAAGGGCACCGTCATGCTCGATGTCATCTCGCCCTGCGTCACCTTCAACGACCACGAAGGCTCGACCAAGAGCTACAAATACATGCAGGAGCATGAGGAGGCCATCTCCGAAGTCGGCTTTGTTCCCTTCTTCGAAGACATCGCCATCGACTACGACGCCGGCTCTACCTACGACGTCACCATGCACGACGGCTCCCACCTGCGCCTGCGTAAGCTGCACGAGGACTACAACCCCTCCGACCGTGTCGCCGCCGTCAAGGCGCTCATGGAAGCCCATCACAACGGCGAAGTCCTCACCGGCGTCTTCTACATCGACACCGAGAAGCCCAGCTTCACCGGTTTGCTCAACCTGGTCGATGAGCCGCTGGCCACTCTCCCTCAGGAGCGCACGCGCCCCTCGAAGCAGGTGCTTTCGGAAATCATGGCAAAGCTCACATAACGCGCCGCCCGTTCCATGGAAACCGAACGGGCGCATCTCCCCCTGGCATGCTCCTCACGTTCCACCGTTCAACTGAAAGGAGTACTACCAATGCGCTGTTTCCTGCGAGGCTTCATCAATCGATTCGCATATCGTTTTGCGTCTCGGGTCGCTCTTATTCTTGCGTGCCTCATCGCTTGCTCGCTGTCTGCACGCGCCCAGACAGGCATCTACGCCGCCATCAGTTCTTCAAACTTCAACACGCCGAATGTTGGCCGGCAGTACGGCCCCACCTTCGGCCTCTATCACGACGCATTGCACTTGCCCTTCGTCCGCATCGGTCTCGACGCTCGCGCTACATTGTTGGGTTCGGACTCGACCGAGGCCTATTCGGGATATGTGGGGCCGCATATTCAGCTTCATCCCCATGTCGTTCCGTTCATGCCTTACGTCGAGGGACTCGTTGGAGCTGGACATGTGAACATAGGTGAGGGAGTGGCAACCGTGGATAAAACCGCCTTCGCCTATGAGGGTGTCATCGGCGTCGACTGGACGCTTCTTCCTCATTTTGACTGGCGAGTCATCGAGTATTCCTTCGGAAGCTTCTCAGGTCTGAGCGCCTCCATATCGCCCCGAACTCTGAGTACAGGCGTCGTCCTGCGCCTTCCCTGAGCAGCGGCCTTCGACGCCTGGACAGGAGGCACCATGTCGGATATCAGACAGGCGCGAAATGCGCTGGTGAACAGAATCCTGGAAGGACCCGGCAAGACATCACCCTCCGAGCGTCGCGCCGCATTCAACAACAGCGGCCTCGCCGAACCAGTGGGTACGCTGGTCGACAAGGTTGCCAGGCATGCCTGCAGTGTCGCCGGCGAGGACATCGACGCCGCGAAGGTGTCGGGCCTCAGTGAAGACCAGGTCTTCGAGATTGTGGTGTGCGCTGCAATCGGACAAGCCACTCGACAGTACGACGCGGCGCTTGCGGCCCTTGAATCCGCGACTGGGAAGGAGTGATCATGCGGCTTGCAATTCTCGATAGCAGCCACGGTTTCGGTACAAAAGCACTTTTCGCGCTCATTCGAACCGTCTCGCGCCAGCCGGTGCTCGACGTCGTCAAGCTGGTCAAGTACCGGCCTGATTTCTACGGCGCGCCGATGTCGAAAGTGACCCAGGAAGCGATGCGCGGACCCTCGGCTTGGTCTGTCGGGGATCGTGAGCTGATGGCTGCGTTCATCGCAAAGACCAGCCAGTGCGAGTTCTGCACAAAGGCGCACTTGGCGGTCGCTCAACGGGCATATGGCAACGGAAAAACGGCCTCCGCGTTGTTGTCCGATTCCAGCATGACGACGATCAAAGACCCATTGCGAGCAACGTTGCTCATGCTGGGTAAGCTGACCAGCGAGCACACGGTGAATGCGGATGATATACGCGCAGTCCTCGCTGCCGGCGCTTCGCGCCAACAGATCGAGGATGCGCTCGCCGTCTGTTTCTCGTTCAACGTGATTACCCGGTTGGCCGATGCCTTCGGGTTCTCCGTGCCTGGCCCCGAGGCCTTCGAAGCTGGCGCGAAATACCTCCTCTCGCGCGGCTACCGATGAGCACATACAGCGGCCCGACTGGCGTGGCACACTGGTTTTCGACACCGCCTGATTAGCTCGGCAGTGATAAAGTGGCTCTAATACATCGCTTTACCAGAGGAAATATGTTTCTCGGCCTAGACATCGGCACCGGCGGCACACGCGCCGTACTCGTCGACATAAATGGAAAGCTCATAGCTTCAGCCTCCGCGGAGCATGCACCATTCCGCAGCCCGCATCCCGGCTGGGCTGAACAGGACCCCGAAGACTGGTGGCGTGCCGCGCAGCAGGCCATCCGCGAAGTGCTCGCCGTCAGCGGCGCAAAGATAACAGCCGTCGGTCTCACCGGCCAGATGCACGGCGCCGTCATGCTCGATGCCGAAGGCAATGTCCTGCGCCCGTCCCTCATCTGGTGCGACACCCGCACCGACGAAGAGTGTGAATGGCTGCACCGCACCATCGGACGCGAGCGCCTCATCGAGCTCACTGCCAACCCCGCGCTGCCCAACTTCACCCTCACCAAGCTGCTCTGGGTTCGCAAGCACCAGCCGGAAATCTTTGCCCGCATCGCCCACGTCCTCTGCCCCAAGGACTACGTCCGTTACCGCCTCACCGGAACCTATGCCATGGATGTGCAGGAGGCCTCCGGCACGCTGCTGCTCGACGTCGCTCACCGCCGCTGGTCGAAAGAAGTCGCCGAGGCCGCAGGCATCCCGGAAGCCTGGCTGCCACAGCTCTTCGAGTCGCCCGAAGTCTGCGCAAAAATTTCTGATAGCGCCGCAGCCGCGACCGGCCTCACTGCCGGAACTCCCGTCGTCGCCGGAGCAGGCGATCAGGGCGCTGGAGCCGTCGGCATGGGCATCCTCGAGCCCGGCTCGGTCTCCGCCACCATTGGGACTTCCGGCGTTGTCTTTGCCGCAACTGCCGCTCCTACGCGCGACCCGCTCGGCCGTCTGCACACCTTCTGCCACGCCGTCCCCGGACGCTGGCATGTCATGGGCGTGACACAAGCTGCGGGACTCTCGCTGCGCTGGCTGCGCGACACCATTGCGCCCGGCACAAGCTACGACAGCCTCACTGCCGAAGCCGCAACCGCCCCTGTTGGCAGCGACGGCCTGCTCTGGACACCCTATCTGCTTGGCGAACGCACCCCGCACCTCGACTCGCATGCCCGCGCTGCCTTCGTCGGCCTCACCGCCAACCATACTCGTGGTCATCTTGTCCGCGCCGTGCTCGAAGGCGTCGCCTACTCGCTCAAGGACACCTTCACCTTATTCGCCGAGCTCGGCATTCCCGTCAAAGGCGTCCGCCTCGGCGGAGGCGGTGCGCGCGGCCCGCTCTGGCGCGAAATTCAGGCCGCAGTCTACGGTTACAAGTCCGATATTCTCGTCGCCGAAGAAGGCGCGGCCTTCGGAGCCGCGCTTCTCGCTGGTGTGGGTGCAAAGGGTTGGCCCGATCTTGACGCCGCTTGTCGCGCAGCTATCAAAGTCGCGCAGCAAATTGACCCTCCGCCTGCCGCAGTTCAGCGCTATGCTGAAGGGTATAAGGGCTACCGCAAGGTCTACCCCGCGCTCAAAGGCATTCACGGGTAGAAATAGGGGTAGAAACTAGGTGCCCCATCCTTCGCGCAGGTTCATCGCGCGAAGGGTGGGTAGAGTTATGGTTCTAGAACTCGGCAAATTCGTCTCCCTTGCCGCCAGCATCCTCTCGCTCTGCTCTCTGATGGGCTCAGCATTTTTCGTCCCCGCGAGCACTTGGCAGGACCGCCTCTTCGGATCCATCTTCCACATCGCCCTCGCCGGATGCCTCTGCTTTGCCAGCGGCATTCTCTTCCGCGAAGATGCCATCCGCCACGCTCATCTACCTGGGAGTCCGTCCAGTCCGTCGCTCACAGAGACCCTCCCCGTCCGG
>JASHRS010000300.1 GCA_030037215.1 Silvibacterium sp. | reverse complement strand
AATGACCGATATGAAGCACTCGATGAAATCCCTGATGGTCGCGGCAGCGGTTTCCGGCTTGATGAGCGGGGCAATGACGCTGCAGGCGGCTACTACCAACGCCACGAGTCCTGTGGTGAAGGCGGGCAAAGCGTCATTTGGAAACTCGACGCTGAACCAGTCAACAACGAAGCACTCGTGTAAAGGCCAAAACGATTGCAAGGGCCAGGGCGGTTGCAAGAGCAGCGACAACGGTTGCAAGGGCAAGAACAGCTGCAAGGGCAAGGGGGGCTGCGCGACCGATGGCTCCAAGATGCCCGACCGCATCTAACCAATTCACATTACGGGCCGGCAGCAATGCTGGCCCGTTTCCCTTCCCACCTCCGGAGACCCGATGCCAGCGAACCGCTTTAACGGATTTACAGACTACGGCGTTGGGATCGGCCTACGAATTCCACACTATCAGCACATATTGACGCGCAAGCCGGTGGTGGACTGGTTCGAGATCATCTCGGAAAATTACATGATCGACGGCGGGCGTCCATTGGAAGTGCTGGACAAGATTCTCGACCAGTACAACGTGGTGCAGCATGGCGTGTCGATGTACTTCGGCTCAGCGAGCGATCCGGACCCGGAACATCTGCGGCGGCTGAAACGGTTGGTAAAGCGCACGAATACTCCGTGGCTAAGCGATCATCTGTGCTGGGGGTCAGTGGATGGGCGTTACACCCACGATCTGCTGCCGATGCCGTACACCTGGGAGGCTGTAAAGGTGACGGCGGAACGGATTCGCCGCGTACAGGATTTTCTGGAAATTCCGGTAGTGGTGGAGAATGTTTCGAGCTACGCGGAGTTTCATGTTTCAGAGATGGCGGAGTGGGAGTTTCTAAACGAAGTTGCGGAACGTGCAGACTGCGGAATTCTGCTGGACGTGAATAACATTTATGTTTCGTCGCAAAATCATAGCTTTGACCCCTTTACTTACGTGAATGCGGTGCTTGCGGAGCGCGTGGCGCAGATCCACATTGCCGGGCACTCGAAGTTCGAGAAGTACATTCTGGATACACATGACCATCCGGTGCTGGACCCGGTATGGCGGCTTTATGCGAGAGCGATCGAGCGCGTGGGACCGACAGCCACGCTGTTGGAGTGGGACGACAAGATTCCCAGCTTTGAAGAAGTACATGCCGAGGCGATGAAGGCGGAGAAATATCTGGCAGCGGCGCGGACAAAGACAGGCGCGGCTGCAACGAAGGTTTCCGAGCTGGCGGGAGTGGCCAGATGAGTGAGCTGCTGGAAATTCAGCGCAGGGTAGCGGCGGCGATCCTGCATCCGTTGACGCGGACTGAAACGATGCCGCGACGACGCCAGGACGGGTCCTCCAACGTGCGCGAGGCGGACGCGCTGATTAAGCCGAATGACAGGCTGAGCTCGTTTGAGCGGCTGGAGATTTACAACCGGCAATATTGGTTCCGGCTGTATTCGTCGTTCGAGGAGGATTTTCCGGGACTGAAGGCGATTGTCGGCAACGCAAAATTTGAGACGCTGATGCGGGGTTACCTGACGGATTGCCCCTCGACTTCGTTTACGCTGCGCAATCTGGGGTCGCGGCTGGTGAAGTGGCTTGAGGAGTATCCGGAGCATGTTGAGCCGCGACGCGCGCTGGCGATGGATATGGCCCGGCTGGAGTGGGCGCACATCGAGGCATTCGATTCCGGCGAAGAAGAGGTGCTGGATGCAGACGATCTGGCGGCGATTAATGACAACTCGCTGCTGCGGCTGCAGCCTTATCTGCGGGTACTGGAGCTGCGCTATCCGGTGGACGACTTGCTGATCGAGCTTCGTAATGAGAGCGGTAGCAGCGATGCTTCCAGCAATAACGCAAGCTCGGCAAGAAAGAGGAAGCATGTGCGGCGCGTGGCTGCGGTTGAGCCGGAAGAGATTTTTCTGGCTGTGCACCGGCACGAGAATTCCGTCTATTACAAACGGCTGCATCGCGAGGATTTTCTGTTGCTGAAGGGGTTGCTTGAAGGCCTCTCAATCGGTGCGGCAATCAATGCAGCTTTTGCAGGTAGTTCGCTGCCCGATGACCAGCGCGGCGCGTTTCTGCATGAAGCTTTCGCTTCGTGGGCGGCGCTGGGGTGGTTCACACGACAGAATTCCAATTAATTCATTCGAGGACAACGACAAGACATGAGCTCGATTGCGCGCCTTCATGGGCATTATGTTCGCGCCTGCCACTCGCTGGAGTCTCCACTGCTGCTCCTTATCCGGCTTTACTGGGGTTGGCAGTTCGCGGAGACGGGATGGGGAAAGCTGCACCATCTCCACCGGGTAATAGGTTTCTTCGGCAGCCTAGGGATACCCCTTCCGGGGCTAGTAGCGCCGTTTGTGTCTGCTGTGGAGCTTGTGGGCGGAATCCTTCTGATCTTGGGCCTGGCGAGTCACATTACAGGCCTGGTGCTTACGATCGATATGCTCGTCGCTTATTGGGTGGGAGACCGCGCCGCGCTGCATTCGATCATCAGCGATCCGGGCAAGTTCTACGGGGCTGACCCATATACATTCTTCTTCGCCTCACTGATCGTGTTCATTTTTGGTGCAGGCTTGTTCTCGCTGGATGCGATTTTGTGGCGGAAGAAGTGATGCCGCACAGTCAGAGACGGCGCAGCTCGGCTGAGATCGCGCTGCATACCTGATCCACTTGCTCGGAGGTGAGTTTGTTGAAGAACGGCAGAGCGATGGTTCGTGCGGATTCTGATTCCGTTACAGGAAGATGTGTGTTGCGCCAGTCGGCGTAGGCGGGCTGCTGGTGGATGGGCGCGAAATAGCGGGCACATCCTATGCCTTGCGCGGTGAGCGAGTGCAGGATGGTGTCGCGATGTGCCTGCGTGAATTCAGGCTGAAGGCGAATTACATATACAAACCAACTGATGCGTGCGTGCGGAAGCTCGAATAGCGGCAGAATAAGCGGCTGCGCTTGCAGGCGTTCGTGATAGGCGTGCGCGACGCCGGCGCGTGCGGCAAGGATGCTTTCGATCCGCTTGAGCTGCTCGATGCCGAGAGCACAGCTTATCTCTGACAGGCGGTAGTTATAGCCCAACTCGGAATGCTGCAGCCAGTCGTCGGTTGCATAGCGGCCCTGATTTCGCAAGGCGCGTATGCGTTGCGCGACTTTCGCGTCGCGGGCGGCGATCATGCCGCCTTCGCCGGTGGTGATCTGCTTATTGGGGTAGAAGGCGAAGACAGCGGCGTCTCCAAAGCTGCCGACGCGACTGCCGTGAAATTCGGCTCCAATGGCTTCACAGGCATCTTCGATGACAAGCAGGCGATGACGTGCGGCAATTTCGAGGATTGCCTGCATGTTTGCCGGGAGTCCAAAAGTATGAACGACGAGGATGGCGCGGGTGCGCGGCGTGATGGCGGCTTCTATTTTTGCAGGATCGAGATTGAGAGTTGCCGGTTCGACATCGACGAAGATGGGCCTGGCGCGTTCATAACGAATGGCATTGGCGGCGGCGATGAAGGTGAAGGAGGGTAGGATGACCTCGTCGCCTTCGCCGATGTTGAGGGCCCGGATGCAGAGGTGGAGTCCTGCGGTTCCCGAGCTGACGCCGACGGTATGCGGCACTCCTATGTACTGAGCCATGACGTGCTCGAATTCTTCGAGCTTTGCGCCGAGGCTGAGGCGGTTGCCGCGCAGGACGCTGGTGACAGCATCGATTTCAGCTTGAGTGATGTCTGGTGCGGAGAGCGGAATCTTCATCGGGCTACTCACAACTGCTGATGGCTCTCTTGATGAGCAGGTCCTGAGTGAGCGAGACGGTAGTGAGGACTTCGATGATTCTTTCTGAAGCGTGTCCGTCGCCGTAAGGGTTTTCCATTCCGGCAAGCGAAGCACGGAAGGCGCGGCTGCGGGCTTCGGCAATCTTTTCGCTGATATCGGCGGCGTCTGGAGCGGCATCAAGCACGTTGCTGGCGCGTTCTCTTCCCTGCTGGCGCAGGCCGATGTTGACAGTGGGCAGAGCAAAGGATGCGGTCTCCATGATGCCGCTACTGGAGTTTCCTATGAGGGTGTCAACGTGGCGGAGCAGGCTCCAATAGGTAATGGGGTCGAGGTTGGTGAAGATGTGGCCGTTGGGATGGTTGGCCAGGAAGTTGCGGGTTCGCTCGATGATCTGGTGGCTGCCTGCATCGGAATTTGGGTAGCAGAAAAGAATCTGACCTTCGGTAGCGGCGAGGGCGGCGAAGAGCGCGTCGGCTTCCTGGGTGGTTTCCCGAAGGATGGTGACCGGATGATACGCAACAAGGAGAGTAGGCCGGTTGAGGTTGAGCGAATGGCGCTGCGCGAGTTCTTCTTTGGTGAGCAACCTGCTGCGGCGGAGATGATCGAGGGATGGCGCTCCGGCGCGGTGAACACGCCATGGTTCTTCACGCATATCGATGACACGCTGACGTGCGAGATGCGTAGAAGTGAAGTGGACATGGCTCATTTTGGTGAGCGCGTTGCGGACTGCGTCATCGATGGCACCTTCGCTGATCTCTCCGCCTTCAATGTGAGCGACGGGGATGCGCAGAGCGAGCGCGACGGATGCAGGCGCGAGCATTTCATAACGGTCGGCAATAAGGAGCAATAAATCGGGGCGCATCTGGCCGAGGGTGTCGGCAAGGCCGAGCGTGGCGACACCGATGGTTTTTGCCATGCCGATGTCTGTATCGGAATTGAGAAGGCATTCGATGCGCGCGGCAATGGGGATTTCGTCGCGTTCGATCTCCTTTACGGTTATTCCGAAAGTGGGCGCAAGGTGTGAGCCGAGAACGATTAGCTTGAGGTTGACTTCAGGATGCGCAGCGAGGTCTTTAAGAAGCCAGTAGAGGTGACTGTAATCGGCGCGGGAACTGGTAATGACGGCGATGGTCCGCTTTCCAGCAGTCATGCGCGGTACTCCGCGACGGTTTGTTGTGCGAGGAGAGTTTTGCTGGGTTTATATGCAGGGATGAGCTGCGTGACTATGCCGAGGAGGCGACTCAAGTCGCGGTCTTTGATTGCTGCCTGGAGTTGTTCGATCACCTCAACGGCGCTATGCGTGGAGATTGTTTCACTACTGATCGCGCGGAGTGAGGCTTTGGCTTCGCTCAGAAATGATTCGTTGGCGGAGAGGAGTTGTTCGTGGAGCTTTTCACCGGGGCGGAGGCCGATATAGATGATGGGCGACAGCGATCTGTTCTGGTCAATGAGAATTCTGGCGATATCTTCGATGCGGGCCGGGCTGGCGAGGTCGGGCACGAGGATAACAGGTGGGAACTGCTTGGATAGTGCGAAGAGTAAAAGCGCGGCGGCGTGCTCGACGCTGATGAAGTAGCGGGTGGCGTCAGGATGAGTGACGGTAACGGGTTTACCGTGCGCGATCTGTTCTTCAAAGAGTGGGATGGCGCTGCCCTGTGAACCGAAGACGTTTCCAAGGCGCACGGCCTTGATTTTCGTAGCGGGAGTCTGGAGCGCGAGCGCGGTGAGTTCTGCACCTCTTTTGGAGGCGCCCATGATGCTGGCGGGATCGACTGCTTTGTCCGTAGACACGAGGATGAGTTGTTCGACGCGATGGCGAAGTGCAGTCTGTGCAAGCGTGAAGGTTCCGATGGTGTTGTTTTCTACTGCGGCGAAGGGATGGAGTTCCATGAGCGGGACGTGTTTGAAAGCTGCGGCATGGAAGATGATATGAGGGCGTTGATGCTCGAAGACTTCTTCGAGAGCGGGTGCATCGCAAACGCTGGCAAGTATGGATGTGTGCGGAGCGACGAGTTCCCTATCGATATGAAAGAGCGCCTGTTCGGAGGAGTCGAGCAGCAGGATCTGCGCGGGTTTATGCGCTGCGACGGCGTGCGCGAGAGCTGACCCTATAGAGCCTCCTGCGCCGGTGATGAGGATGCGCCTGTGCTCAATGAGGTGCGCAGGAGCCGCAATGGATTTGGGCGAAAACGGGGCGCAGAGGCTCTGCAGCGCGCGATGCCGGGATGATTTCATTGTTTCGATTGTAGCTATAATCAGGCGCAGCAATGATATCCGTACACCGCACCCACTCATCTTCAAAGCCAACCTGTTTTGTGAAGGCGGCTCTGGCGCTCGGAGCCATCATTCTTACCCTGAACGGAAGTGCTGAAACATCCAAGGCCGCGCTTGAAGCCGGACGACTGAACAATGTGGGCACTGCGCTGATGAACCAGCAGCTCACGCAGAAGGCTCTGGCGAAGTTCGAAGATGCGCACAAGGCCGACCCCTCGGCTGCGATTCCGGTAGTAAATGAGGGGATTGCACTGCTCTATCTGCAACGGCTGCCTGATGCCGAGGCAGCGCTGAAGCAGGCGACCACGATGGACCCGAACAATGCGCATGCCTGGTATGCGCTGGGGCTGACGCATTTCGATGCGGGAAACCCGAAGCTTGCCATTGAGGATATGCAGCAGGTGGTGAGGATTGATCCAGCAGATGCAGACGCTCATTATTTTCTGGGCTCGTTCTGTTTGAATCTGGCTGACTATCCGCATGCGAAGGAAGAGTTTGAAATAGCGCTGAAACTGAACCCGCTGCACGCTTCGGCGCAGTTTGGATTGGCACGGGCACTCCAGCGCATGGGCCAGACAGATGCGGCGCATGAACGGCTTGCGCGGTTTCAGGAGCTGGTGCAGTCGAAGGTCGGGACTCCGCTGAGTGCGGCTTACGGCGAGCAGGGGCATTATGCGAAGGTGCAGGACATGATTGCGCCTCCTGCTGCAGTTGGGCCGATGATTTCGGTGACATTTGAGCCGCATACATTGCCGGGTGGAGATGCAGGCGGCGGGGCGTGCATTATCGGCATTGAAAGCGCAACAAGCAAAGACTTAGTCGTGATGGGCGAGGGCGCGTCGGCGATCCATGCTTACAAGAATGTCGACGGGAAATTTGAGGAGCTTTCTGCGGAGCAGACGGGGCTACAAGCCAGCGGCAAAGCTGTGGCGTGTGCCGTTGGCGATTATAACGCGGATGGAAAACCAGATCTTGCCGTGGCGATGAGCGACCGCGTGATTTTGTTCCATAACCTGGGTGACGGGAAGTTCGAGGATGTAACGGCGAAGGTTGGAATTCAGCAACTGAATCGGCCATCAGGGCTGACATTTATCGACTTTGATCACGACGGCGATGTGGATCTGTTTATCACGGGGACATCGACCGGACATGGTGCAAATGTGCTGTGGCGGAACAACGGAAATTCGACGTTCACTGAATGGACCGGGCCGACAGGGCTCGCAGGAACGAATGCGACGACAGCGGTAACGCTTTCGGACATCAACAACGACCGCGCCGTTGATTTTGTTATGGCGGGCTCGGGTGCTCCAATGATTTATCTGAACCAGCGCGAGGGAAAATTCAAACCAGTTCCGCTGTATACAGATACGGGGTTGGCGGATTCGCGCGGCGTTTCTGTCTTCGACTTCAACAAAGACGGCTGGATGGATGTCGCGGTGACACATGCGGGCGCTCCGGGAGTGAGCTTGTGGCGCAATGTGGATGGCACGAAGTTTGAGCGTGTGCCGCTGCCGCTGGATGGAGTGAAGACGGCGTGGGGATTGACTCCGATTGATATTGATAACGACGGCTGGATCGAT
>JASHRS010000299.1 GCA_030037215.1 Silvibacterium sp. | reverse complement strand
CACCTCATGGGCGGCCGTCAATTACGCTAAGGGGCCAGCAGACTCCGACCTGCGGTATGCGGTTCTGTCAAAGCTCTGCATCGAAATACTGGATCCCAACTGCGTCGGTGCCTATGTTCCGCGGGAGCGACTATTCATTCCCCACGATGGCTCACTTGTACCAGTGTTGCAGCGTAAAGCTTCTCTGCTCCCTAGTGCGGCGCGAACTTCGAGCCAACCCAATTGAGATTCCGGCCTTAGTGAAGCATTCTCGCCGTATCACTGGCAATACGGAAGTCACGCCGAGGGCAGGCAAGCCTTGCTTGGCGATTTAAGAAGTAGGCTTAGCCTCGCAGTAACTAGATCAGCCCCTCGCGCTCATCTTTTTCGTGCCCGAAGGCTTCCGTCCAGCCTTCGCATTTTTTTCCACGCGCAGCTTCCACGCCGTGCGCAGCGCTCCGGCCATCAGGTCTTCATTTGCCGCCGCTAACCGGATATGGGTCATCCCCATCCTGCCCCATCCACCCGCAATCGGAACAAAGACCTCTGGCGCTTCTGCAACAAACGCCGCCTGCTGCTCCAGCGTGAGCATTAAATTGCCATATCCCTGCTTCACAGAAGCCAGCGTGGCAAAAATCCGTCCGCCCACGCGAAAATCCACCGCACCCATGTGCGAGCCTTCTTCCGCGCCCTCAAGACTCAACGCAATCCGCCGAAAGTCTGCGGCATTCATGGTAGTCCTTTACGGCTGAAACACGAGCCGCGTACCCGCTTCCGAGCTGTTCCACAAGGATTCGACGTCACGCAGCGGCACAGCCTTCACCTTATTATGAAACGGCTTCTTCGCAGCTTCCTGAAACAGCTCACCCACAGCCTGCATAATCTGCTCGAGCGACGCGCTGCCGAAGCCGCTGCCCAATAGCTCCAGCCCCGAACTGCGCAGCGTAGCCCCCGCAAGCGTAATCGTCGGGCCTGCACTGTTGCCAATCTGCAAATATCGAATGCGCGGAGCCGTGTGGCTCAATCCCTTCTGCGAAATCGCCGCTAGCAGAATTTCCGCAGGCTGACCCCACAAATAATCGAGCACCACATTGATCTTTCCATCCGCAATCTCGGCACGAAACGCCTCCACAAGAGCATCGCGTTCCTGATTCAGTGGAATAACAGCATCAGCGCCCTGCTCCTTGATTTTCTGGAGTGCATTCGGCTCGCGCCCCGCGCCTACAATGCGCTTCGCACCGAGTCTCCGCGCAATCTGTACCGCAAGCTGCCCCGCGCTTCCCGTTGCACCCAGAATCAAAACACCCTCGCCAGCAACAAATTGTGCGCGCATCAATGCAGCCCGCGACGACATGCCGGGATTCGCCAGCGCAGCCGCCGTCACATCGTCGATGCCGTCGGGCAACGGCACCGTGATCCATGGCTGCGTTACCGATTTGTCGGCAAATGTGCCGTAAGGAGGCCGCGTTGCACCAAAATAAACACGCTTGCCGTCGGCTAGTCTGCCCACGCCATCAACTCCGGGAATCAGCGGCAATTGCCCTGTACTGCCGTAGTGCTTGCCGCTTGCCAGCCCCTTCACAATCGGATGCAGCCCTGTGGCTTTCACCTGAATCAGTACTTCTCCATCCCCCGCAACCGGATCGGCAAATTCTGTATAACGCGGAGGACGATCGAAAGCTTCAATAACCGCAGCGTTCATAGCTTCTCCTTCCCAACCAGCCTAAACGAATCGGCAACTGCTCTGCCTCCTGCCATGCCAGCCGATTCACAAATTCAAAAAGTCTGGCATATAAGGTGCTAAACTCAGCAGAATTTCCTCCCCCGCTGCGAGGAACCATGAACACGAAGGTCTCCCCAAACTGGATCTTTGGTTTTCTGATTTTCGCAACAATGGTCGTCGGGGTCGCGCTGCGATTTGCTTCGCCAGCAATTGCAGGCAGACTCGTTACACACCCTCCGAAGTTCCTCGGCACGCACGTGACCGGAGCGATCCAGCGCCACCGGGATATCATCGACGGCTCTGCCGAAATAGCCAAAGGACTGGGCGAGGCTCTCTTCATCGCCGCCGTTCTTGCCGCTATCGTTGACCCGTATGCAAAATTCCGGCTTGGCAAAGAAATCGGCCGCGAAATCGCGCACGAAACTGCAGGCCAGCATCTTCCCGATGAACTTCGCCAGGCGCTCGAGCGCATTCAGGACATCGACCTTTATCAGCTTCACATGATTATTGACATCACGCTCGACAAGGTCGATGCCGTGCCTGGATATCTGAAGTGGCAGACCGATTTGCTCTACGAAATCAAGAACGCCTCATGGAATAAGCACACCTTCGAACATCGCGTCTCCATCACCGATTCCGCGGCTGAGCGGCACGACGGCAGAATCATTGCCGTTTCTCACTCCGTCGACAACAAAGTTCAGTACAGCTTTACTGACCCCAGCCCTGAGCTCCAATACTTGCTTACACGCACAGACGGCACAACTTTGTTCAAACACCCTGATGCGCGCAGGATCGCCTCAACACGTCTTGCCTCAACCCACAAATACGAATATGCCAGCACGACAGAGCATTTTGTCCCTCACTCTGAAATCCAGGTCATCCAGGTCCATTACCCCACAGTCGGCATCGATCTCACTGTTCACCATCCCCCCGAAGTCGCCATTCACACCTCTCTTCAATATGTTGATGAGATCAAGCCGAAGACACCCGATGGAGAAGTCGGGCATACGACGCGCTGGCAGTCAGAGCGCGCCTATCTCACCAACGAGCACATCTGGATCATGTACGAGATCGATGACGGCAACCCGGATTCTGCGCAAATGTCCGATAGTTCCATCAGCCAGACAAAGCCGGCGCCGGCGGGATAAAATCAGCAGTCCCGGACCTCATGCCCGACCGCACCAAAGCCGTCTACACCGCCGACGACCTCGAAGGCTTCGACTACGACCGCGAACTCGGCTATCCCGGCGAATTTCCCTTCACGCGCGGCATTCAGCCCACCATGTACCGCGGACGCCTCTGGACCATGCGCCAATACGCCGGCATGGGCGACGCCGAGGAATCGAACCGCCGCTACAAATTCCTCATCGTCAACGGAACCGCCGGGCTCTCTGTCGCCTTCGATCTGCCCACGCAGATCGGCTACGACTCCGACGACCCGATGTCGCTCGGCGAAGTCGGCAAGGTCGGCGTCGCCATCGATTCCATTGAAGACATGGAGCGCCTCTTCGACGGCATTGCGCTCGACAAAATCTCAACATCCATGACCATCAACGCAACGGCCAGCATACTGCTCGCACTGTACGTGGCCGTCGCAAAACGCACCGGCACCGACGTCAAAAAACTCTCAGGAACCGTGCAGAACGACATCCTCAAGGAATACATCGCCCGCGGAACCTACATTTATCCCATCCCCCACGCCATGCGCATTATCACCGACATGTTCGCATGGGCCAATGAGTACGTGCCCGAGTGGAATACCATTTCCATCTCCGGCTACCACATGCGCGAAGCCGGCTCGACCGCTGCGCAGGAAATCGCCTTCACCCTCGCCAATGGCATGACCTACGTTCAGGCCGCCGTCAACGCGGGACTCGACCCCCCACTCGATGTTGACCGCTTCGCTCCCCGCCTGTCCTTCTTCTTCAATGCCCACAACAACTTTCTTGAAGAAGTCGCGAAATTCCGCGCCGCGCGTCGCCTCTGGGCGCGCATTATGCGCGAACATTTCAAGGCGAAAAATCCTCGCTCGTGGATGCTGCGCTTCCACACGCAGACCGCCGGTTCCACGCTTACCGCGCAGCAACCCGAAAATAATATCGTTCGCACAGCCATTCAGGCACTCTCCGCCGTTCTCGGAGGCACGCAATCCCTCCACACCAACGGATACGACGAAGCTCTCGCCCTCCCCACCGAAGAAGCCGCGCGCATCGCCCTGCGCACGCAGCAGATCATCGCCTCGGAATCCGGAGTCGCCAACACCATCGACCCCTTCGCAGGCTCCTACTACATCGAATCTCTCACCAACGCTCTCGAACAACAGGCTCGCGCCTACCTCGACCGCATCGACGCCCTCGGTGGAATGCTCCGCGCCATCGAGCGCGGCTGGGTGCAGCAGGAGATCCAGTCTGCCGCCTACGAATACCAGCGCGCCGTCGACTCCGGCCAGGCTACCGTAGTCGGCGTCAACCGTTTCATCCGCGAGGAAGAACCACCCATCTCTATCCAGCGCATCGACGAAACTCTCGAGCGCCGTCAGGTCGAGCGTATCCGTGCTTTGCGCGCCCGCCGCGATAAAGCCCGTTGGCAATCCTCCCTCGATCAGGTCCGAG
>JASHRS010000298.1 GCA_030037215.1 Silvibacterium sp. | reverse complement strand
AAGAATTATTTCTTCCGGCTCGGATTTCTGGACGGCATTCCGGGGCTGATCTACCACATCAACCACTCGGTTTATGTTCACTGGAAGTACGTGAAGGCATGGGAGGCAAGGAAAAAGTCTGCACAGTGAGGAGTCAGACTGAGATCAAAGACGGCGTAGGATGGTGAGCTCGCTGGGATTCGAACCCAGGACCCACGCCTTAAAAGGGCGTTGCTCTACCTACTGAGCTACGAGCTCTCACCATATTCAAAGTTACCACAGTAAGATGCACCGCCGAAGAGCGCTGAGACCGTGTTTCCACGGCTTTCCCTGAAGGGTTTGCGCATTTTCCAAGTTGGTCTCCGACGCAAAAATATGTTGCCCAATTCTCGGCAAGCGCATTAATGTGGGTGCGACCCTCCGGCGTATTTCCAAATTTTCCCGGCGGGGGAATCCTGTTCGCTGAGGTTTGGCCCTTGTGTTTCGGCATGTGCTTGCCCTGTTGCTGGTTGTAGCTCCATTCACGGCGTTTGCATCAACCGACTGGCAGGCACCTACGCCGGAAGAGTTGAAAATGACCTCTTATCCGGCAGCGCCGGGGGCTCCTGCTGTTTACCTTTTTCGCGAACAGACTGTAGACAATGACAACAATACAGACACACTCTATGCCCGCATCAAGATCCTGACCGAAAAAGGCAAAGATATGTTCGGGGACATCGAGGTTCCCTATGCGGTGTCGAGCTTCAAAATTATCGACCTCAGCGGACGCACAATTCATAGCGATGGGACTGTGATTCCCCTTACCGGCAAACCGTACGACAAGCTGTTGGTCAAGGAGGGACATACCCGCATTATGGCGAAGGTGTTCAGCCTGCCGGATATACAGGTAGGCAGCATCCTTGAATATCGCTACAAGGTGAAGGTTGACTCCGATTGGGTATATGCGCCTGACTGGCATCTGCAGCAGGAGATACCGGTGATGTTAGCCCACTATAATTTTCGGCCCAGCGCTGGAAGCGGACGAATTGAATACGATTTTCGCCTGCCTCCCGATGACAAGGTCGTGCGGGAAAAAAATGGCAGCTTCGACCTGACAATCAACAACATTCCCGCGCTTCCTGACGAGGATTACCTTCCGCCCATCGGCAATAACAGGTATCGCCTGGTCTTTTACTACGCAGGTTACAGGACAAGCGATGACTACTGGAAGGCGATGGGCAGCTACTGGTCGCAGGATTTCGATAAGTTCGCACGCGCCTCCGACAGGATTCGCGCCGCGGTCAACGGCATTGTCGCTCCGGGTGATAGCGAGGAGCAGAAAGCGGAGAAGATTTACGCCGCTGTGATGAAGATCGAGAACACCAGCTTTACGCGCGAGCACTCGGCCGCAGAAAACAAGGCCGAGCACCTGAAGGTAAAGACCGCGGAGGACATCTGGGCGCAGCAGCGCGGCTACGATGATGAAATCACAAGACTTTTTGTGGCGTTGGCCCGGGCCGCGGGACTGAAGGTGTACGGAGCGATAGTCGTTGATCGCGACGAAAACCTGTTCGACGCAAACTACATGAACTGGAGCCAGTTGGATGACGAAATTGCAATTGTCACCATCAATGGCAAGGAGGTTTACCTTGACCCGGGGCAGCGGTATTGCGAGTTCGGTCAATTGCACTGGAAACACACATGGGCAGGCGGCGTGCGGGAAACCAGCAACGGAACTCAGATATTCACAACTCCGGGAGGGAATTACGCGGACAATACAGTGCTTCGCACTGCACGACTGTCGCTCGATTCTGACCGCCAGATCCACGGACTAATTTATGAGACGATGACCGGGATTGAGGCACTTGATTGGCGGCAAGAGGCTTTGCGCGGCGATGAAGCTGGAGTGAGAAAGGAGTTCGAAGACGACCTGCAAAAGTCGATGCCTGCGGGTCTGCAGGTCAAAGTAAACCATTTTGTCGGACTGACGGACTTCATTCACCCACTGATGGTAGTGGTGAACGTCAGCGGAACATTGGGAACTGAGACGGGTAAGCACATTTTTCTGCCAGGAGTATTCTTCGAAGCTGGAAGCACACCTTTGTTCGCCGAGACGCACCGCGAGAACCCAGTTGACATGCATTATCCCTACACAGTTCGCGATGATTTCCAGCTCTCGCTGCCGCCAAACTTGACGGTTGAAAGCATACCGAAGAGCGGCGAGGTGCCGCTTATGCCGAACGCTGACTACATCTCGAAATTCGCGTCTCAAGGGAACTTGTTCGCGTATGGCCGTCTGCTTCAGGTGGGGAAAGTGGAGTATTCAGCCGCAGAGTATCCTGCACTTCGCAGCTTTTTTCAGAGCGTAAGCACTGACGACCAGCAGCAGGTTGCACTGAAGGTAATGCCTGAGTCAGCGGCGACTTCAGCAGCCGTTAAATAAGAGTAAAAAATTCCCGCGCGCCGTTTTCTGTGTCTGAGCCATATTGGACCTGCTTATGGGAGCGTTCCTCTTTCATGCAGGAAAATTTTGTTGCCCATCCCTCCCTGAGCGCAGTAATAATATTGCGACCCTCCCGGCGCATCTCTGGTTTTTCCCGGCGGGGAATCCTGTTCGCTGAGGTTCCGCCTTGTTCGCTGTCGTTCGCCGCGTTGTAGCCCTCTGCCTGCTTCTGGTTCCCTTTTCAGCATTCGCATTTTCGG
>JASHRS010000297.1 GCA_030037215.1 Silvibacterium sp. | reverse complement strand
TGGCCGACTTCGGTGTAGGCGAAAGACTCATGCTGGTCTTCGTTCCATCCAAAGCGCGAGAAGACGCGCAGGCTGCCGGTGATCTCCTGCTCGTTGTTCCATCCGAAGCCGTATTTGACGGCTCCGAATTTCTCCGTGTGAATGATGTCTGGCGTGGGAGTGGTTCCGTTGAGGAAGTCGTTGACGGCCTGGCGATAGTCGCCCATGTGGGCGTTGTTGACATAGCTGAGAATGCGCGTGGTTCCGTTGCGCCCGGGGATGAAAGAATGGCGCAGCTCAAACTCCCAGTTCTGGCCGCGAGCGCGGCTGAAGGCCCAGTCGAGGTCGATGCCGTTGGCAACGGTAGGCATGGCGAAGATGCCGTAACGCGCGCTCCAGTTGCGATCGTCGTATTCGAAGGTTCCACCGACGGTGTAGCCGCGGGTGTCGGCGGCGTAATCCCACGCGCCGTTGTTGTCGATGGTCCAGTTGGTGAACTGCAGGTGGCTGTCGCTGCCGACGTCGTTGACGTCGAAGATGTCGGGAAGGCTCATTTTGCCGGCGCGAATCTCGAAGCGGCGCACCGGAACTCTGGTGGCGAGCGAAAGATAACTGCGATCGGAATCAATCATCTCGCTGGTGAGGCCGATGGTCTGGTGGATTTCGCCGCGCGCGAGATAAGGAGCCGAGCCGAGGTTGGGGTTGCGGACTACGTCGAGGTTGGTGAATCCGGCGAGCCCGAGCGCCTGCGAGAGGCCGCGTCCACCGGAGCTCTCGATATCGACGAGCAGATCGGTGTTATAGCGCAGGTTATGGTGCGGCTGGAAGCCGGTGTAGAAGGTGCCGAGCAACGAGGTTTTGTATTCGCCCGCGCCGCTTAAGGAGTTGGGGCCGGAGTAGGGCGAGTGGAAACCGGGATGTGCCTGAAAGATGATGTTGGACTGTCCGGCGAAGTACCACCAGGTGTTGTCGGGATGCGGATAGACGGTGACCTGTTCAGTGCTTTCGGGCTGAGGCGGCTGAGGCGTCTGGTGCTGGCTGGCAGTGCTTGAATCGGAGAGAGTGTAGCTGCCGGCGGCAGCGAGTTGTACCGGAGCATTTTGCGGCGTTGGAGCCTCGGGCAATCCCTGGATCGGCGTGTGCGCACGCGACTGCGCGACGCCGGCAGCAGCCAGCGCGAGCAGCAGGCAGAGGATGGCGACACGGCGCAGCACTTACCGGGTTTCTCCTTTATTCGCCGATATTTTTGGCAGCAGAGCCTTTGGGGATGATCGCTTTTTAAGGTTGCAGTATGGTTACAAACAGCGGCTCTTTGTTATTTATAACATACCCCCCTACCATATATGTAAAGGAAAGATTCATGAGTCATCTTCCGAAAGACAAACAGAAGCTGGTGGCGAGGATTCGCAGGATTCGCGGGCAGGTGGACGCGATTGAACGGTCGCTGTCGGCCAACGACGATTGCGCGGACGTGCTGATGCTGCTGGCCAATGTGCGCGGCGGCATCAATAGTTTGATGGCTGAGGTGCTGGAGGACCACATCCGGCACCATATGACTGGCTCGGAGAAGAGCGAAGTTCCAGTGACAGAACTGGCCGAGGACCTGATCGACCTGGTGCGCGCGTATCTGAAGTGACTGCCGGGCTACGCACGCAAAACCCGCAATCAGGCTTAGCCGATCCGCGATCTTATATAATCCGGCTGACTTTCAAAACGAAGCGGCTGGACACCAATGGAAACTCTGTACCTAATCGCGCTACTAGTAGTCGCCATCCTTCTTCTTTTCCTGTTTTTCGGGAGTATTTTTACGGTGAACACGGCTGAGGTGGCTGTGATCACGCGTTTCGGCAAGTTTCTTCGGATAGCGGAGCCGGGACTGAACTGGAAAAGTCCGTTTTTCGACGTTGTGGCCGGGGTTGTGAGCCTTCGCGTGAACCAGATCACGCTGACGATGGAGACGAAGACTAAGGACAATGTGTTTGTTACCATTCCGATTTCGGTGCAGAACCGCGTTCGTCCGGAAAAGGTGTATGACGCGTTCTACAGGCTTTCCGATCCGATGGCGCAGATCAAGTCGTATGTAGAGCAGGTGATCCTGGGGCATGTTCCGGGCATGACGCTGGATGAGGTGTTTGCCTCGCAGTCGAGCATTGCCGCGGCGGTGAAGCAGGAACTCGATGCGGACATGGCGACGTTCGGCTACGAGATTGTGAATGTTCTGGTGACCGATATTGTTCCCGATCAGAAGGTGAAGTCGGCGATGAACGATATTAACGCCGCCCAGCGCGAGCAGGTGGCTGCGAGCGCCAGAGGCGAAGCGGACAAGATTCTTGTGGTGAAGAAAGCCGAGGCCGAAGCGGAAAGCAAGGCGCTGCAGGGGCAGGGAATTGCGAACCAGAGAAAGGCGGCGATTATCGAAGGGCTGCAGGCCTCGATTGAGCAGTTCCAGAAAGTGGTGGAAGGCGCGTCGGCAAAGGAGATCATGCAGCTGGTGCTGGTCACGCAGTATTTCGACACCCTGAAATCCATTGGCGAGAGCGACAAGACCAACACGCTGTTTCTGGCGCACTCGCCGGCAGCGGTCAGAGAAGTCTCCGATCAGATCCTGAATTCGATGCTGGTGGCGGAAAAAGCGAACGGGTGAAGCCGCTGCGCGGTTTCCTAAATTTCACAAGTGAGGTGAGGAATGCGGCGTCTGGTGTGGATTGCGGTGATGGGAGCGGCTTGCGGCGCGGCGACGGCGCAGGTTTCGGCGGGATTGAAGCCGTTTGTGAAAGTCGATGACGCGACTGTTGTGCTGCAACATGTGCGCGTGATTGACGGGACTGGCGCCCCGGCAAAAGATGACCAGATGGTGATTTTGGATCACGGAAAAATCACGTTCGTGGGAGCGCAGACAGCGGATCAGATGGCGCCGGCTGGTGCGAAGGTGATTGACCTGACGGGCAAGACGATTTTCCCCGGGCTGGTGGGGATGCACGAGCATCTGTTTTATCCCACTCCGGATCGCAGTCCCGATCTGCTGCCGCTATACGGCGAGATGGCGGACAGCGCGCCGCGGCTTTATCTAGCAGGCGGAGTGACAGCAGCGCGGACGACTGGCAGCGTGGAGCCGTACACAGACATTTCGGTGAAACAAATGATCGATGCAGGACAGATTCCAGGACCGAAGCTGTTTTTGACTTCACCTTATCTGGAAGGCGCGCCGCCGATCGGTCCGCAGTTGCACACGCTCACCGGCCCGGACGATGCGACGCGGACAGTGGATTATTGGGCGGCGGAAGGAATCACCTCGTATAAAGCGTACATGCACATTACACCAGAGGAACTGAAGGCAGCGATTGATGCAGCACATGCGCACGGGCTGAAATTGACAGGGCATCTGTGCTCGGTGGGCTTCAAGGAAGCTGCGGCCATGGGCATCGACAACCTGGAACACGGGCTGGCGGTGGATACGGAGTTTGATCCGGCGAAGAAGGAAGGCGTGTGTCCGCCAGTTGGGCCTACGCGCGAGGCGATGGCGAAGATGGATGTGGAAGGGCCGGAGATCCAGGGAACAATCAAGGACTTGATTGCGCACCACGTGGCCGTTACATCGACGCTGGCCGTGTTTGAGACCTTTGCTCCAAACCTGCCTCCTATGAGCGAGGCAATGCGGGTGCGGGATTCGTTGATGCCGGATGCATGGGGCTCATACATGACAACACGCGCGGCTATTGCCGAGCATGCGAATACGTCTGTATGGCCGCGGCTCTTCAAGATGGAGATGCAGTTCGAGTATGACTTTGCGAAGCAGGGCGGTCTGTTGATGGCGGGATGCGATCCGACAGGATACGGCGGAGTGGTGCCGGGGTTCTGCGATCAGCGCGAACTGGAACTGCTGGTTGAGGCGGGTTTCACGCCAGAAGAAGCGATCCACATCGCGACAGAGAACGGCGCGAAGTGGCTGGGCGAAGATCAGCGCTTCGGAACGGTAACTGTTGGGAAAGATGCGGACCTGGTGGTGGTGGACGGGAATCCGGCAAAGGACATCGCCGATGTGGAGAAGGTCGATATCGTATTCAAGGATGGCGTGGGATACGACCCGGAGAAATTGCGTGAGTCGGTGAGAGGGCTGGTAGGGTTACGGTGAGCTGCTTCAGCCGGCCTGATATGCGCGCGCAATGAAGATCAACGCGGCGATATAGCACGCGAACATGATAGTGAGATAGACGCGAGCGCGAGTGTTGGCTGCGCGAAATTCCTTCCAGGCGAGGATTCCCCATAGAGCGGCGATCATGGGTGAGGCCTGCCCGATAGCGTAAGAGACGGAGACCCCGACCAGGTTGGCGGCCACGAGATTGAAGACCAGGCCGACGCCCCAAACGGCTCCGCCCAAGATGCCGATGAGGTGCCACGCTGGACGTGCGCGAAAGAAATCGGCAAAGGTGACGGGGCTGCCGGTGATGGGGTGGCGCATGAACCAGGTGTTGATGAAGAAACAACAGATGAAGGCTCCGATGGCAAAGCTGACCGTGGTGGTGTAGGGCGTGAGCGGGCGCGCGGCGGTGAGCGCTCGCGTGACGAGCGGAGCGAAGGCGCCCATGAGAAATCCGGAGACGATGCAGATGATAACGCCCTTGCGCGAGACCGCTCCGGCGCCGGTGCCGAGGTTGGCATAGGCGCGGCCGATGAAGATGACGGCGAGCAGCGCGAATGCGACCCCAACGCCGAGGAGCAAGATATTGCCCTTGGGCTGGATGGCATAGCTGAGAACGACTCCTTCGACAAGCGCGATGCCGATGGACAGAGGAAACGCGATGGCGAGGCCGGCGATTTCGATTCCCGCGACGAGGAGCAGGTTGGCGATGTTGAAGATGAATCCACCGAGCGCGGCATAGAACAGATTGGCCGCGGATGCACTGCCGAGGTTTGGAACAAAACTCGAGGCGCCGTGCGGCGTAGAGCCGACGGTAAGGGCAGCCAGCAACGTGAGCAGCACGATGCCGAAAGAGTAGTCCCAATAAAAGAGCTCGAAGCGATAGCGCGGCGTGAGCTTGAAGGCGTTGGCCCAGGAACCCCAGCACACAGTGCTGACGATCATCATGAGAAGCGCAAGGCTGAAGGTGAGCGGCACGAACATGAATCGGTCCTCTTACCGGTTTTGCAAGCGCGGATGATAGTACACGAGGCGAGAGATAAAAGGGCATAACAATCTGGCGCAGCATGATGGCCCTCGAAATCGTTATCTGGCGTGTGTAAGATGGGCGGGCGCGATTTCGCGACACGATGGAGAGATGCGTGATTACGATTATGGGGATTTTTGTCGTCGATCTGGCTTTTCAGACGCGGTGCCTGCCGGCGTGGGGCGAAACGGTACTGGGCTCGGGCTTTCGGATGGGGCCGGGCGGCAAGGGATCGAACCAGGCGATTGCCGCGGCGCGGCTTGGCGGACGCGTGAGCTTTATCAGCCGCGTGGGCAAGGACACTTTCGGAGAGCTTGCGTTCAAAACATATGCGGAAGAGGGAGTGGACACGGAGTTTCTGATTGCGGACGCGGAGCACGCTACAGGCGCGGCGGCGATTCTGATTGAGGAAGGCAAAGGCGAGAACGCAATCGTGGTGACGCCGGGCGCGGCCAGCGCGCTTGCGCCTGAGGATGTTGACCGGGCGCAGGCGCGGATTGCGGAGTCGGCCGTGTTTATGACGCAACTGGAGCTTCCCGTGCCGGTGGTGGAGTATGGACTGCGGCTGGCGCGCGAGCGCGGCGTGCGGACGATTTTGAATCCGGCTCCGGCGTGTGTGCTCCAGGATTCGGTTTTTGCGCTGTGCGACTATGTGACTCCGAATGAAAGCGAGGCGGCGCTGCTGACAGGGCTTCCGGTGACGAGCGTGAGTGAGGCAGAGCGGGCGGCAGAGCAATTGCTGTCGCGTGGCGCACGCAATGTTGTGGTGACGCTAGGCGCGAAGGGCGCGCTG
>JASHRS010000296.1 GCA_030037215.1 Silvibacterium sp. | reverse complement strand
GTGGGCATGGGTGACTAAGAATGTAGCAGTTCTAAATACGCTGATGTCATAAACTGAGACCCAAAGGCTCCAGCCGGTTGGCGTGATATCACTTAGATTTTGTGTGTCTTAGGGTCCTCTATGTTCGAATGGTTATGGAAAAACAAAGAATGGATTTTCTCGGGCTGTGGTGTTTCCGTCCTAGGCATTGTGTTTCTGGCGTTTCGTAATCGTTCTTCTCATAAGCTAAACAGCCAGCAATTATCTTCGATGCCAAATGGAACTTCACCTAGTGGAGCGAAAGTTTATGATACTGTCCTGGCGAGTGGTTCTCACCGGATCGAGACCAAGCCTTCCGGCAATGAGATCGCGGTTACGGTTGACAAATCTCCGCCATACCAAACGGCTCAGATCGGCGCTAACTATGTCGGGCTTGTAGTGAGCTGGCCGATAATTTTCATCGATCTGGTTATGCTCGATCAGAAGCGTTGTGCACTCACCCTAGCTTATGGAACTGAGACATGGGGCGCGAGAATTCGCGTTACGGTCGACATCAATGATTACCCACGCCTGAAAACCGCTCACACGCCTGACTTCTTTAACCCTCAGGACAAGTCCCGTATTTTGCACGGATGGATTGAAGGAAGAATTGTCGAATGTCGTTACGGCGGAATGACGATAGAGCCTACCAAGCTAGACTTCTTTAACTAACGTTAGTTTCGATTTAGCTTCGATACTTTCAGCGTGCTATGCTGGCGAGTCCTTTATGTCTGAAGCGAAGAGTTCTGGGTTGAATACGGTGTTGGCGTCGAAGGTGGATGCCGGGAGCAGGCGGGCGCAGGCGAACAGCGCGGGTATGCGCAAGCTGCTGGAGGAGATTCGCGCGCAGGAGGCGGCGATTCGCGAGGGCGGCGGCGCGAAGGCGATTGAGTCTCAGCATGGAAAGAAGCGGCTGACTGCGCGGGAGCGGCTGACTCTGCTGCTGGATGAGGGCACGGAGTTTTTTGAGCTGGGGTTGTTTGCCGCGTTCGGGATGTATGAGGAATGGGGTGGGGCTCCGTCGGCTGGATGCGTGACCGGGCTTGGGCGTGTGGCTGGGCGGCTGTGCATGATTGTCGCGAACGACGCGACGGTGAAGGCGGGCGCATTTTTTCCCATGACGGCAAAGAAGGTTCTGCGTGCCCAACATATCGCGATGGAGAATCGGATTCCAACACTGTATCTGGTCGATTCGGCGGGAGTGTTTCTGCCTTTGCAGGAGGATGTGTTTCCGGACCAGGATGATTTCGGGCGGATCTTTCGCAACAACGCGGTGATGTCGGCGATGGGGATTCCGCAGATTACGGCGATTATGGGGATGTGCGTGGCGGGCGGCGCGTATTTACCTGTGATGACGGACACGGTGCTGATGACGGAGGGCAGCGGGCTGTTTCTGGCGGGGCCGGCGCTGGTGCAGGCCGCCATCGGGCAGAAGTATTCAGCGGAAGAGCTGGGCGGCGCGACGATGCACGCCGAAATTTCGGGCACGGTGGATTATAAGGAGCCGAACGATCATCTTTGCATTGCGCGGCTGCGATCGCTGGTGGCGAAGATGGGCGAGCGGCCGGGTGCTCCGTTTAACAGGGCGGAGTACGACGCGGCGACGGATGGGCCGCGGTATCCGGCTGAGGAGATGTATGCGTTGTTGGACGCCGATCCAGCGAAGGCAGCGGTGAACAGCTATGACATGCGCGATGTGATTGCGCGGATTGTGGACCGCAGCGAGTTTGACGAGTACAGGCCGGAGTATGGGCGGACGCTGTTGTGTGGGTATGCGCGCGTGGGCGGGTTTGCGGTGGGGATTGTGGCGAACCAGAAAACTTCGCAGCCGCAGATTAGCCATGAGGGCGAGAAGCGGGTGGAGTTCGGAGGCGTGATTTATGCCGAGAGCGCAGACAAGGCGGCGCGGTTCATCATGGACTGCAACCAGAACCTGGTTCCGCTGATTTTTCTGCACGATGTGAACGGGTTCATGGTGGGACGCGATGCGGAATGGAGCGGGATTATTCGCGCAGGCGCAAAGATGGTGACGGCGGTATCGAACTCGACGGTGCCGAAGATTACGGTGATCGTGGGCGGGTCGTTCGGGGCGGGGAATTATGCGATGTGCGGGAAGGCATATGATCCGCGGTTTATTTTTGCGTGGCCGACGGCGCGATATGCGGTGATGAGCGGGGCTTCGGCGGCGAATACGCTGGTGGAGATTCGCGTGAAGCAGCTGGAGCGCGGAGGCAAAAAGCTGAGCGACGCGGAGAAGGCGGAGCTGACGGCGTCGATCAAGGCCACGTATGACGAGCAGACGGACTGCCGGTACGCGGCGGCGCGGCTTTGGGTGGATGCGATACTCGACCCGGCGAAGACGCGGGAGGCGGTTTTGACGGCGCTGGAGGCGTGCGCACTGAACCCAGATGTGGCGAAGTTTAATGTTGGGATACTCCAGACTTAACGTGCGGCTGGAATTTGCATGCTTCGGGTATTCTCAGTGGAAGCAGTGCACCTGATTCATTTTCATTGAGAGGCAATACGGCGCAAAGACAATGGCTAAGAAAAACGACCGATCTTCCTTGCTGATCCTGCTTCCGCTGGTGGTTGGGATTCTGGTGACACCGGCGACACTGCGGATGGCCAGCATCATGGCGCTATCCGGCGTGGACGCGCTGACGATGCTTTATCCGTGGGTAGAGGTGGTAAAGAACCCTGCGCTGGGAGCCGTAGCGGATGCCTCCAGTTCCGTGGGACAGTGGGCGATGTATCTGCAGTTTCCGTTTTACGGCCTGGTGATGTCGTGGCTGTGGCGGTCGCGCGGTTTTGTAACGGCGCTTACGGCGGTGGTCTTTCTTCATGTCGGCGGAATCGGTTTCTGTTATCTGCTTAGCTATCTTCACAACTCCACGCCAGTAAAGATTTTCTGATGGGCAATGCAGTCAAGCTGATTGAGTGCCCGCGCGACGCGTGGCAGGGATTGCCTAAGACGATTCCGGCAGAGGTAAAGGCGGATTATCTGCGGACGCTGGTTGCGGCGGGGTTCCGGCATATCGATGCGGTGTCGTTTGTATCGGAGGCGGCGGTTCCACAGATGGCAGACTCGGAGCGGGTGCTTGAATATCTGAGTGCTCCGGAAGATGTCGAGATCATCGGTATTGTGGTGAACAAAAAAGGCGCTGATCGGGCAATTGCGACGGAACAGGTGACGACGCTGGGATTCCCATATTCGGTTTCTCCGGAGTTTTTACTTAGGAACCAGCGGCAGACGCCGGAGGAATCCGTGGACGCGCTGGAGGCTGTGGGCGAAGTGGCTTATAAGGCGGGACGCGGTGTGGTGGCATATATTTCGATGGCGTTCGGGAACCCGTACGGGGATGCGTGGACGGCGGATGAGGTGATTGCGGCGTGCGATTTGATTGCCGATATGGGGATTGAGCAAATCTCGCTGGCGGACACGGTTGGGCTGGCATCGGCAGAAGAGGTAGCGTCACTGGCGGCGAAGGTGCGCGAGGCGATGCCGGAGGCCGTTGAGGTGGGTGCGCATCTGCATGCGCGTCCGGACGATGCGGCGGCCAAGGTAGCGGCTGCATATACAGCGGGAATCCGGCGGTTTGATACTGCTATCGGTGGACTGGGAGGGTGTCCTTTTGCTCAGGATGCACTGGTAGGGAATGTGGCGACCGAGATTGCCATTGCAGAATTGAGGCGTCTGGGTGCTGAGTTGCTGAAGCTGGGTTCACTCGATGGATTGATTGCGGCCACCAGGGGAATTGAAGAGAAGTTTGGCGCGATGCGGCAGTAAAGGCATGCATCCTATTTAGGAGCGAGAGCACGATGGGCCATTATTCGACTTTGTATACGCATGCGGACGGTGGGATTCTGACGCTGACAATGAACCGTCCGGAGAAGCGGAATGCGCTGAATCCGACGATGATGGAGGAGCTTACGCATGCGCTGGAAGCAGCAGGGAGGGATGCGAAGTGTGAGGTGATTCTTCTTGCCGGAGCTGGCGAGGCGTTTTGTGCGGGTCTCGATCTGGAACATTTGCAAACCCTGAGCGCAAAGACGATGGAGGAGCATCGGGCAGACTCAGAGCGGATTGCGCGGTTGTTGCGTACACTGTACGACACGCAGAAACCGACGATTGCGGCAGTAAACGGCGCGGCCATCGCGGGAGGAATGGGGCTGGCGACGATCTGCGATTTTACGCTGGCGAGCCCGGAGGCGAAATTTGGGTATACCGAGGTGAAGATTGGGTTTGTTCCGGCGATTGTATCGGCGTTTTTGCGCGGACAGATTGGCGATAAGCACCAGCGCGACCTGCTGCTGACGGGGCGGTTGATCAAGGCGCAGGAGGCATTCGAGCTGGGCCTGGTAACGCAGGTGGTTCCTGAGCCGGAACTGCTACAGGAGGCGCGAGCACTTGCGAAAAAGCTGCTTTGCAACAGTCCGGCGGCGATGCAAGCGACAAAGCGGCTGTTGAGCCAGCATGCGCATCATCACCTGGATGAAGAAATCGAAGCGGCGATTGCAGCAAATGTGGAGGCAAGGACCACAGGGGATTTCAAAGAGGGTGTGAGGTCGTTTCTGGAGAAGCGCGCTCCGAAGTGGCCATCAAGGAGCCCGTCGTCCGGCCACTAGTTCCTATACCAACACGCGAAAGCCACACGTCTACGGCAGGGATTCCAGGGGGACCCGGATTCATGCGTCCATTTTTCACCTGATCTTTAGCATAAGGAGAGATTCCATGAACGTCGTACTCTTTGGCGCCGGCGGCATGATCGGCAGCCGCATTCTCAAGGAGCTGATTGCTCGCGGACACAAGGTCACTGTCGTGGCGCGCGATCCGGCAAAGATTCCTGCAACTGCGAATGTGAGGGCCGTGAAGGGTGATGCGCTCGATGTGGAGAGCATCGCGTCGGCAACCAAGGGCGCGGATGCGGTGATCAGCGCTTATGGTCCGGGAACGCAGGATCAACAGAAGCTTATGGAAGAGTCTACGCGTGCGCTGATTGCGGGAGTCAGGGAGGCTGGAGTGAAGCGCTTTCTGATGGTTGGTGGAGCAGGTAGCCTACTGGTTGCACCCGGAGTCGATCTGATCGATTCGGGATATTTACCGGAAGAGTATCGCGTGATCGCGATAGCGCACCGCGATGCGCTGAAGATTCTGAGGGAATCGGATCTGGACTGGACGTCATTGTCGCCGGCCGGTTTTATTCAGCCGGGCGAGCGGACTGGGAAATTCCGGCTTGGTGAAGAGATGCTGATCACCGATGCCGAAGGAAACAGCAGAATCTCGGCGGAAGATTACGCGGTCGCGCTGGTGGATGAGCTTGAGCATCCGAAACATATAAGACAGCGGTTTACGCTGGCGTATTGAGAACTTGCTATCCAAGGCAATGACTGCCCGCCCCATTATGTGAAAACCGCGCTTGCCGGGGACCTCGATCAGCGTGGCGGCTCCCGCCGGTCGTTGTGTCGACGAATGCGCTTAGACAGCGTTGGAAACGGATGCAGAGTCGAGCAGGCGGTAAAGAGTGGATCGGCTGATGCCGAGAAGTTTTGCGGCACGGAACTTGTTGCCGTCGACATGAGCAAGGACGGCATGGATGTGGCGCAGTATGGCGTGGTCGAGGTTGGGGTCATCGTCATTTGCGGGCGCGGATGGAGAGGATACTTCGGGTGCGAGTATGGTTTTGTTGAGCGCAGGAAGGTCTATGGGGCGGATCCATTGGCTGTGACTGGCGAGCACAGCGGCAGAAATGACGTTTTCGAGTTCGCGGACATTGCCGGGCCAGAAGTGCTGTACGAGACGCGGCAGAGTTTGTGGCCCGAGCCCGCGCACTGGTTTGGTGTGCATACTGGAAAAGCGCTGGACAAAGAGATCGGAGAGTAGCGGGATATCATCGCGGCGCTCGCGCAATGGTGGCAGCGTGAAGCGGATAGCAGTAAGACGGTTAACAAGATCGGTTCGCAGAACTCCGATGGAGGCAAGCTTACGCAGCTGACGGCCGGAGAGGCAGAGAATCTGACGGGGGATTGAATCCAAGGCACGCAGGATGTGCTGGTGGTCGATCCATTGCAGCAGCTCGAGCAGATTGGCCTGTTGTAGGGGGGAAAGTTCATCGATGCGCGTGAGAACCAGCGTTCCGCCGCTGGCCTGCTTCAGCAACTGAAAAGCAGAGAATTGGGGTGTTGCAGGCTGCCCTTCAAAGAACTGTGAGGCGGTGCAGGGAACAAACGGCGATTGGGGATCGGGACCGGACTCGTGCAGCGTATGCGCGGCCAGCATCTTGCCCGTGCCGCTTTCTCCCTCGATTGAGGCGACGCGAAGATGACGGGCCGTGTGGCGCATTTGCGAAAAGAGCCGCTGCATGACAGGACTGCGGCCTGCCATCTGGCCGAAGCCCCAATTCGCATAATGGTCAGCACCATAGTGCATGTCGGGGACGGCAGCGAGCGAACGCTCTTCTTCAACTGAATAAACTTCCTGCAAGCGGCGCTCCTTATGGAGAGCTTATCGGCGGAACAGGCAGAAGGTTTAGGATTGCGCGGGCAGGGAAGTCCAGATATGCATGAAGACGCGACAAGAACCGGCCGCCCGGCGATGCCAAACAGGTGTCCGGCTCTTCCAGGAGAGCGGTTCCGTGTCCGGAACTACTTTTCCACCAGCAGCGTTCCCGATTGTGGTGGCGTCTGGCCAACAAACCCCGCGTTTGCAGACACAGTGCTGAGCCCCTCAGTCTTGACTATCGTCGCCGCAATCTTCGATCCAGTGGCGATCTCGCCGTATCCCACGGTCTTTCCATTGATGCTGAAGGTTGCATTGTAAGGAACGCTATAGATTTTCGTGGTGCCATCATCGAGGCGCAGCGTCATCACTCGCCCCTGCTTCCTCGTGACGATGCCATTGATCTGGGTCACAGTAGTCACTTCCGATTCCACGCGCCGGCTCACGCGCACATGCGAGAGGGTGGCGCCGGGAGTGAGATCTGACGGCTTTACTGGTTTTCCATCGACGGTCAGCGAAGTTCCCGGATGCAGTTCAAGCAGCCTGAGACTGCCATCGGGCAACTTCAACACAGCGTCGTCACCGGAAACGTAGATAACCTGTGAGGTTTCGATGGTCACAAGTCCACTGACCGATTGTGGAGTGGTGGTTGTAGTTGTGGTTTCCTGGGCCAAGACGGCCGGCATGCCGAGAGCTGCGATGACGAGCGCTGCGGCCATATTTAAGCTGGTTCTGCTCAAAAGGATCATTGACTCATCCTCCATATGGCGTATGGTTGCAACTCAACTTCAGATATGGGGACAAGGGAGTACAAGATGCTTCAAGGCGCATGCAAAGGTCTGGAAGGGTAGAGAGCGCCCGGGAAAGCATTTTATCAACTTTCTGTTTTCTGCGGGCGGATTGGCGCGAGTCTGCTGTTTGCTTTAAGTCTTGGGGACGCGCGCGGAGGGTTGGTCGGAGAATATCCTTCCGTCGCGGATGTGGACTATGCGGTGCGCGTACTCCGCAATGTCGGGCTCGTGCGTGACGAGCACGATGGTGTTTCCGCCGGCGTGCAGCTTGTCGAATAAACCCATAATCTCGATACCGGTTTTCGAGTCGAGGTTACCCGTGGGCTCATCGGCGAGGATGATGGACGGACGATTGATGAGCGCGCGGGCAACGGCAACGCGCTGGCGCTGGCCGCCGGAGAGCTCATTCGGCTTGTGTTGCATGCGGTCTTCGAGACCGACGGAGCGCAGGGCGCCTTCAGCGCGCTCGATGCGCTCGTCGGCGGGAGTTCCATTGTAGATAAGGGGCAGCTCGACGTTGTGCAGCGCGGTAGAGCGGGCCAGCAGGTTGAAGGTCTGGAAGACGAAACCGATTTCCTTGTTGCGGATGCGGGCCAGCTCATCGTCGTTGAGATCGCTGACCAGGTGGCCGTTGAGCCAGTACTGGCCCTTTGTGGGTGTGTCGAGGCAGCCGATGAGGTTCATCAGTGTGGACTTCCCGGAGCCGGAGGGCCCCATGATGGCCACATACTCATTGTGACGGATGCGAAGAGATACTCCCTGGAGCGCATGAACCTGCTCGGAGCCCATGTCATAGGTCTTCCAAATGTCGTCTACGACAATGACATCACAAACGGGGATGTCCGCAACGGCGTTTCCTTCAGCTGCCTGCGTAAAGTCGATTGTCATCGGCGCTCCTGTCCGCTCCTCTTTGTTTTCATTTTACGAGGATGAGGATGAATCCGATGAATTGGACTGTGCGGGAGGAGTGTTGTCGCGCTTCACAAGCGCATTGTTCTTAAGATCGCGCAGGACGTGGAAGGTCCCGGTAACGATTTCGTCGCCGGGCGTAAGGCCGCCGAGAACCTGGATATCGGTTATGCCGGTGATACCCGTGGTGACTGGAACAAAGCGAGCGCGCAGCTTGCCCTTGTCATTATGGACGACGAAGACGCCCTGCACATCCTTCGGGTCTTGCGACGGATCGACAGCCAGCGGCTGATTGGGTTTGGCGTTCGGATCGCGCATGACCAGCGCCTGAATGGGAATGACGAGAGCGTCCTGGCGCGTGGCGGTAATGATCTTTGCCGTGGTCGAAAGACCAGGCTTCAGCTCATCGCTTGGGTGGTCAAGAGTGATGACAACCTTGAAGTCCTTGGCTTCTTCCTGTCCGCTGGTGGTCTGGCTGGTGGCGAGACCGGTGGAGCGCAGCAGCGCCTGATCGCCGACCTCGGTCACATGGCCCTTGAAGACTTTTCCGGGGAGAGCGTCGACAGTGACGTCAGCTGGCTGCCCGAGCGCTACATTGACGATGTCGGTTTCGTCGACTTTTACTTCGGCGGTGATGATGGAAACGTCGGCGAGGGTCATGAGCACCGAGCCGTCGGTGCCCTGAATGCCGGGAACGACGGTTTCGCCTTCGCGGACGGGCAGGTTGGTCACGATGCCGTCGAAGGGCGCGACCGCAATGGTTTTATTGTAGAGGTCCTGGTTGACGGCAAGGTCAGCCTGCTGGGTGTTCATGTGGCCGCGAGCGGAGGCGGTTTGCGCCTTGGCCTGTACAACGGCAGCCTCGGCCTGAGCAAGCGAGGCGACGTCAGTTTCGTAGGCAGCCTTTTTGGCGTCGAAGTCCTGCTTGGACATGACCTGGGCCGCGTAGAGCCCCTGAGCGCGCTGGTAGTCAAGCTTTTTCTGCACCAGATCGGCCCTGGCGTGCTCGACGTTGGCCTCCTGTGTCTTCTCGTTGGCGACAGCGGCAGCGATATCGGTATTTGCGGCGGCGATGGCGGCCTTCTGGCCGGTGACGTTCGCCTCCTGCTGAACGTTTTCGATTGTGGCGAGGATCTCACCTTTGTGGATGTGGTCGCCCTCTTTTACATAGAGGTGAGTGATGTTACCGATGGTCTGGGCGCCGACGTTGACATAGGTCTTCGGCTTGATCTGGCCGGTTCCGCTAACGGTGGAAACCAGGTCTTCGCGGACGGCCTTCGCGGTCATGACCTTGGTGTAGCCGGCCTGAGCCCGCACGATAGTGAGAACAACGATTCCGGCGACAACCAGTACAGCCACAACGATGAGAACGATTTTTTTCAAGCGGGTATTCCTGTTAGCAGATTCCGATGCCACCTTCGCATGGAGTTACGCAGGAGAACGACAAATAGTTCCCAAGTCGGCTCTATGAGGCGGCAAATGGAACGGGAATAAGTCTAATGATAACAGGGACGGGCATGAATTGAGATAGATAGCAGCGGCTATACCGGCAATGTGAAGATTGCTTGAATCTCGGCCTCTGAGGCCGTAAAATCAAGCTGCTGTAGAAGGAGCAGTAAACGGGGTATGGAAACGGGCCGGCTTTCATTGATTCTCGCAGTCGCTCTCGGAGCGGCCACATGTATTCCGTACACGTATGCTCAACAAACTCAGCAGAGTCAACCGGCTCAACAGTCGACAGCGCAGTCCGACGACAGCTCCCAAAGTACCCAGGAGGGGCAGAATCCGCTGACCAGGCAGCTATCGGACAAAGAGAAGTTCAAGCAACAAAAAGAACTGAAGAACGAGTTGCACGGTACCTACAAGACCTGGCTCAACGTCGACGTGAAGTGGATTATTACTGACCAGGAGCGGAAGGCCTTTCTGAGCCTTACCAACGATGAGGAGCGGGACGCCTTCATCGAGCAGTTCTGGCAGCGGCGCAACCCCGATCCGGATTCTCCGGAGAACACGTATCGTGAAGAGCACTACCGCCGCATCGCCTATGCTAACGAGCATTTCGCGGCAGGCAAGCCGGGATGGATGACCGACCGCGGGATGATCTACATCAAGTTCGGCCCTGCAGATGACATCGAGTCGCACCCAAGCGGCGGTCTCTATGAGCGTCCGATGGACGAAGGCGGAGGCGAGACCAGCACGTATCCATTTGAAGTCTGGCACTACCGTTACCTTGAGGGCATCGGGGAGAACATCGATATTGAATTTGTGGACACCTGCATGTGCGGTGATTACCACATGACCATTAACCGCGGCGAGAAAGACGCGCTGGCGCACGTGCCGGGCGGTGGCCCAACACTCTATGAGCAGATGGGTATGGCGAAACAGTCGGACCGTTTCCAGGGCGGCCTTGAAACGCTGGGGTCCGGACCATATGCCTCGACGCAGCAGGCGAAAGAGTTTGACCGGCTTGAGCTTTTCGCGAAGCTGGAGGCTCCTCCGACAGTGAAGTTCAAGGACCTGGAGTCGTTTGTCTCAAACCATAAACTGCTGACAGGCCCAATCTTTCCCTTCGATGTCCGGACCGATTTTGTGAAGGTAACCGACGACACGATTCTGGTGCCGATTACGCTGCAGATCAAGAACCGCGACATCACCTTTAACACTAAGGATGGCGTGTCGAAGGGGGTAGTGAACATCTTCGGGCGCGTCTCGACGATTACGGACCGCGTGGTGCAGACGTTTGAGGACACGGTAGAGGTGGAGCAGCCGGCGGAACTTCTGTCGAAGACGCTAAACACCGATAATCTCTATTGGAAAGCGCTACCGCTGCGTCCGGGACGCTACCGTCTCGATATCGCGATCAAGGATGTGAATAATCCTGATCATGTGGGCGTATACGCGCGCGCGGTCGACGTTCCGCGGTATGACGACGACCAGCTTTCGGCGTCGTCACTGATTCTGGCCGACAAGATGGAGCGCGTCCCCTCGAAGCAGATCGGCACAGGGAACTTTATCATCGGGAACACCTACATCCGGCCGCGGGTTTCCGACAGTGCGACGGCTCCGGCGACGTTCCACCGCGATCAGAACCTGAACTTCTGGATGCAGGTGTATAACCTGGGCATTGATGAGAAGAGCAAGCAGAATGATGCGAAGATCACTTACGAGATCATCGATACAACGTCAAACAAGACACTGCTTGATACATCAGAGGATTCAAAGAAGCTGGGAGCGAACCTGGACCAGCTTACGGTAGAGAAGAGCCTGCCACTTGCCAGTTTGCAGCCGGGCAAGTACCTTGTGAAGGTAATGGTGGATGACAGCATCTCGAAGCAGGAGATTGCCCAGTCAGCCCCGTTTACGGTGGAATAGGGTCGAGTCATCGGAAGGAATGTCTGGATGAGCTGCCGGAGAGCGGCGATTTCCATTTGAATTCTGGTTCTGGAGAGATTGGAGTAAAGGCCAGGAAGCAATTCGACGATTGAATCAGTGAACCGACGTTTTTCCATAGTCGCCCCAGCTCTCGTGCTGTTCCTCGCAGCAATGACGCTTCCGGCCTGCGCGGCCAGTGCAGGAACGATTACGGGTGAGGTGCGCGACACACGAGGTGCGCCACAGATCGGCGCTCTGGTGGAGCTGGTAAACAGCAACCTGACTGTAATTGCGCAAACGTTCACTGATGATCGCGGGCATTATGAGCTTCCCCGGATTGTTCCCGGCATTTATGGCGTGAAGGCGACCGCCTCACTGTTTCTTCCCACCCTTCGCGAAGACCTTCATGTGGCCGCCAATTCAAAAGTGGTGGTTAACCTCACATTGAATACTCTTTATGAGGCGTTCCGCTGGCTTCCAGCGCAGCCGCGTCAGGTTGACGAGCCGCGAGATGATTGGGAGTGGACGCTGCGTCTTTCCGAAAACAAACCCCTGCTCCGGATGCTGCAGGATGGCCCGCTGGTGGTGGTCTCAGAAGGCAATGGACAGAACGCGTCCCTGAAAGCGCGGGTTACAATCCGCGGCGGGGAAAGCGGCTTCGGGGATGGAGGGATTCATCACGATTTCGAGATGGAGCGACTGAATGACGATGCGCGCCAGTTAATTCTGCGCGCCGACCTTAGCCAGTCGGATGATACAGCCCTGAATACCGTGGTGGGTTATGAGCAACAGCTCGGGCTGGGAAGGACACTGCGGACTGTGGCGGCATTTGTGGACCGCCCGGAGATCGCAGGCGGACCCAATATTCAGGGAATGCAGGCAATGATCTTCCGGATGGCGGAGAGTTCAGACCTGACACCAGCGATCGGCATTGAGGCAGGCGGCGATACAGAAATCGTCCATATGGATACAACGCAGCTCACCAGCCATCCTTTTGCTGCGGTGCACGTGCGAGCGGGGGATTCCCTCATAACCTACAGGGTTGCGACTGCGCCTGGCGTTCAGCGCGCAGATGCACTGGACAAGACAAACACGCTGTCGCCTGAAATCGCCGAGCGCAACGGGCAGATTTTAACGGAGCATGGACTGCACCAGGAGATTTCATTCAAGCAGTCGGCGGGGACTGTGCGGATGCAGATGACGGTGTTCCGGGATCATGTGGTCAATCCGATGGTCGATGGCGGCGGAGCAATTTCTGCAGCTGACTGGAAGAGCGGCAATCTGCTTTATGATTCTTCGAGCGGTGCGATTGAAGTTGCAGGCAATAACTATACTGGGGCAGGTTTTGTCGCGGAGCTTCGCGATCTGATGCCGGATGCTATGTGGCTGGCCCTGGAAGGCGGCATGGGCGATGCATTGCAGATGGATACAGCCGCGACGCCGGTTACTCTCGAAGATGGGTTATCGAGCCTGCGGCCGCATCGCGCCGAGATGTATGCTGCCGCGTTCGGAGGCAAACTGCAGCATACTGGAGCGGAGTGGCAGGCCTCGTACCGCTGGCAACAGCCGGGTTCGCTGACTGCAGTTGATCCCTTTAATAAGAGCCTTCCCGACCCGTATCTAAGCTTCTATGTCCGACAGCCGATCCGCTGCCGAAATGTCCTGCCGAATGGGATGGAAGCATTGGTGGATGTGCGAAATCTCCTGGCCGAAGGCTACAGGCCGTTCCTGACGGATGACGGCAGCGTTCTTTACTTCGCCCAGATATCGCGTGCTGTGGAAGGTGGTTTGTCCTTCAATTTCTAAGCGGCTTAGCAGACGCAAAGGTCAAATTTCATCAATGCAATCTGTGTTATAGTTCAAGAAGTGCCGAGACAAATCCGGCGCTGCCTCCATCCAGATTTTATTTCCGATCGCTCGATCGGCGCCCCTGTGGACGCGTAGCTCAACTGGCAGAGCATTCGACTCTTAATCGACAGGTTGTAGGTTCGATTCCTACCGCGTCCACCAATAAAATCAGTCCAGATCAGTTACATAGAAAATCAGGTACTCGGCCCATTAGGACTCCGCCGGGCAAGAGCAAAAAGAATTAATGTGCGCACGATCACTTTCATTGAATCGTCCTTGTGTTGAAGCTGCAGACTGGCTACAGAAAAACCGGGCGAGATGTTTTGCGATTGATTCCGGTTGCTGCAGGGGCAGAAAATGCCCGGAATCGAGCGTCACCATGCTCGCATTTGGCATCAATGACGAGGCTTTGCGGGCAAATGCTTCCGGAATAGCGGCATCGCGAGAGCCGTAAAAAATGAGCGTAGGCATCGAAAGCTGCGGCAGGAATCCGGGCACATTTGCCAGCAGTTGCGATGGTTCTCCCCACCGCATGAAACTCATGAACTGCCACGGTCCTGCAAAACCTGAAAACGGCGCATGAAAATCTTCCACAAGTTCATTGCAGTCCTCAGTCTCGCTAAGGGCGCGAGGCATCGCTATCTTCCAAAAGACGGCCTGGATCAAGGGAGCAAGCATTTCGCCAAGGATCGGTTTTCTCAGCGGCTCAATTAGGTAATACGGTTTGAGTTCGGGAAACAGTGCGGGGGCAAGTAGAGCCATGCGCCCCACCTGCTGCTGAAAGTAATGGGCGTAGTGGACAGCCACGGCCGTGCCGGCATCGTGTCCGACGATGTGCCATTTCGCGATCTTGTTTTTCTCGCGCAGCTCTTCAATCTGCTCGGCCAGCCGCCGCAGATAGTCGGGACCATATTGCATCCGGGGGCTCTTCCCCAAGCCTGGCAAATCGATAGCGAAGCAGGTGTACTTTCCGCAGAGACGCTCGATGACTCCGCTCCAAAGGCGGCTATTGGTCGGCATTCCATGAATGAATAGAATCGGATCGCCTGAGCCGCGGGTGACCAGATGTATGGAACCATCCCCATTCTGCGTCATAAGGCTGAACCTGCCGATGGTGTCGAGGGCTGCGGCAGCCGGCTGCAAATCCAATAAAATATGCAGGCCACGGCCCGGAGTGAGGCGAGAAACAAACCGAACAGTTCGGACGCAACAAATCCCCGCGGGCGTATCCGGGAATACAAAACATTGATGCTCCACGCAGGAACGGTATAGACATCGCCCGCATTCAGAACACCTATCGTGTTTCTGATCGGCCAGTCGTAGACGACTCTTTCAATCCCGTTGTTGAAGAACTTTGCGAGCGCCTGGACCCGGCGGCTGTAAGTGGACCTGGCCAGCAACGGCAAGCGTCCGCTGCGGAAATACTTCACAACCAGGCTTGACGCCTCAGCAGCATGGCGCAGTGCAGCCGTTACGCCGTTCGAGGTCATCGGATCAACCATGGCGGCCGCTTCGCCGACCACCAGCCAATTAGGCCCGGCAATTCTGCGATATCCGCGGCAACGAAACGAAGTCACGGATGGAAGAGATTGCGCCACGGACTGCAGCAGCGGCTCAAAGCGTGGAATTCGTTCCAGTTGTTCTCTGTAGATGTTCTCGACGGATTTCCCTTGCTGCCGCCTTGCTTTGATCGCGTCGCCCGGAGCCACATATCCTACGCTGATCACATTCCGATGAATGGGAATTTCCCAGACCCATTCCAGATATGAAGGTTTCCCTCCATCGATGTACAAGGTTGTTCCTTCAATCGAATCAGGAACGTTAAAGTAGCTCCACATGGATACCTTGCTGGGGCCATGACTATAAACCGGCAGATTAAAAACGCGAGGCAGCAGGCTGACAGCAAAGCCGGAAGCATCGATGAACCAGCGTGAGCCAATTCGTTTACCTCCCTGAGTTTTTAAGGCGATCACTCTTTTGCTGTTTCGTTCGACCTCAGAAACCCTGTCGCCCATCACCTCGACACCGTGGCGGAGAACAATCTCGCGGAGTGCAGCCCTCAGCCGTATGCGATCCACATGCAAGGTGCGCAAGTCAATGTTCCAGGGTGATTCACCCAGCCATGCAGAAGGGACGTACTCCCGCCCGCCGCCACAGCTCGAGCTTGCGACAACATGCCGTTTGTAGGTGGCGATGTCCTCGGCGATCAGGCGCTCCAGCGGCAAGCCCAGGGCATTTAGCAAATCAGGAGCAGACCAATCCAGCGACTCGCCGACAATGACTTTGCCTTCAGGGTCGGCATCGATGCACAGGACCTGCAATCCTGCCTTGGCAAGTTGAATGGCTGCAGCCATGCCAGCCAGGCCACCGCCGATCACCGTCACGTCTTTCTCGCTTACGTTACTGTCCATCTGAAAAAAATGCCTGTCAGCCGAGCAGCCGGTACGGCAATCTTTTCTGAATATGGATCGGACTCACAACCGTCTTAGGGTTGGCTTTTAAATCAAACTTTTGATTGATGCTTTGCCGTTGCTGCAGGCGATTTTGCCTGGGCTGACCGCGTGGACGACCCGCGCTGGGCAGGCTTGAAAAGCGCATGACTGCTGCTCATGGTTCGCTATGCCATACGACGATCTAACCGCTGAGAATTTTCTCGACCATTGGTATGTCATCTGATTGGTTGAAGACATGTTCGGTCCAGCATCGGCATAATGGCCCCGTTGACGAATCCAATGTTGCGTAAAAGAGCAGGTCTGTTACGAAGACACGGAATTAAGTCTCATTATCGTCAGCTTTTTCCCCGATGTGACCACATCGCGAAGAGTTTGAATCTGGGACAACGATGGCAAGGAAGCTCCCTTCGTGCCCTTCATATTTACTGTATTGCCCTGCGGCAAACACACCATTGAGGTGATTCAGGCATGTTTATAGGCATTTCCCGGAGAGTTTTGTGTTCATGCGCATTCATAACTCTTTGTGTTCCGGCGACAGGACTGGCCCAATCGAGCGAGCAGGCCGTACAGCCGTATCAGCAGAGCTCCGCTACGCCGCAGCAGGGCGGCTCGGCAACGGGTGGTACGTTTGCTCCCGTGCTGGACTCAGAAAAGCGCCCCATTACCGCAGGAGGGTTCGTGAAAAGCGGGCCGGTGGTTTTTAAGGACATTTCCGAGAAAGCCGGTTTGACCGTCTGGCATCACACGATGGGAACTCCACAGAAAAAATACATCTTGGAGACGATCGGCTCCGGCGTTTGCCTGTTGGACTACGACCACGATGGCTGGCTCGATATTTATCTTGTGAACGGCTCGACCTACGATGCGCTGACTGGAAAGGCCACTCCGCCACAAGCTGCTCTTTTTCACAACAATCACGACGGCACATTCACCGATGTGGCCAACATTGCAGGCGTAACCAATGACAGGTGGGGATTCGGTTGCGCGGTGGGCGATTACAACAACGACGGTTGGCCTGATCTCTATGTGACTAATTACGGCAAAAACCGCCTTTATCGCAATAACCATGACGGCACGTTCACCGATGTTGCCGAGCAAGCGGGCGTAACACTTGGTAACTGGTCCACAGGCGCAAGCTTTGGAGATTACGACGGTGACGGCCGCCTAGACCTTTTTGTTCCCGGGTACATTCACTGGGACATGAGTTATTTTCAGCGCGGGGAAAGCCTTATAGCGAATGCCTACTGCGTATTTCGCGGGGCCCATGTCATGTGCGGCCCGCGTGGACTTCCGGGTGAACCCGATCACCTCTTTCATAACAACGGCGACGGAACATTTACCGATGTGAGCGAAAAGGCGGGCGTCAGCGACCCGGCCCACAACTACGGATTTTCATCGACGTTCGCAGACGTCAACGATGACGGGAGAGTCGATCTAATCGTCGCCGATGACTCTACTCCAAACTACCTTTACATCAACAAGGGAGACGGAACCTTCGAGGATGACAGCTTTGTCTCCGGCTTTGCACTTAACCAGGACGCCCGCGAGACCGCTTCGATGGGCCTCGCCGTCGGAGATTATCTCAACAATGGAAAGCTCGATCTCTACACCACCACTTTTTCCGACGACTACAACACTTTATTTCGCAATGAAGGCAAAGGGAACTTTACCGAGATCACCGATCGCGCGGGCATTCTCCAAGTCACGTATCCATTTCTCGACTGGGGTACGGAGTTCATTGACTATGACAACGACGGATGGAAGGACCTGATGGCTGTAGGCGGCCATGTTTATCCGCAGGCCGACCAGCACAACTGGGGCACGACCTGGGCCCAAAGAATACTTCTCTTCCATAACGTAGATCATGGGAAAAAATTCGAAGTGGTTCCACCAGTCGAAGGGACGGGACTCGCAGACGTTATCCCTGCTCGCGGCGCGGCCTTCGGCGACCTATTTAATGACGGGAAGATCGACGTGGTCATTAATTGCATCGACCACACGCCTGTTCTTCTTCTTAATGTCGATTCCAACCACAACCATTGGGTAGAGCTTCAATTGATCGGCGGCCAGAAGAGTCCACGCGACGCGGTTGGAGCCAAAGTCTATCTGACCGCGGGAGGGATGCGGCAACGCGACGACGTGATGAGCGGCGGGAGCTATGAGTCCTCAAATTCTATGCGGCTTCATTTTGGCCTGGGGCAATCGACGGTTGTCGATGACGTTGAAATTCACTGGCCGGATGGAGCGGTGGAGCATGTCACACTGCCCAGCATGGACCGGATTTTCATGGTCGAAGAGGGCAAAGGCATCATTCCCAGCGTGTACGACAAAATCGCACAGGACAGCGCCGCCGGACAAACGCGCGCGCATGTCGCAGTCGATACCCCACGGTCGCCTGACCACGAGGCCATGTCCACCCGATAGCGATGAGGCGTGTATGGAGTATGCCTATGCTTAGAAACGCCAAGAGAACAAGCCGCCGGGTTTTCATAATCCCTGTCTTCATTGCAGGATGCTTCATGCTGCTCGACCTGGCTGCATTCAGCCAGGAGAGCGGGAAGCAGGACACTTCACGTGCCTATTACACGGGAAAAATCCAGGAAACGTATAACTATCGTTTCGGCAAAGACGAGCCTTTCGCGCCGAGTGATGCGCAGCTTCAAGGTGGAGGGTTCATTCAGCCCGGAGCCTTCCCGGATGCCAGCTATTGCGCCCATTGCCATCAAGAGGCATATCACCTGTGGCGCCAGGCACTTCACTCAAACTCCTTCCGAGAGCCGTTTTACCGGACCAGCGTGAATCTGCTCAACAAGACGAAAGGCATTGAGTTCTCACGGCACTGCGATAGCTGCCATAACCCAATCGGCGTTCTGAGCGGTGCTCTTACTGAAAATTCTCAGGTAGACAGAAAATTCGACGACAACGGCGTGACCTGCATGGTCTGCCATTCGATTCAAGGCTTGAATTCCACCAGCGGGAACGGCGGCTACATCATGGGTGTCCCCGCGGTGATTACCGACGCCCAAGGCAACCGCATCCCAGGGGAGGTTCCGTACAAGGAAATCATGGATCATACGGACCGCCATATCCGCGCCGTGATGCAAGATTTTTACCGGACGCCCCGATTTTGCGCCGCCTGCCATAAGGCAAATCTGCCGGAGAGCCTGAACCACTTCAAGTTTGTGAGCGCCTTTACGACTTATGACGAATGGCAGAATTCAAAGTTCTCGCACCAGAATCCGCTGACCTTTTATAAGGGAGACTTCAAGACTTGTCAGGACTGTCACATGCCGCGCGTTCAGATCACTCTCCCGGACTACGGAGCAAAAAACGGCACTTTGGCATCGCATAGCTGGGCTGCCGGGAATACGGGAGTTCCGTTCTATTACGGTTTCGATGGGCAACTGGAGAAGACGATCAGGTTCCTCCAGTCCGGCAACTACCTTAATGTGGACATTTTCGCCCTCAAGAAGGCGGACTCGGAGAAGCTCATCGCGCCGCTCGGCTCGGTGCCGTTTCGTCTTGCTCCGAAGGACGTGCTCGATGCCTATGTGGTGATTCAGAATAAAAACATAGGGCACTCCTTTATTCCGGAGGTCCGGGACCTGTATCAGGCGTGGGTGGAATTCCAGGTAAAAGACGCGAGCGGAAGATTGATCGCCCACAGCGGATTCCTCAACCCGGACGGGACGCTCGATCCGTTGGCGCACAGTTTTACCAATCGGCCTGTGGATGAGAATGGCGAGTTTGTCGATAACCACCAAGTCCAGCTAATCCATTCAGTGGCTTATGACAACACGATTCAGTCGGGAAGATCGACGCTGATTCGATACCGCTTCGAGGTTCCCGTGGATGTCCAGGGACCCATCACGATAACAGTCCAGGTAAATTATCGCCATTATCGGCAAAGCTATATCAATAACGTGCTCGGCAAAACCCATCCGGCTTATCCGGTTGTGGAGATCGCTTCATGCACGCGCGTGCTGGCCATTGGAGAGAACCATCCGGTCCCGCCACGTCCCGACGACAATCCGGACTGGATGCGCTGGAATAATCTCGGCATTGCGTATCTCGACGAATTGCAATATGCGGATGCAGTCGACGCCTTTGATGAGGTAGTCAAACTGCGGCCCGATTATGCAGATGCGTATACCAATATCACCGTGGTCGAAATTCCCTGGGAGAAATACGGGTCCGCCTGGGACAGCGTACAAAGAGCGCTATCGTTAAGCCCGAACGATGCACGCGCTCTTTATTATGCCGCGCTGCTGGAAAAAAGAGCAGGCCATCCCCAGGCGGAGCTGGCCGACCTTCAGGAAGTTGTCAGACAGTATCCGCAATCAAGAGATGCGCGGCGCGAACTGGGCGTCGCCTATTACCGGATGGGCGACGACAAACAGGCAGTCGAGCAATTTGAGGCGTTGCAGGGAATCGATCCGGACGATCTTGCGGCACACTACAACCTTGCCATCCTGTACCACCGCATGGGCATGACGAAACAGGCAGAAGCGCAGCAGGCGCTGTTTGTGACAGAAAAAATCAACTCCACAGCGCGCACTCTTTCGTTTTCCTATCTTCATGAAAATCCCGGGGCGGCGATGGAGAGCATTCCGTGGCACCTGCACAACCTGCTTCCGGCTGGCGACAAGAACAATTCCGCCGAAGAAGCCAAGGCACAAGAGGGTTCGCAATGAAATGTGCAATGATTCTGTTGCTGGTGACATTGTTGTTTCCTTTGTCCGTCAAGGCAGAATCCCAATGCCCCTGGATCAATAAGGCAACTGTCGCGGACTCACAGGACACCTCGGTCAAGCTTGAGACGCAGGCCACCGGCGATGAAGGCTCGTGCCTGTTTCGTTATCAGGAAGGGAAGGACGTATATCAACTCCACATCACCGTCCGCAATGTGACAAATAGTGCTTCACTGCTCATGCTGTACGAATCACAATGCGCATCGGGAGTGACGCGCCTGAGCGGAGTCGGCAACGAAGCTGTCCTGTGCAGGGCAAAGCCCCGTCTCCTTTATGCAGTACAGGTGGTAGGACGTGTTCGTAATCAGGTGTTTGTAGTCTACGTTTCAGAGGAGCCGGCAAAGGACGAATCGGAAATGAGAATGTCCCTTCAAGAAAAAGCAACAATCGCCGCCAAACAGGTTGCGGGTAATTTGTTCTGATAAACACGAGGCGGAGCCGATAAGGGAAGTGAAAAGCAACGCAATTTTTCCCAGTGCATACAGGAAGCGGAGTGCCCGCTTTTTCCACCATGCGCTGATCATTGTGGGGATTATTTTATTTACCACCGGCAACTCCACCGCCATGGACCAGGGACGCACCGAATCAGCACTTCCGGTAATCGTCATTCACGCAAAGCGCTTTGCATTCATTCCATCCCAGATCACGCTAGAGGCCGGGAAGGCCGTGCGTTTAGTGTTCGTCACGGATGACATTACTCACAGCGTCGCCGTTCCTGGACTGGGGATTGATATGCCCATCTGGAGATTCCGCTCGAATCAGATTGTGGTAACTCCTGCCGCTACAGGCGATTTTGCAGGAGAATGCACAAGGTATTGCGGCATCGGTCACGACAGAATGAAATTTGTAGTTCATGTTGTCAGGTAGACCAGTAAGTGTTGTTGTGGAATTCCGGATGGGATAGAGAGCAAGAAGCAATGCAGGAAGCCACGCATCCTAACGAGATGACTTACCGTGCTCACTTTATATGGATGTCCGATTCACAGGGCGATCCCACGGTAAGAATCCTTCTGGTGGCGACAGGAGGCATCGAGGCAGTCTACGAAGGTTTGGGACCCTGGTCTTATTATTCCAACTGGATCCGCAATCTATTAAACATTGAAGAGACCAACTGCGAAATATCGCCTGAGAAGAGTCGAAAACCTTTTAAGAGACTTCCAACACGCAATAGATTTACGACTTTTCAGGGGTTGCGGATACCCGCTTGCGAGCTGGCGTTACATGATTTTCATCGCGTGGATCGTTAATTTGGCTTCAATATCCCTTGTTCTTCTGGCCAATCGAAATCTCCAAGGCCAACTTTTCAGGAGAAGTAGCGCCCGACCGCGATTCTGCTCAACGACAAATCGTGTTCAGCTGATCTACGGGCTGAGGATGGGCCGGCAATGGAATATGCTCTGAGGCTGCGGCTTCAGCAAGACTGGATGGTCTCGCAGGCAGCTTTAGATCTATGTCGCTGGCATAAAATGGGCCCTTCTCCGCGTCTGCAAGAGAGACAAAATGAAATCCCTTTGCCTGATAGAGGGCGAGGAGCCGCGGCAGCATGCGTGCATCGAAAGCTCCAATGTGGAGGAGGAGCACATATGGAATGTTGTGCCCGTAAAGCTCGCGCGCGAGCGCGGCTTCGTAATCGGCTTCCTCGTCTGCCGCGCTGAGATAGCTATCTTCGAGGAAATGAATTGACTTCGTATCTTCCTTGGCAGAGCAGCGCGCGTAGGGCTCATTCCACAGGTAGTCGCCAAAGCTCATGGTTACGGCAGCGATCTTGTATCCACGCTCTGCCAGGAACTGGCGAACCGCAGCGCGCTTTTCCGGAGTGTTTCCCTCCTGAAGGAACGGATATCGCAACCATTTCCAATCCTGTCCTGCCATGCGGTCGCGGATGATCGGCTCATTTTTTGAGATGTCGGCTTCAAACTCTTCTGCTGTGTGCTGGTTGAGGCTCATGTGGGACCATGTGTGATTTCCGAGCAGGTTTCCTTGAGCACGCCACGCATCGAGCACTGAGATATCGGAAGGAACTTCACTGACGCGGATTCCGTTGACGAAGCCAAAGGTAGGTGGAACGTGAGCGCTCTTAAGGGCCTGGATGATTTTGGCCGCTACATCAAGTCGAGTCTCGCCGGGAGGCAGAACGCTATGCGCAGGAAGATCGTCGATGGTGACTGCAATTTCCTGTGCCTGCGAAGTTGAAGCAATACCCAAGCCAACACTGAAAGCCAAAAACAGACTGCATAGCACCCAAAATCCTTTCACTTCGCCGAGGCCTCCCTGCCAGAGATGGAATGTGACGAGCCGGTGGATGATTGCGGCTGCGCCGGCATCACGATTCTGAATTTACCAGCGCAGTGCATGAGGCTCATAAGGTAAAGCATACCGTCGTAATAGCGGTTTTGGCCGCTTGGAATGGGGGCATTCCACAGCGCCTCTACAAATTTCTTTGCATTTGCGTGATTTCCGGCTGCGAGACTGGCTACGGCATTCGTTCCCATAAGTCCAATGGGGTGGTCCTCGAATGTGAGCCCCGGAGTTGCGCCAAGAGGCTTGCCATCGAGGGTATACACAGGGCCATAAGTGGCAATGCCCTGCGAGAGAAAGAACTTCTGGATGCGGTCGCTCAGCACCTGCTCCATTGACGCCTTATGCCACCACGACCAGTCGACGGACCAGTTTGAAGCAACACGCCAGGCATCGTATCCGAATTCTCCGGACTGCGGAAAACGGTTTACATGCGGCGTGCCATCGAAGTTCGCATAGCTGGGAGCCAGCCCTGTCGCGGGGTTGGTTGTCTTCACAAAAAATTCCCGGCTGACATCAGCAGTCTTTCTCCAGAAATCACGGTCTTCCGGCGGTCCCCATTGAGCAAACAGCTCGTAGAAAGCGGGTAAGTGATAGGAAGGGTCAGTGAATGGGTGAGGCATAATGCCGGGCACAAACAAGACCATGAAATGCTGGTCGTCCATTTCAGGTCCGACGGTGCGCGGACCATAACGCGTCATACCCGAAAGCACCTCGCGGTGCACCATGTAGTGCAGCAAAGCTACAGCATGGGCATGATAGTCGTAGATACCGGTCCCACCTGGCCAGCGGTTTGCGGCAAAGAGCAGCGCCATCGCGAAATATTCTTCGCCATCGGGTGCTGGAGTTTCTTCGTTGGGGGTGCCGTTGGTCTTGCAGGACCATGAAAAATAGCCATGAGACGGATGCTTTGGGTCTGAGATGTACATGTATGTCATGGCCCAATTCCACAGCGAGTCAAAGACTTCCTTGTCGCCTAGCTGGACGGCGATCATCATGCCGTAGCTCATACCCTCAGTGCGCACGTCGTGATTAGCCCAATCGGTGATGTACGCGAGCTTACCGTTGGCGTTGCTTCCTGCTTCGAAATAGACGGCCTGCGTTTGCGGGTCGCCATGAAAAAGCTGGAGGTAGGCAGCCTGAATCTTTTGGTCGATATCCCGCTGTGAATGCCCGTCCTCTGCGAAGAGGTTGCGATAGTGGTGTGGTGTGTCTCGGCTGACTGGATCGGATGCCCGGGAGCTGACTTGCGCAACGGAAAAGGGAGCGCCAGCAGATAAAAGCATGGAGCAGAGCAGCAATGACGAAATGCGCACGACGAGATCTCCCATTAACCTAGTTGGCTTCGAGACCATGCTCAGGTCAGCGTGACAGATGCGTTTTCTCCTGCAGATCAGGGTTGACCGGGCGTGTGGCTGATGAAGCGATCCGCCCATGCGATGAAGTACTTCATGTTAGGTGCATCGGTGTGTCCGCCGTCGTCCTGGCGCCAGGCAAGCTGGCCATCGAGCAGGCCGTCATTTACCGGGGGCATTTCCGCCGTGTGGTAGTCTCCCTGCACGTCGAGCCCCTTTGCGCCGAGCAAATCGTATACTCGGCTCGCATCGACAGTAGCCATGAAGCTGCCCTTGTGATCGAGCCAGTGCGCGTCGCCCTTTTCAGGAATGCCGTAGCTGATAAATACAAGGCGCGGAGCACAGAGGGCAATCAATTCGTTTGAGTCGACGGGAATGTCACCGGGATTCATGCTTCCGAAAGCGGCTTCTGACGCGCCATATTTCATAAAATTCCCAGCCATCCAGTAGTATTCGCCGCCTGTCAGGCTTTCAACTGCTTCGCCGAAATTGCGGCGCAGAAGAGTTGCTCCGCCTTTGCCGGATGAGCCGACAAGCACCATCGCGAAACGCTGGTCGAAGGCCATGGTGATAAGGGCTGCCTTGCCGTAGCGTGAAACCCCCTCAATGCCGACATGCTTTGCGTCGACGGCGGGATCGGTCTCGAGGTAGTCAAGGCCGCGAGCAGCACCCCATGCCCACGCGCGCAGCGCTCCCCAATCTTCAGGGTGGCGCGGCTGGCCTTTGTTTACAAGACCAATAATCCCTCGCGTAATGCCGGCTCCGTCGTCCGCCTGTACGCTTGTCGGGTCGAAGAGCACGTAGCCCCAGCCGTCGGCGATAAGCTGCCAGGTATTGGGCAGTCCGCCGTCTGCGTTGAGCTGCGGAAACTGGAAGGGGGTATTTCTCATCGGCTCCCATGCCGGGTGCTGTTCGAACACTTCCTCGAGCGACGGGTCCTGCTTGATAAGCAGCGCCTTCATTGCATCGTTGATGCGCTCCATGTCTTCGCCACGCGGTTCGTTCGGGGCAGGGAACCCTGCAGGGCCGAACATCATCAGAACAGGTACAGGGCCTTTGGCGTTGGCGGGTGTGACCAGCGTCATGTGAATGTCGACGTTGATCAGTGGATATGACGAGTTGTCTACGTGACCAATCAGGTCCTTTGCGATTACAGGTCTGAATCCGATCATTTCATGGTCAACGGCCCTTACAGTCCACGTGACGCGAGGCACATCGGCAGGGACGCGGCCATAAACATACTTCTCATACATCTCAACGATTTCAGGACGCCGCTGGTTCCACCACATTGCAGCGGTAGTCACCTTCTGGCCATTGTTGAGCGTAAGAGGATCGGGGAGATTCGGGTAGGGGTTTGCTTTCGACTCGTCGTAGTTGGCGTGATTCGGGGCATTTTCGTCGCCGCTCGGGCCGGGTCGCAGAGCTTTGATGCCTAACTGGTCCATCATGTTCTGGTGGTCCTGATCTGCTGTGAAAGTGACCGGCGACGGCAGCGCCGCAGTGGACGCCAGATGTTGACCGAACAAAGCTTGTTGACCTGTAAATACAATTGCTACGCAAAGCAGGCTGAGACGAGACCTGAATAAAAGACGCACTTGCCCCCCTCACTGATGTTCACAACCATTCATGGAATCGAATTACTCCGGAACCAATACTAAATCCAGATACGTACGACACGCATGGAAAGATTCAGAGTTCCCCGATTTTATTGAGATGCGAGGATTATGTGGAAGGCCATCCCTATGTTCTGCCAGGAGGGCGGATGTGTTGACTATGGAAGCATTCGGGCGCGCTTGGAATAGAGGGCAAGCGACTGCTGCCGTCAGGCAGACATGCTTGAGTCCATCGCTGCAGGTGCGGCAGTCGCGCGACGGGCCTCACGCTTAAACACCAGCGCGGCAGCTCCGCGGAGCCGAGCAATTTCTCCTTCGTGAGTAGGCCGAATCATCGGTGGAGCGCCGGCCAGAGTAAGATCGGCTACCTCCTTCTGAACCACAGGTCCGAAGCGATGCCATGCGGAGGTGAGTTCGCCGGCAATCAGAATTGTGCTGGGCGAGACGCTGGCGATTATCATGCGCAGCCCGCGGCCGATCCATTTGGCCTGCATCGTCAATGCCTGTCCGGCAGCGGGATCGCCTTCTTCCGCCATATTGAGCAGTTCCTGAAAGGCGACGGCGGGCCTCTTCGGCCGCAGTTCGCGATAATAACGCAGAGCAGCACGGCTAGAACTGAAAACTTCCCAGCATCCGTTTTTCCCGCAGCCACAACGAGGGCCGTCGGGATCGATGGGGATGTGGCCGAATTCACCAGCCATCCCACTATGCCCTGCGACTAACTGCCCGTTGGCGAGGACGCAGGTGCCAACGCCCTCTGCGACAGCAACCAGCACAGCATCGCGGACTCCGTCCATTCGTGCGAAAGTCAGCTCTGCCAACAAGCAGGCTGTCGCGTCATTTTCCATCATGACCGGCAATTCCATTCTGGTCTCGACCATTTTCTTGATGTCGAAGTCGGGCCACTTGAGGTTAGGCGCAAAGATCAGTCGCTGCGTAGTGGGATTTACTCTTCCGGGCAGACTGATGCCGATGCCCTCAATAGATCTCCGCGGGTCGGTACGGCGGATGCGCTGCATGCAGTCGATGATCAACCGCATGGACGGTGCCGGGTCGGAGGTGATCAGCACGGGCCAGCGCGAGAGCAACCGTCCATTCAGATCTACCAGAGCAACGCTGGCCTGCCGGGGATGAATGTCGACGGCAATTGCTACGAGATCTCCATTCAGTCCCACAAGCGTTGGCCTGCGTCCGCGGGGTAGCGAGCCCATGGCACCTTCGCGTACCCAGTTTTCGCGTATGAGCTGGTCCACAATTTGCGAGATGGTGCTTCTTCCGAGACCTGAACGCCGCGCCAGGTCGGCACGTGAAATGGGCTGGCTGGCCCGAATCAGCTCGAAGACAATGTCACGGTTGATAATCCGGGCTGTCTCGCTTGTTGCAAGCTGCATTTCAGCCAGATCGATATGACGTACGCCTTGCCTGTCGTGCCGCAATTCCGGACCTCTTGCTGTAAGCATGCAACAAACCGCGCCGAATCAGACGGAAAAACCGAAGCATATCATCAGGAATCGATTTTCACGAGTACTGAGTACGCTATTGCGTGCAAATTTGTTTCTACCAAGGATGAAAACAAGGAATTCGGTTAACAGAGAAAAGCAGGCTCCGCGGTTCCCGAGATTCGGTCAGCAATAGAAAAGAGGCAATTTACGGTT
>JASHRS010000295.1 GCA_030037215.1 Silvibacterium sp. | reverse complement strand
GGCTAGCAGCTCCACTTCGCGAATGAGGCCGTCGCCGCCGCGGTACTGCCCCACTCCGCCCGAGCCGACTCGATAACCATAGCGGCGCACACGAAATGGATATGCGAACTCCAACGCCTCAACCGGTGTGTTGAGCGAGTTGGTCATGTGCGTCTGCACGCCGGAGATACCGTCGAGCCCCGGCCGCGCGCCCATGCCGCCAGCGGTGGTTTCATAGTAGGTGAAGGGCGCGGCGGTGCGCGGATCGATGCCGCCGATGGTCAGGTTGCTCATGGTACCAGCACAGGCGGCCAGCACGCGATCAGGGGCGGCCTGTGCCAGTGCGCGCAGCACTACATCCACAATGCGCTGCGAGGTTTCCACATTGCCGCCCGCAACCGCCGCGGGAGGCAGCGCGTCCACGATGCTGCCCTTGCGCGTAAGCAGCGTGAGCGGCCGCAGAATGCCCGCCGTGGCCGGCGCGTGCTCGCTCAGCAGGCAGCGCAGCACATAAAAGCATGCCGAGAGCGTGATGGAGCGGACTGCATTCACGCTGCCGTGCACCTGGTCGCAGCAGCCGGCGAGATCAATCTTCAGGCTGCCGTCTTCGGGCATGAACTGCAGCTTCGCCACCAGCCGGCACGGCTCGGGTGTGACGCCATCGTCATCCAGAAAATCTTCCGCTATGAACTCGCCCGCAGGCATACGGCGCAACTCGGCACGCACCAGCCTCTCAGAGTAATCGAGCAACGCCTCTATGAGTGCCGGGAGGCGCGCAGTGCCAAACTTCTGTGCCAGCTCCAGCGCGCGTTGCTCGCCTACGCGGCAGGAGCCAATCTGCGCGGCCACGTCGCCCTCACGCTCCTGCGGCGTGCGCACGTTGAGCAGCAGCAAGTCGAACATCTCGCGATCCACTTTGCCACCGCGCACAATGCGCACCGGCGGAATGCGAATGCCCTCCTGAAAGATCTCGCTAGCTGGGCCCATCGAACCCGCGAAGGAGCCGCCCACATCAGCATGATGCGCGCGCGCCGAAATGTAGAAGCCGGGCCGCGACTCGCCGGGCAGAAAGACCGGCAGCACCATGGTGATGTCCGGCAGGTGCGTGCCGCCCGCGTAGGGGTCGTTGAGAACAGCGACGTCGCCCGGTGCGAATTCGATCGCCTCAACCGCGGCCTGCACCGACATCGGCATGGAACCAAGATGCACCGGCATGTGATCACCCATTGCGATCACGCGGCCCTGCCCATCGAAAATGGCGCAAGAGTAATCGCGGCGCTCCTTGATATTGGGCGAAATCGCGGTGCGGCGCAGCGCGGCGCCCATCTCCTCTGCAACGGAGTGAATGGCGCTCTGAAAAACGGCCAACTCTACCGGATCAATAGCGGTTTCAGTGGCAATTACGGCATTTGTATCCGTAATTGATACATTTTCTGCACCGACATCGATCACCAGGTTGCCCCATCCATCCACAGTGGCAATACAGCCCGGCGGCAGTACGGTTGCGGAACTGTATTCGGTAATGAGCGCGGGGCCGGAAATGGTATCGCCCGCAGCCAGCCGCTCGCGATCGTAAATGTTTGTCGTCCGGCTGCCGCCGTCAAAATACACTTCCCGTGCGCCAGTGCGTGCGGCCGCTCCATCACCGGGCCGAGCCTTGGCAGGCTGCGGCGCAATAGCATCGCTGGGTACGCGCGTACGCAAGCGCACATTCACCACTTCCACGGGGCGCGCTTCGTCTGCAAATCCATAGCGCTGGGCGTGCAGCACATGAAAAGCCGCTATGCTCGCGGCGAGTGCGGTTCCGGATGCGTCCACATTATCTGGCCACGGCACATTTAGCTCATAGCCTTGGCCACGATAGCGCAGATCGAGGGAGCGCTCGCGAACACTACTTGCTTCCTGACCCCGAACTTCGCACTGCGCCCGCGCTTCCAATTCTGCAAATACATCGGCTACCTGTGCGGCGCACTCGCCGCGTAGCATCACGGTGCGGGAGTCGTCGCGCACGGCATCGGCCAGCAGAATACCCACCGCCGACAGCGCTCCGGGCAGGCGCGGCACCAGCACGCGCGGCATGCGCAGGGCGCGGGCCAGCGCGCAGGCATGCAGCGGGCCTCCTCCGCCAAAGGCCACCAACGTGAACTCGCGAGGGTCGTATCCGCGCTCGACACTGATCACCTGTATGGCCTTCCGCATCTGCGTTTCCACCACCCGCAGAATGCCCGCAGCGAATTCTTCGGAGGTTGGCAGTTTACTTTTTGCGGCGTCCAGCGCGGCAAGGGCGCGCTCACGATCCAGTTGCACCGCTCCGCCCAGAAAGCTGTCCGCATCAAGCCGGCCCAACAGCAGATTGGCATCCGTGACGGTGACGTTTTCTCCGCGCCCGAAGCAGACCGGACCTGGATCGCTGCCCGCCGACTCGGGCCCCACGCGCAGCATGCCGCCGCTATCGAAGCGTGCAATCGATCCGCCGCCCGCACCGGCCGTGTGAATGTCGAGCATCGGCACCCCAATCGGCACACCGGCGACGATGGATTCGGTGGTGCGCGCTGTGCCGCCACGTGTGGCATCGGCCAGAAACACATCGGTCGAAGTGCCGCCCATGTCAAAGCCGATGATCTTGTCGAAGCCGGCCATCTGCGCCACGCGGCAGGCTCCAGTCACGCCGCCGGCCGGGCCTGAGAGCACGGTGCGCACAGGCTCGCGCGCGGCAACCTCGGCTGCGGTGATGCCGCCGGAAGATTGCATGACCTGCACGCGGCCTTGATGTTCGCGTGTGACGCGATCCGCGAGGCCAAGCAGGTAATGCTCCATCTTGGGAGCAAGGTAAGCATTCACCACTGTGGTGGAAGCGCGTTCGTACTCGCGAAATTCAGGCAGGATGCGATGCGAGGCCGAGATGGGTAGACCCAGAGGCGCAAGCGCGGCTACTACGAGGCACTCATTCTCAGGATTCGCGAACGAGAACAGCAGCGAGACGGCGACGGCTTTGGCTCCACTGCGGCGCACTGACTCAACAAGCGTGTGGAGTTCCTCGTTCGTGGGTGCGCGCAGAACTTCGCCCTCGGTGCTTACGCGTTCCGGCACACCAAAGCGCATGGCGGGTCCGGCCAGGCATTCGGGAATCGGAGCAAACCAGTCATAGAGCCGTGCGCGCGTCTGGCGGCCAATCGCGAGGGTATCTTCAAAACCTGCAGTGGTCACAAAGGCCACCTGCGCGCCCGTGCGTTCGAGCATCGTGTTCGTGCCGACTGTGGTGCCGTGCAGCACATCCATCTGGCTCGTGCCGGTCTCTGCGCCGATGCGCTGCAGGCTGTGCAACACCGCCTGCGCAGGGTCTGCCGGCGTGGAAAAGACCTTGAGCACGCGTAGTTCTCCTCGATGAAAAAAGACGCAATCGGTGAAGGTGCCGCCGGTGTCAATTGCTACGCGCAATGTGCCTGATCCTCAGAGAGAAGGAATGAAAGACCGAGCATACCGTATGCTGGTGCTCTTACGAATATCGCGCATCTGGAGTTGACATGCACGCCCTTTACGACTGGCTCTTCTCTGCCTCGCGCGACCAGAAGCGGGCGCTGCTGGCTGCAGCCCTCGGCTGGATGCTCGACAGCATGGACGTGATGCTCTACGCCTTTGTGCTGGGGCCAGTGCAGCGCGAGATGCATCTGACTTCTGCGGAGGCAGGCGCCATGATGTCAGCCACGCTGATTGCTGCGGCCATCGGCGGCATCGGTTTTGGACTGTGGGCCGACCGTATCGGGCGCACTCGCGCACTGATGGGCAGCATGCTGCTCTACTCCGTCGCCACGGCGCTGTGCGGGCTTTCGCATTCCGCCGCAGAACTGGCGGTCTACCGCATACTGCTGGGCCTGGGCATGGGCGGCGAGTGGGCTTGCGGCGCAGCATTGGTGGCGGAAACGTGGCCCGCGCAGAATCGCGGCAAGGCGCTGGCCGTGGTGCAGAGCTTCTGGGCCATTGGCTATGCGCTGGGCGCGGCCATTGTCGCAGTGGTGCTGCCGCACTTTGGATGGCGCGCGGTCTTTTTTGCCGGCATTGCGCCGGCGCTGCTCACGCTCTGGATTCGACGCAAGGTGCACGAACCCGAGGTCTTTGAAAGACAGCGCGTGGCGCGGCCTCCAGTGCGGGAACTGTTTCGCGGGCGGCTCGGCAGGGGCATGCTGGTGTGCGCCACCATGAATGCAGCAACGCTCTTCGCATGGTGGGGGCTCTTCACCTGGCTGCCCCGCTTCTTGAGCATGCCTGTTGCGCAGGGCGGACATGGGCTGAGCATCCTGCAAACCTCCGGCTGGACGATCGTGATGCAGGCGGGCATGTTTCTTGGCTATCTCACCTTTGGCTATCTGGCGGACTCCTTCAGTCGGAAATATACCTACATCGCCTACCTGCTCATTGCTGCGGCCTTGGTGCCGGTCTATACCTCGGTGCGTAGTCCGCAGGTGCTGCTGGTGATTGGCCCGCTCGTCGGCTTCTTCGGCACAGGTTACTTCAGCGGATTCAGCGTGATTGCGAGCGAGCTATTCCCGGCTCACTTGCGGGCGTCTGCGCTGGGATTCGTCTATAACATCGGGCGCGTCGTCAGTGCTGCGGCTCCGTGGATGATTGGCGGCCTCTCGCAGCGTGCCGGACTCGGAACTGCTTTGGGGCTGACCTCCGTGGCTTTTATGCTGGCCGCCGGAATCGCGATGGCGCTGGAGGACCCTCCGACCGAAGCGATGGCTCGTACTGCAGCGGAATGAACATCCGTTGATTCCAGCGAGAAATATTGGGGAAATCCTGGAGAACTTGAGGGGAAATGACGATCAGAGATCTCAACACCAGGGCCGATTCAGTTCCCTCTTCGGGCTGAATCGGAATACAGGCCACCTAAAACATCCCGTGGAAATATGGATCCCACATGGGCGACAAGGAAGGATATTCCCTGTGACCGCCTAAGGCTTGTTGTTTATTCTCCATTCGGGGAAGGTATTCTTTTATAACCGATCCAGACGCTGTTCCTGCTTCTTTCCTGCTTCAACACTTAATCGCATTTAGGTTCTGAACCCGAGCCGGGTGATGAAAAATTCCTTGAAAGAAGACGTCGGCGGTTGGATCAAAGTGAAGACGTATTCAGTTCGTTTACAGTGTGTCTACTACTATGGAGACGAATGCCTCTATTTCTCTGGGATGAATTATGGGATCAGCAAATCGTCGCACGTTCTTGAAACAATCCGCGGTTGCCGCGGCCTCCGTTACATTGCCTGTTGACCGCCTGTGGAGTCTGTCTGCGAGCTCTGCATCTGCACTGCGCGCATGGATTACGGCAGGAGAAGACCGTTTCCGCGAAACCTCTGTCGCGCCCTGGCAGCCGGCGTCCGAGACCGCCGGACCGACAATCGAAATTGACCCCGCCCGGCGTTTTCAAACCATTCTCGGTTTTGGCGGAGCCTTCACTGACGCCTCCTGCTATCTCCTCAGCCGCATGGATCCTGCGAGCCGTCAACAGCTCCTAAACGACCTCGTGGGCCATGACGGCCTCAGAATGTCTGTCTGCCGCACATGCGTCGGCTCCAGTGACTATTCGCTCAGCGCTTATAGCTTCGATGACGCCTCTGAACCGGATCCCAACCTCACCCACTTCAGCATCGACCACGACAAGGCTTACATCCTGCCGATGCTGCGAGCCGCCCAGCAAACCAATCCCGATCTCTTCCTCTTTTCGGCGCCGTGGAGCCCTCCCGGCTGGATGAAGGCGGGCAAATCCCTTCTCGGCGGCTCCATGCGGAACCACTATTTCGCATCGTATGCGCAGTATTTCGTAAAGTTCATCGAAGGGTATCGCAACGAGGGCGTAAAGATCGGTGCGGTCACCTCACAGAACGAGGTCGACACCGATCAGGACGGCAGGATGCCCGCTGCCCTCTGGGGCCAGGAGTACGAAATCAATTTCGTGAAAGGATTCCTCGGGCCTGCGCTGCAGCAGTCCTCACCCGATACGAAGATCTGGATTCTCGACCACAATTACAACCTGTGGGGCCGCGTCATCGACGAGCTGGAGGATCCCGATCTCTTCCAATATGTCGATGGAGTCGCGTGGCATGGATACTACGGCGATGTCTCCGCCATGACTCGCGTTCACGACGCATTCCCCTCAAAACATGCCTACTGGACCGAAGGTGGGCCCGACATCTCCGACCCGAACTACGCCACCGACTGGGCAAAATGGGCTGTCACCTTCGCTGGCATTCTGAAAAACTGGGCGCGCTGCATCGTCTCCTGGAATCTTGTCCTCGACGAAAACGGCCATCCAAACATCGGTCCGTTCCAGTGCGGGGGTGTCGTTACACTCAACTCCAGGAGCGGAGCAATTACGCAAAGCGGGCAATATTGGGCCTTCGCTCATTTTTCAAAGGTGATTGACCGCGGCGCATACGTGCTCGGTACCAGTGGGACGCTATCCGGCATCGATCATGTGGCGTTTCAGAACCCCGATGGAGGCTACGTTCTCGTCGTCGGCAATCAGGCGGAGGCACGCCAGGTACACTGCCGGGTCGGGGGCAACGCAACCACACTGGATCTTCCGGCGAACTCCGTCATTACGCTCACCTGGACGTAAGCCTCGAACCCATCCTTTGAGGCCTCCCCTCCGTGGTGAAACGTGTGACTTATAGAAACAGAGAGCGACGGACTAGCTGGATCCGGCAGAGAAGGACTCTCTGGCGGAGAGAGGGGGATTCGATAATGGCATTTAGATTAGATTTGTATTCCATCTCAATCCATCTTCAATGAGTGCCAAACCGTCGATGCCTATTTCTTTACAACATCGATTTCGTTGTCATCCTCATTGCGGTCGATGAGTTTGTTGAAGGGGTCGATGCCAGCACGGGTAGGCATCTGGTCTACGGTGATGGTGAAGGTTTGTTGGCCGTCGCTGATCCATTCTTTCTTCAAATACAACGGCTTCTCGGCATCCCGTGGACCGGTGAGGACACCAATGTCAACAAGGTCGTGCAGATGCATAGGCGATTCGTTGCCACTACCGTCTGACTTCACCTTGTGCGCCTCAACCACAAGAGTGACTTTGTACTTGCGGTCAGCTGTAGGCGTCACAGTCGCGGAGACGGCTTTGTTGTCGTAGAGGACAATGTTCTCGAAGTTGTCGTCGATATAGTACTGAAGGTCGGCGGGGGTTTGCGCGCGCAGGGCGGCGACCAGCTCGCGGGTGTCGGGATAGGGGCCGGACTGCGCATCGCTTGCATTCGCATAGCGATATTGCATAAGGAAATTGTGCAGGGCCAAGTCGACTTTGTCTTCGCCGATGTAGTCGGCGAGCGTGTACATGACCTGGCCGCCCTTCTGGTACCAGACGTAGTCTTCCTGCTGCACCTGAGCCAGAGGTTCTTCACGGCGCACTTCCGCGCCGCGGCCCCGCAGATAGCGGTCGAGCTCGTAGCGCAGGAACTTGTGCATATTGGCCGCGCCATAGCGGTGCTGCATGGTCATGAGAGCGGAGTACTCTGCGAGTGTCTCCGCCATCATGTTGGAGCCGGCGACGCGGCCGCCGATGAGCTGGTGGCCCCACCATTGATGGGCAAGTTCGTGAGCGGTGACAAAGTAGGTGAAGTCGATATCGGTGGGCTTCTCCATGCGCTCGATGAAGCCGATGGCCTCAGAGAACGGGACGGTGTTAGGGAAGGACTGCGCGAATGTGCGGTAGCGCGGAAACTCAATGATTCGGTACTGGCGGAACTGATAGGGGCTATAGGCCTTCTCGTAGAAGGCGAGGCCTGCCTTTGAGGCGGCGATCATATCGGATACGTCGAAGCTGTGCTCCGGCAGGTGATAGACCTCGATGGCGATGGGGCCGGTGACGCCCTGGTACGTATCGCGGGTGACCTGGTAGTTTCCGGAGACATAGGCATAGAAGTCGAGCGTCTGGACCTGGCCCATGTCGTAGGTGAAGTAATGGCGCCCGTTAGCGATCCAGTCCTTTTGCAGATAACCGGGAGCAAGCGCGATTTGGTCGGCGGAAGTGCTGACTGTGGTCGTGTAATGGATCCAGTCTGAGTCGGTGGTAAAGAGATTGGTCACGCTGCCGAGGGCATCGCCACGCGGCGGAAGAAGTTCCTGTGGGCCGAGATGTTCTTCGCGTCGGCGGCGCGGATCGGTGATTTCCTCACCCGCGCTGTAGCCGAGGGACGGAAAATAGTCGGAGTCGAAGAAGGTGCCGTTGTATGCCAGTTCGGCGCGCTCGTTGCCATCCTTAAATCCGCGGCTGGTATAGCCGACGTCGAAGTTCATGTTCATCGTCTCGCCCGGTGCCAGCGGCTTGTCTAGAGCGTAGATGGAGTACAGTGCGCGCGGGCTCGAAGAAACTACATGGAAGGGGCGATCAAAGACTACATGGCTGACGGACTGGCGGCCGTTGGTGACGTGAATGGCGCTGATTGGGTGCGGAGTCTTGTTCTGTAACACGAAGTGGCCCTTGCCGGAAAAGGAGCGGCGTTCGGGGTAGATGTCGATGCTGGCGTCGACGGAGATGATCTTCGGTTCCGGAACGTGTTCGTACTTCTTGAAATCCCGCTCATAATTCGCCTGAATATCGCGGCGGTCTTTGGCAGTGAGATATTCGTTGAGGACGTGGGCGTTGTAGTAGAACCAGACGCCGCTGCCAATAGCCACAAGCAGGCAAACGGCGAGAGCCGGCGCGATGGAGCGCAAGTTGTGCCGCAGACCGCGCAGGCGGACGACAAGGGAGTCTTCTGCACCGCGGCGAGCGAGGCCGATGGAGAGCACGCCGAGAAACGCCGCAATCGACAGCCAATAGGTAATGGACCAAAATAGCGGCAGGACGAAGTGCCCGTAGCCGTTCATGTCGGAGTAGGTATAGGGAGGGATTTGGCCGAAGAGATAAAGCGTGTTCTCCCATCCGAAGTTGTAGAGGATGGGCTGGAGAACGAAGACGCCGATGACGATGCCGTGACCCAGAAACTTATTGGAGACCACGGTCTGCACAAACATTGCGAGCAGGGCGTAGACGAGGATCTGGGGGAAGGTGACGACATAGAGCTCCTTGAAATACTGCAGGAGCTCGAAGTGATAGTAGCCCTGGATGGCCTGCATGAAGACGCCGCAGAGGCCGGCGACGGCGAGGACGACCAGCTCGACAAAGCAGAGCGCAGTGAATTTGGAGAGCCAGTCTGTGGCTTCGCCAATGGGCAGAGCGTCATGAATGCCCTCGAAGCGAGTGTCACGCTCGCGCCAGACCAGTTCGGCGGCATAGAAGGCAGCGATGATGTAGAAGAACAGGATCGCGATGCCTTCGACCGCCTGGAGCATGAGGTAGGTGACGGGCCAGACATTTTCGCCTTCCAGCTTGCCGGCGAAGCGTCCGTTGCTGCAGGCGAGGCCGGCCATGAGGATGAGCAGCACCCAAAAAGGGATGTCGCGGACGATGTTGCGCATGCGCATCCGCGTGAGCGACCAATACTGCGCCCAGGTGGTGGCGGGCCCGAAAAGATGGTGCACGAGCGGTGTGCGCGCGACAACCAACGAACGGACAGGAGTAATGTCTTCATCTTGCTCGGCGGCGAGTTTTGCGCGGCGGCTGCTGGCGCGGGCTGTCAGCGCCTCGAGCGACATGGGAAAGAGGATCCAGAGGGCGGCAAGAGTGAGGACGCCAAAGCCGCACCAGACGAGACGGTTATAGAGGAAGAGGCCTCGCGCGACGTGGGGCGACCAAGAGAAGAGCAGCGTGTTTTTGTCGACAACGGTCCAGTAGCGCGAAAGGCCGTCGCTGAGCAGGATGCCGACAGGATCGAAGATGCCTGGCCAGAAGCGGTTAAGGCTGCGCGTGGACAGGAAGGCGCCGGCATAGAAGAGATAGAGCGCGAACACCGCTGCGCCCTGGAGGTAAACAACGAAGACGCGGCGCGAGAGAGCGGCGACAAGGAAAAAAAGCGAGCCGAGGAAGAAGATCTGAACAACGATGATCGAGAAGAACGGCCAAAAATACCAGATCAACGGCGCATGCGCGATGCGGGTGTGATCGGCCCAGGGCGCGAGAGTGCCGAGCATTTCACCGGGGATGAGGCCGAAAAAGACCACGACGGTTGCGACGAAGGAACCGAGCCAGCGTCCGCCGAGGTAGGCGAATTTGGAGATCGGCTTGGTGAAGATGATCTGCGTGGTGTCGCGCTGGAAATCGCGCAGAATCGACGTGCCGAAGATCGCGCCGATGATGATGATCCCGAAAAATGACGCGGAGATATCGTTTGAGATATTCGCCCACGGACCGTTTACCAGGACTTTGCCGTTACCGGTGGCGACACCGCCGAAGTTTTCCGACGCGACGCAAAGAAAACTGAAGATCAGCCAAAGAGCGAAATATACATAGGTGGAAATGCTCTTGAAACGGAATTTCAGCTCGAAGAGGAAGAATTCGAGAAACTGTCTCATGGCGTCTCCTCGGCTTAATTGTTTGCGTGGCGGGCGAGCGAGAGAAAGTAGACATCCTCAAGCTCGGACTCGGAAGCGCGGAAACCTTCGCCGGGGCTGGATTCTGCATAAACCCGGACCTCCTGCTGACCGCCGATGAGGTGCGTGGAGACAACCTGCTGCGACGATTCCAGAGCTTTGAGCTCCTCGTCGCCGGAGATGACCTTGGACCACATCCTGCCGTGGATTGCTCCGAGAGCTTCCGCCGGCGAGCTTTCAACCAGGACGGCTCCGTTGGCCATTATGGCCATGCGCGGGCAGAGCTCGCGGACGTCGTCGACGATGTGTGTGGAGAGAATGACGGTGACGTTGTCGGCGATGGAGCTGAGCAGGTTGAGGAAGCGGTTGCGCTCAGCCGGGTCAAGGCCGGCGGTCGGCTCGTCCACTATGATGAGTTTCGGATTGCCGAGGAGGGCCTGGGCAATGCCGAAGCGCTGCTTCATGCCGCCTGAGTAGGTGGCAAGCGACTTTTTGCGCACATCCCAGAGATTGGTCTGGTGCAGAAGCGCGTTCACTACCTCCTTCCGCTCCTTGGTCTTGGTGATGCCCTTGAGCACAGCCAGGTGCAGGAGCATGTCGAGCGCAGAGACGCGAGGATAAACGCCGAATTCCTGCGGCAGATACCCAAGAACCTTTCGGACCTCCATCTTTTTCGCGAGAACATCGAGGCCATCGAGATCGACCGAACCTGAGTCAGGATCCTGAAGAGTGGCCAGGGTGCGCATGAGGGTGCTCTTCCCCGCGCCATTAGGGCCGAGCAGGCCGAACATGTTGCTCCCGATGCTCAGTGAGACGTTGCGAAGCGCCTTCACTCCGTTGGGATAGGTTTTGGACAGGCCGGAGATGGTCAGCGCCACTGCGTCCTCCGCATGCGTTCAGATTGGGGGGAGCGAATTGGGGTCATGCTACCATACGGGCACAATACGCGCTGGTCCCGTGCAATGGACGAGCTCTGCCCTTCTCGGATCAGGGTAAGCGAGGCCAAAGTTGTCGAGGTGTTCTGAGTCGAAGAGCATTGACAACGATAACTCGGCTTGGGATTAGTGATCCTCCGTAGTCTGAACTGTCACCTGGACACCCGCTCATCGGCGATTAGAACGGAGGGAGTCATTCGAACCCTAGCTGAGACTTTTACTCAGTGGTTCGCAACGGACTAAACGGAGGATAGCGAGATCTCGAACCCCGGAGAAACTTCTGACGAAAAACCGGACTTCGACTTGGCCCACCAGAGAAAATGGGCACTTCTGGGGCGCCTGATCCGCCAAAAGCGACTCTCTGATTTCAGCAGAACTCGCGATTATGTGGCCAAATGCGGGGATTTGGAGGCTGAAAAGTTCCAGAATCAGGGAGAGGATGACTCTATGGCGGAGAGAGGGGGATTCGAACCCCCGATAGAGCTTTTGACCCTATAACGGTTTAGCAAACCGCCGCCTTCAGCCACTCGGCCATCTCTCCGGCTGTCTGATTTCGAGTATATAGGAACTGCTATGCGCTGCTAAGTGCGACTTACGGCGTGCGCCTTGAATGAGCCGTATGCAGCCTGGATCGCATTCCCTTGCGATGCAGAATCTTCTCTCATCCTCCGGTGGTTTCGCGTTACGCTCTAATCACTGGAGATTCCCGCAGTCACTGGCAAACACAAATCCGCACGCGCAAGGCGCGGTCTGCGCCTTATCCCTCTGGCGGCGGCCACCTATTTTATGGTCGCAGGCGGACCCTACGGAATCGAAGACATCCTGGGTGGTGCAGGGTACGCGAAGGCGCTTGCGATTCTGCTTATTCTGCCGCTGGTCTGGAGCTTTCCCACCGCGCTTATGATTGGCGAGTTGGCCAGCGCGCTCCCTGAAGAAGGCGGCTTCTATGTATGGGTGCGCCGTGCAATGGGGCCGTTCTGGGGTTATCAGGAAGCGTGGCTTTCGCTTGCCGCAAGCATCTTCGACATGGCGATTTACCCCACGCTGTTTCTTCTCTACCTTAATAGATTGTTTCCGGCGTGGACGCTCGGCTGGCGCGGCACGGTATGGGAACTGGCGCTGATTGCCGTCTGCTGCCTGTGGAACCTTCGCGGCGCTCCTGCCGTTGGCGAGGGATCGACTGCTCTATTTGTCATTTTGCTTTCGCCCTTTGCCGTGCTTGTTGTGGCAGCAGCATGGCATGGCTCCCACTTGCACAATAATGCCGCCTGGCATTCAGGCGCAGCCGGCGGTGAGGGGCTTTCGACGGCAATCCTGGTCGGTTTGTGGAATTACATGGGCTGGGACAACGCTTCCACTGTCGCGCGGGAAGTGGAAGATCCGCAGCGCAATTATCCGCGCGCGATGTTCCTTGCGACCGCTGTCGTTGCGTTGAGCTATGTAATCCCGCTTGGCGCGATAGCCTATGCTGGCCTCGATATCTCCCGGTTCACGACGGGGTCGTGGGCCGACGCGGCGACTCAACTGGCTGGGCCGTGGCTTGGCGTCGTTATCGTCTTTGGCGGAGCGCTGACCGGCCTCGGCATGTTCAACGCGCTCACGATGTCCTACGCGCGGCTGCCGATGGTGCTGGCTGAAGACGGCATGCTTCCTTCCGTTGTTGCCACGCGCAACCGTCACGGAGTGCCGTGGCTCGCCGTACTGCTCTGCGCTTCGGCGTGGGCCCTTGCGCTGCAATTCAGCTTTGAGCGGCTCATCTCCATTGACCTGATGCTCTATGGCGCGAGCCTTATTCTTGAGTTCATCGCTCTCGTGGTGCTGCGCTTCCGCGAGCCGCAACTCGAGCGTCCGTTCAAGGCGGGCAGTCTGGCCACAGCCATTGCCCTCGGAGTGATTCCCACTGCGCTTATCGTTTATGCAGCATTCGTTTCACGGGATGAGCGCATGGCACACATGCCTGCGCTGGTCTTCGGATTGATTGTGGCTGCCGCCGGGCCGGCCTTTTATTGGTTCTCGCGGCCGCAGCGACCGCGCGGCGCTGCAGAACATGCGTAGCTGCTATTTCCCCGCCTTGAAGTTATTCGCCGCAATTATCAGGCGGTCGCGCGCATACGCCGCGTCGTGCCAGCCGTTGATTTCCACGCGCTTGCCTTCCAGGTCCTTGTAGATCGCAAAGAAGTGCGTGATCTCCTTGAGCATGTGCGGATAAATCTCCGAGTAATTCCACACATCGTTGTAGCGCGGGTTGTTTTTGCCTACCGCAAGAATCTTTTCGTCGAGCACGCCCTGATCGAGCATCTCCAGCAAACCAATGGGCCGGACGGTCATCACGCATCCCGAGAAACTAGGCGCGTCTACCAGTACAAGCACATCGAGCGGGTCGCCGTCGTCGCTCAGTGTAGATGGAATGAACCCGTAATCACCCGGATAATGCACCGGAGAATACAGGTTGCGGTCCAGCCGGAAGACATTCAGCTTCTTGTCATACTCATATTTGTTAGTCGACTCGGCGGGAATCTCAATCACCGCGTTCACGGCCTCGGGGGCCTTGTCGCCAATCGGCAGCGTCAGATAATTCGTCATGCTCGTCCTGTTTTCAGATTGTCCGGAACGGTTGATACCATTGCTTGCAGCGAGGCAGCAACGTTTATAATCAGGCAAAATGAAGGCTCATGTCTATGTCACCCTCAAGCAGACTGTTCTCGACCCTCAGGGACAGGCCATTTACGGCGCCCTTAAGAAGATGCACTATCAGGGAATCGAAGACGTCCGCCAAGGTAAATATTTTGTAATTCGGCTGGCCGACACGTTGGACGCGGCAGCTGCTCATGCTGAAATTGAGCGGATCGCGCGTGAAGTGCTCACGAATCCTGTCATCGAAGAGTTTCGGTTCCATCTGGAAGACGCCGGATAGCCTTCCTCCAGCAGTGCCGGCGATAAATCAACGCAGTAAACAGAGATAGTCTATGTGCGGAATCGTCGGCTATGTCGGCAACAAAGAAGTCGTTCCTCTTATCATCGAAGGCCTGCGGCGGCTGGAGTACCGCGGCTATGATTCCGCAGGCATTGCCGTAGGCGGCAACGGCGCGGCATTTGCGCTGAGACGTGCTCCGGGCAAACTGAAAAATCTGGAAGAAGTCATTCGGGAGCATCCGCTCCAGGGCACCTACGGCATCGGTCACACGCGCTGGGCAACGCACGGTCGCCCCACTGAAGAAAATGCGCACCCTCATCGCGACTGCACTGGACGCATCGTCGTCGTGCATAACGGAATCGTCGAGAACTATCTCGCGCTCAAACATGAGCTCGCCGCTGATGGCCACAAATTTGTCACTGAGACAGATACAGAGATCATTGCGCACCTGATCGAGCAGGAGATCGCTTCCGCCGCTGCGTCAGGCAAGACGATGCTGCTCGAAGAAGCCGTCCGCCGCGCGGCTCGCCGTCTGACCGGGGCCTACGCAATTTGCGTTCTTTCTGCTAATGATCCGGACAAGATTGTTGTCGCGCGCAACGGCCCTCCTGTCGTCGTTGGGCTTGGAGATGGTGAATATTTTGTCGCCTCCGATGTGCCCGGCATTCTCCATCACACCCGCAACCTTTACTTTCTCGCCGATGGCGATGTCGCCATCCTCGCGCGAAGCGGCGTGGAGCTTACCGATCTCGAAGGCAATCGCATCGAGCGTCCGGTGCAGCGTATTTTATGGGACCCGATCCAGGCGGAAAAGGGCGGCTACAAGCATTTCATGCTCAAGGAAATCTTCGAGCAGCCGCGCGCTATTCGCGACACCACGCTCGGCCGCATTTCGCTCGACAGCGGCAAAGTCTTCCTGGAAGAGATGAAAATCTCCGACGAAGAATTTCGTAAAACTGGAAAGATCAACATCGCCGCCTGCGGAACGAGCTGGCACGCCGCGACAGCGGGTAAATTCATGATCGAGCGCCTCGCACGCATTCCCGTTGAGGTTGATTACGCCAGCGAATACCGCTACCGCGATCCCATCACCGACCCTTCAGCCATCGGCGTGCTGATCACGCAGTCGGGCGAAACCGCAGACACCATCGCCGCGCAGCGCGAAATGATTGCCAAAGGCTCGAAGACCATCGCCATCTGCAACGTCGTAGGAGCGATGATCGCGCGTGAGGCGCACGGTGCCATCTACACGCATGCCGGCCCGGAGATCGGCGTAGCGTCCACCAAGGCTTTCACGGCGCAACTGGTTGCCGTCTTTCTGTTCGCCATGCATCTGGCGCAAAGGCGCGGAACGATCACCGAGGACGAAAGCCGTACGCTGCTCGAAGGGCTGAACCTGCTGCCGGGGAAAGTTGACGAGGTGCTTCGCAGCGCTGACAGCGTTTGCGAGCAGCTTGCAAAGATATATTCGAACGCGCGCGATTTTCTTTTTCTGGGACGCGGCATTCATTACCCCATCGCCCTCGAAGGCGCGCTGAAGTTGAAGGAAATCTCCTATATACATGCTGAAGGATATCCGGCAGGTGAGATGAAGCACGGGCCGAATGCCCTTATCGACGAAACGCTGCCCGTCGTCGTGCTGGCGACGAAAGACGAGAGCAACCGCGACTCAAGGCTGCGCTATGAAAAGACACTCTCGAATATTCAGGAAGTCACGGCGCGGTCAGGCAAAGTCATCGCCGTAGCAATCGAGGGCGATGAGCACATCAAGCAGCTCGTCGATCACGTGCTCTATGTGCCCTCTGCGCCGGAGCTTCTGCTGCCGGTCCTCGACGTGGTCCCGCTGCAACTGCTGGCCTACCATATCGCCGTGCGCAGAGGATGTGACGTGGACCAGCCGCGGAATCTCGCCAAATCCGTGACTGTGGAGTAGCCGCCTTCGGTAACCTTATGCAGGACTCGACCACATCACCCATCCGCATGCGCCCGCACCATCTGCTCTGCATGTTGACCTTTGTGGGCAAAGGCTACTCGCCGGAATTTATCGCCAACTTCGAGCAGGTTGCTCGCCTTATCGCTTCGGGAGACCAGACGGTCGAAATCGTCTTCGGCCCCGACGATCTCTGCGCGCCGTTGCTCGGCGATCCGTCATGCCA
>JASHRS010000294.1 GCA_030037215.1 Silvibacterium sp. | reverse complement strand
CCGGAATAAGGGGCTGGCACAGGACACCCAGCCACAGCTTTATCTGCCTTTCCCGCAGTTGCCTTGGGGCGACATGAACCTGCTCGTTCGCACCGCTGTTCCTCCATCAAGCATGGCTGCTGCCGTACGCGCGCAAATCTCAGCCATCGATCCTGACCAGCCTGTATCCGCAATCCAGACGGTCGATGACCTCATCGACAGTTCCCGCTCGCAGCCGCGCTTTACCACCGTCCTGCTCGGCATTTTTTCCGCAGTAGCCCTCGTGCTTGCCGTTATTGGACTTTATGCCGTGCTCGCATGGTCGGTAACGCAGCGGCGGCAGGAGCTGGGCATCCGTCTGGCACTTGGAGCCGGCCGCGGAGACATTGTGTGGCTGGTCGTGCGGCAGGGACTCATCCTCGTCTCGGCGGGCGTTGGCGTAGGCATTGTCCTCGCGCTGCTGCTCACAAGATTCATGACCAGCGCTCTTTACAAAACCACGGCGCACGACCTCGTGGCCTTTGCCTTTGCGCCGATCCTGTTCCTCTGCATTGCATTGCTTGCCTGTTATCTGCCTGCCCATCGCGCCAGTGAGGTCGATCCCATCGAGTCGTTGAACGCAGGCTGAGCGGCCTTACTCCGATCCGGCAACGGGCAGTTCGCCGATGTCCTCATTCCACACTGCCGGATTCAGCCGGATGTAATCACCGAGCAGCGCAATGCAATCGGGCGAGTCAAGGTCGATCACCTCGATGCCCGCCTCACGCAGCCACTCGATGCCGCCCTGAAAATTCCTCGATTCGCCAACGACGACCGCGCGAAAGCCGAACTGCCGCACAAGCCCGCTGCAATACCAGCAGGGCGCAAGCGTAGTCACCATGATCAGATCTCGGTAGGAGGTCTGGCGACCAGCGCGTCGGAACGCGTCCGTCTCGCCGTGAATGGAAGGATCGTTCTGCTGAACGCGGCGATTGTGCCCCGAGCTGATGAGCAGGCCTTTGGAGTTGAAAATAGCAGCGCCGATGGGAATTCCTCCCTCAGCAAGGCCGAGTCTGGCCTCTGCCAGCGCGGCATCGAGCATGGCGCCGTAGTTCAAAGGAGCTGGAGCGTTAGCGCTCATGCATCCAGCATAGCCGAGAGACTCCGTCCCAGCGCTCACCTCGCCGGGACGGCAATTACCATCGAGCAGTCCGCTCAAGCTCTAACCGAGCGGAAATAGCGCTACTCGCTGGCTGCTTCTTCACCCTTCACCGTCACCGCGACATGCGCAGTGACTTCGCGGTGCAGCTTCACCGGAACGTGGAACTCACCCACCTGTTTCAGGGGCTCATCGAGCTGCACTTTGCGGCGGTCGATGTTGAAGCCCTTCTGCTCGAGCTGCGCTGCAATGTCCGCCGACGTAACCGAGCCGAAAAGATGATCGTGCTCGCCCACCTTGCGCTCAAAAACCAGAGCGACACTGTTGAGCTGCCCCACAAGCGCCTCCGCGTCGGCCTTCTCCTTGGCCGATTTGCGGACCGCCGATGCCTTCATCTGCTCGATCACAGCCTTGTTGGCTGCTGTTGCCTGCAGCGCGAGCTTCTTCGGCAGCAGATAGTTGCGGCCATAGCCGTCGGCCACCTTCACCACGTCGCCGCGATGGCCCAGGTTGCTGATGTCTTCCTTCAGAATTACTTCCATGTTGAATCTCCATGTGCAAAGCACTCCGCCGCTGCAATGGACCAGGGGTCGGGTGCGGGTTTTGCAAGGCAGGCCTCACGGCTCCGCCTTTGTTACTAGTACCGGGCCGCGAACGGCAGCAGGGCGATGTTGCGTGCCTGCTTGATCGCGCGCGTAAGGCGGCGCTGGTGCTCCGTGCACACGCCGGTCAGGCGGCGGGGCACAATCTTGCCGCGCTCGGCAACAAAGCCCTGCAGCAGGCGCACGTCGCGATACGGAATCGCGTCAATCTTTTCCGTGCAGAACTTGCAGACCTTTTTGCGGCGGAAGAACTTGCGTCCGCCGGGGCCTCCTGGGCCACCAGGACCGCCCGAGCGTGGGCCACCGCCGGTGCGGGGACCCGATGAGGATGGCGCTCCGCCTTCGGAAGCGCGTTGAGGTGTTGTTTCGTCAGCCATGATGATTTCCTTTTCCTTTTCGGCCATCGCCCGATCTCGTCGAGTGCGCGACCTTCAATTCTGAATTTGGTTACGCGCTGGCGGCTTCGGCCACCGGCTCGGCGGATGCGGCAGGAACAGCAGACGTAGCTTCTTCACTCACTGCCGCCGGTTGTGCGCTCACCTTCTTGCGCGTTGCGCGGATCGCCTTGATCTTGTCGATGCGCTTCTGCTCTTCGTCCATGCGCACGGTGATGAACTTGATCACTGGCTCCGAGACACGCAACCGGCGCTCCAGTTCATGCACCAGCTGGCCGTCGGCATCAATGGTCATCAATATATAGTTGCCGTCGTTGAACTTGCGGACAGTGTAGGCGAGCTTTCTGCGTCCCCACTTCTCGGTTGAGCGGACTTTGCCGCCGCCGCTGGTCACCGTGTGCTCAAAGCCGGCAATCAGCTTGTCCAGGTCTGCGTCCTCCACATCGGGACGGACGATAAACATCACTTCGTAAAAACGCTCCATGCTCTGCTTCTCTTTTCTCTGGGCGCGCCAGCAATGTGCAGCCGCGTCCGGGTACCGAATTTTTACTCCTCCGCCGGGCCGTTTTGCTCACGCCCGTTTTCCCGGCGGTTGAACTCATTCATCGCGGCCTTCACTCCCTTTGCCGCAACCACTTCCACTGCCTTTGCCACGCGGTCCAGAACCTCGTCCAGTGTGGCCAGATCCGCTTTG
>JASHRS010000293.1 GCA_030037215.1 Silvibacterium sp. | reverse complement strand
GACCGCATGCTGGTGATCTTCCCTTTCGAAGAAGGTTTTTATCGCGACCGCGGCGTAGAGGCGACCTTTGTCGGCCATCCTCTGGCCGATCTGCCGCTGCCAGCGATCAGCCGGGAATCCTTCGCTCGCGAAAACCATATTGACCCGTCCAAACAGTGGATCGGCTTGCTTCCGGGAAGCCGCGCAAAAGAAATTCGTCTTAATCTGCCTGAAATGGTCAAAACGGCCCAAGCTCTGCAGCGTTCCGGTGACTATGAATTCCTGCTGCCGCTAGCGCCAACGCTGACCGGTGCGCAACGCATTAAAATTGAGTCTGCGTTTCCCAGCTCCAGCCCCAAAATCGTGGCTACACACGACGCGCGCGCCAGCCTTCACCACGCGCGCGCCAGCATTGTCGCCAGCGGAACGGCGACCGTCGAGGCTGCGCTGATCGGGAACCCATTCCTGGTCGTGTATCGCGTGTCGCCAGTGAGCTATGCGGTTGCTCAGCGGGTGGTCGATGTACCCCATGTCGCCATGGTCAACCTTATCGCAAACCGCCGCGTCATTCCCGAGCTGATCCAGAGCGACTTTACTGCGGAAAACGTCGTCTCACATCTGCAGCCTCTGCTGAATAATGAAGAGGTACGCTTGCAAATGCAGACCAGCTTACGGCAGATATCGGATATGCTCAAGGCCAAAGGTGTTCCCGGCGAAACAGCAATCGACCGCGTAGCCGGAATTGCAGGCCAGATGCTGCACCAGCCGGAACTTCAGCACGAACTTCATTCATCGCTATGACGAAACCTCGCCAAGCCTTCCCTATCACGTACGTTCTCCTCGCTATTGTTGTTGCAACCACCGCAGTTGCGCGCGCCCAGGAGAAGGCGGCGATTGATATCACCGGATATTCGATCGACGCGACCATCAATCCGGCAGACCACACGCTCACAGCAGCTACTCGCGTCACCTTCAAGGCGTTGCAGCCGGTGCCGACGGCGGAGTTTCAATTGCACGGGGCGCTGAAGGTGGATAAGGTCACGAACGAGAATGGAGTTACGCTTAATGGCGAGCGTGGGCCCGACGCGTCCGTTCTGGTCACACCAGCGTCTCCGCTGACAGTCGGGAAGAGCTATACATGGACCTTTAACTACTCAGGCGCTCTGGAAAGCGATGCCGGCGGGCCGGTACCTGGACTCAAGCTCGCCTATGTTGGCGACCCTATTACGTATCTGCTTTACGCTGGGCGGTGGTTCCCGATGGTTGGCTACCAGACGGACCGCTTCACAGCCGATATTCACGTCCATGTTCCAGCCGGATATACCGTTGTCGGCAGCGGCGCAGCATCTGCTCCGGCCGATGCCAGTGAATATGATTTCAAATGGGACAAACCGGGCTTCCCCGGAACCATTATTGCCGGAAAATTTATCGAGACCTCACCTGCGCCAAATATCCATCTCTATACAACGGCAGCGCATAAGGCCGATGCGCAGGACTATGCGCAGTCAGCGTTGCGCATTTTCGCCTATTACACTTCGACCTTCGGCATGCCTGAGTCGATCCGAATCAACGTTGTCGAGCTACCGGATGATACAGTTCCTGCGTACTGGGCGCCTGAGGTTGCTGCGATTGCTGGAAACCGGATTCCAGGCAAGACTGCCTTTCGACTGCTATCGAATACTATTGCCCATCAGTGGTGGGGCAGCGAAATCAGCCCGGCTTCGCAGAACGATGCCTGGATCACAAATGGAATGTCGCGCTACGGCGAGCTAATGTATCTGCAGGACACAGCGGGCGAAACAGCCATGCAGGCAGCCCTACTCGATGTTTCCGCCGGGGCGCTGGCTTACGATACTATTCCGCTGACCAGTGCCAGTCAGCTCAATGTATTTACGCCGCAGTTCCAGTCGATGACGCTGGAAAAAGGCGCGATGGTCTTTCACATGCTCCAGTGGGAAGTGGGCGAGGACAGCTTTAACAGGATTCTTCGGGCAGCACTTTCACAATACACAGATAAACCGATCACGACAGCGGACTTCGAGAAGGTTGCCGAAGCCCAGTCCCAGCAGCAGCTCACTCCCTTCTTTTCGCAATGGCTCAACGGCACAGGCGCACCTGATTTTAACGACAAATACGCAGTTTACCGTCTGGGCAACAATAAGGGTTTCCGGACAATCGGCGAAATTCAGCAGGATCTGGATCTGTTCAATATGCCTGTTGAATTGCGTATTGAAACAGACGGCAAGACCGAGAACAAACGCGTCTCTGTTGTCGGCACCGACTCGCAGTATGTTATCGATACCTTTGGACGGCCGCGCCATATCCTTATCGATCCGGATGACTGGGTTTTGAAGGACGACCCTGACATGACTGTCCGCGTGGAGATACTGAAAGGCCAGCAATTGGTGGCACAGGGGGACCTGCCCGGCGCGCTTGCCGAATACCAGAAGGCCTTGCAGGCCAATCCGCAAAGCTCGCTTGCCAGCTACCGTATCGGCGAAGTTTTCTTTGAACAGCGCAACATGCAGGCCGCCGTCAACGCTTACCGCGATTGCCTGAACGGCGACGACGATCCCAAATGGACCGAGGTCTGGTGCCACATCCAGATTGGGAAGATTTTTGATATGACGGGCCAGAGAGACCGCGCCATCGAGGAATATCGCAAAGCTGTTCAGACCAACGACAATACTGGTGGAGCACTAAACGAGGCACGGCATTACATCCAGGTGCCCTATAAGGCCCCGGATAGCGAGTGACGCCTATCTAGCTCAAGATGCAGCCCGCTTTGCCGTCTGCGTCAGCAAGTTCTTGACCGTGTCGGCGCCGAACCCCAACGCCAGAACTGCGATCATTGCGGGGACAAAATCGAGCTTGTTCAACTGCTCGAGCGCTCCTGCCAGCAGCGCGGCGAACGCCACCCCGAAAGCAATTAAAAACCGCACACCCTCCACCAGTGCACGAGAATAAGACGGCCGCTCGGGCCGATGAAGATCGATCGTGGCCGACAACATACTCCTTAACGGAGTGACAAGCACCTTGTCATTGGACGCTCCGCCGGCATCCGGAGCCTTGCGGCTTTCGACTCTGACAGAAACCGTCACGTCGCGCCCCTCGCTGCGCTTTATTTCATTTCCCTGGAAGAAGTGACAAATCTTCCAATCCTGCTCGAGGATATGGCCCGGAAAATCCCACTTGCAGGTCAGACGCCTGAGAGCCGCCGCATCATCGAAGCGGGAATTTCGGAATCGGATGGAGTACACAACCGGCACAAAAGGTCTTACAGTGCGTGGATCAAACACAATCTCCGCCTGTCCCTTAGTTGCAATCTCTTCGAGTACGTCGCTCTCGTAGATGTTCTCCCGCATCTCCTGAACGAGCGTACGCAGTTCGCGCAAAGCAGGCCAAGAGATTGTACCGAGCAGACCTATCAACTCTCTCTGGTGAAAGATCAGGCGCTCCCGGATGCTTTGGGTTGAGCCGGCCCCTGGTACAGTTTCTGATACGGCAGCACCCGCAGCCGGTGCATTTGCCTTCAGGAGCGCATAATCAAAGGCCATCTGCAAGGCGGCTATGCCATAGTCGATGGCAAACATCATTTGACGCGTTATATTCCGGGGATCGTCGAAGGGCTGATTCATCATTTCGAACAAGCCGGGCAGCGCCGCCTTCAGATCGCTGTAATACGGCTGCGGAATGAGCTTTTGCCGCACTCTCAAGTCTTTAAAATTTGCCGCGGTTAACTTAGCCAGGTTGTCCGTGTCGCTCAACATTCCCAGCGACGTCTCTGCAGCATCGAGATACCTGGAGGCCGCGGTTGCCTCGTCGTCAGTGAATGTTAGCGGCTGCAAGTGGCCCGCAGCCATCTGCAATTTGATGTCGATGTCGTCGGTCACCGACGGAGGAGCGGTGATCGAGGCCTCATCGAGCCTGCGCCGCAGGTCATCAAGACGCTCGGTAATCTTCAATCGCCTAGCAAGTTGGTCAATGGATGAGGAAACAGAATCCAGCATATCCGCCGATGAGAGAGAAAACGACGGCGCCCTTTTCAGCAGCAGGTCGACTCTTTTTCGTTCCAGGCGCAACAGCATCCTGACATATGAATCCACGCGCTTGCTGACATTTCCTGTCCTACCGGCAAGGTCATCCAGCTTCCGGCGCAAATTGATCTTCCGTAGAATATTCGGCAATGCAGAACTGCCAATCAGCGATAGCAGCCCGCCCAAGAGCAAGACAAGAGCCACAAAGAGGTGCAGCCAGAGGCTGGTCCAGGAGGGACTCAGCTTTCTCATCAGGAGACTCACCGGCAGGGTACGCTCGGGGAACATTTCCCTTGGGACCTGCGGCGGTCCGTGTATCGAGAGTTGCAGCGATCCTGTTCTTTGCGATGGGCGCAGGTTGTCCGTCCACGAGTACAGATCATCTGTCGGTACAAGGCCGATGCTCGAACTGCCGTGCGGAGCCAACTGTAGCTCGCCGCTTTGCAGTGTCCTACCGCCAACCTGGAAAACCCAGTCCACCGGGTATGCTTCACCGTCGCCGTTTTTCAACGTGATGACTGCATCATCATTTGGTGTAAGCACCAGCCTCTGACCGGAGCTTCCGCCGCCGGTGAGGGAAACATCGAAGGGAGCATCCGGCTCGACAGCGTGTATTCTGCCCAACTCCATAGTGCCGTTGAAGAGCGTAGCAGTTGCCGCTACCGATCCGTTGAGATCACTGACACTAGCCACTACAAGAACCGTAGCGCCAGGGAGCAGATAGGCTGGCAGGGGTGTGTTTGTCTCGGTAGCAAGCAACACCTTTGGCGGTGACAACGACAATTGCGAAATATCGTCAGAAAAGATGCCGATCCTCAGAGCCAGCGGAGAAGCGACTGTTCCAGGATTGGTGACAGTGAAGGTAGCCGTACCAGCTCCATCACGCAGAACGATGGGTTCTCCGGCAGAATATCTTAGCGGCACGGGGTAGCGGCGCGGAGCAGCAGCAGGTTGCTCGACTGCGGTCGCGTTCTGGGCGTCCTGGGCATCCTGAGCGGCAGCCATAGCGGCTACGCATATAAGGAAAACCACACACCGCAGAACTCGATTTCGCTGCAAATCCACCTCCTGAAGCTTGCTGTGATTGTACTGAAGGATGTTTTGGTGGTCGCAACTATTCTCGATGCGCAACCGGCAGTTGTGCCCAGCTTCCAAACACACCACCTATAATGGCCTCCGTGCTTCAGACAATTGCATTGATTGAGCTGGTCGTGTGCTGGGTGGCGTGGTCGATGGCATTTATTATCAGGCCGCGTAAACAGGCAACAAAGCAAAAGGAAGTTGCTCTGGCGAAGTCGTCGAAGTGGGGCATTCTTCTGGTCGGGATGAGCTTCGCGTGCATGTCGCCCTACCTTGGCCGGGCTTATACCCACAAGCCAACCGTCACTCTGATTCTTTCGATGATTCTCGGACCACTTTCGGTGGCATTGGCGTGGACGGCAACGCGGCACCTAGGCAAGCAATGGCGCTTCCAGGCAGGAGTATACGAAGGACATGAGCTGGTGCAGACGGGGCCTTACCGCTGGATTCGTCACCCGATTTATGCCTCGATGCTCGGGATCATGCTGGCATGGGGATTTTGCTGGACATGGTGGCCGTTGTTTGCGGCAGGCATGGTGTTCTTTATTGCAGGCACCGAGGTGCGCATCCACGCGGAAGAACGGCTGCTTGCAGCACATTTTCCGGAGTCCTTCCCGGCGTATAGCGCGCGAACCAAAGCTTATATTCCGTTTGTCCGCTGACCATTTCGCAGCCTGCTAGTCTTTTGCCATGTCCCGCTCAGCCAAAGCGCATCTGCTTCTGCTTGGAGTTGTCTTTGTCTGGGGCACGACGTTTGTTCTCATTAAGGATGCCCTTGCCGATGTTTCGCCACTACTGTTCAATTTCATGCGCATGGCACTGGCCGCAGTGTGCCTTGGATTGCTCTACCGCAAACATATCGGCCACATTGACCGTCGCACACTGCTCTTCGGGGGCATAACCGGTCTGTTTCTCGCGACCGGTTACCAGTTCCAGACAGCAGGACTGCGTTTGACTACGCCGTCGAAGTCAGCGTTCATCACAGGGATGACGGTGATTTTCGTGCCATTGCTCGTTGCGATTCCCTGGCTGCGCCCAGCAGGCAGCCATGCGCCACGATGGAATGCTTTCATCGGAGCTTTACTTGCATTCATCGGCATCGTTTTTCTCACCACTCCCGCACATGCGGGCCTGGACTTCCGGTCGGTGAACACAGGCGATCTTCTCACTCTTGCATGCGCTCTTGGATTTGCCTGTCATGTACTGGCTCTCGCGCATTTTTCCCCTCGTGTTCGTTTCGAACAACTTGCCTTGCTGCAAGTGGGCTTTGCCGCCATTTTCATCGCCCTCAGCATGCCGGTATTCGAACGGCCTTTCATTCACTGGAGCATGAAGGTTGTGGTTGCGCTGATAATCGCAGCGGTTCTGGCCACTGCGGTTGCGTTTACTGTCCAAAGCTGGGCACAGCAGATTCTGCCTGCCACACATACGGCGGTGCTGTTTACGCTGGAGCCGGTATTCGCATGGCTCACTTCCTGGGTCATCCTGGGAGAACGACTTGGCCTCCGCTCAGGGTGCGGCGCACTGTTGATCCTGGGTGGAATTTGTTTAACCGAGCTGCTGCCCTCACGCATCCAACCCACAGCGCATGAGACTGCTCCGGTAGGTGGTCCCAAAACATAAGAGCCGGGATGTTTCGGAGGCTGTGACAGTTTTGCACCGCATTGCGTCTAAACCGCAAGAGGCGCAAAAAACCCGAAAAACGCAGCCGATTTATACTGGAAGATGGACGCCGCGCCTAGACGGCACATTAACCACTGCTATCTGAAGATACGAGGTTAGACCTGAAATGAAATCTCTCTTAGGACGGCTTCGCTACCGCCGTCTCGCTTCAACATTTACTATTCTCGCCACACTTTCGGCCGCCATCCTTGTTGGTTCCATAATCGCTCACGGCGTGCACGGCCAGGAAGAGAAACAGACATCGAAGATCGACACCTCAGATGCGACTCCGCTCAAAATTCCCGCGCCGCGCGATCTTTCGACTGACTTTACGCGCATCGCCAAGGAAGTCGGCCCGGCAGTGGTGAACATCAGCACCGTTACGCTTCCATCGTCAGAAAGACATCGCGGGCGTGGTTTCACGAACTCGCCGTTCTGGCAGCAACAGCCACCAGACAACGGAAACGGGGACGACAACCAGGACCAGGGTGGTCCGGATGATTTTCAGAATTTCTTCAACCGTTTCTTCGGCGGCATGCCTGGAAATGGGGGACAGGATGAGGCAGGTCAGGAGCGTGAGTCGCTCGGCTCCGGTTTTATCGTCGATCCACGTGGCTACATCATCACTAACGATCATGTGATCGATAAGGCTGACAAAATCTGGGTCCGGCTCTCAACCGATCCAGACGAAGGGTTCATGCAGGGTCGTCCCGCAGTTGTTGTCGGCACCGATAAAGCGACCGATATTGCTGTTCTGAAAATTCAGACCGATCATCCTCTGCCGACCGTGAAGATGGGCAACTCTGACGGCGCGCAGGTGGGCGATTGGGTGATCGCCATTGGCAGTCCGTTCACGCTTTCACAGACTGTCACTGCAGGAATCGTCTCGGCGAAGAACCGTACGATCGACCCAGGCACTGCTGGTCAATATCAGCACTTTATTCAAACTGACGCAGCTATCAACCCCGGCAACTCGGGAGGGCCGCTGCTCAACATGGCTGGCGAAGTCATCGGCATGAACACTGCAATCTACACCGAGTCCGGCACATATGCGGGCATCGGGTTCGCAATGCCGGCCAATACCATCATCAATGTTTATAACGATCTGATCGGACCGGATCACAAAGTCGTCCGCGGTAGCATCGGCATAACCTTCCAGCCAAACCTGCCGCCAGCAGTGGCGCATGTGTACGGCTTCAAGAATGGCGTGCTGGTCAGCAGCGTGCAGCCTGGCTTCGCAGCAGACAAGGCCGGACTCAAAGCTGGCGACATCATCACGACAGTGGATGGACAGCCAGTGAAGGACGGCGACGACCTGGTCAACATCATCTCGGCGCGCAAACCGGGAACAACGATCCAACTCGGCTTTATCCGCAACGGTAAACAGATGAACGCGACCGTAACTGTAGGCGACCGGAACAAGATGCTGGAAGCCCTCAATAGCGGTCAAGGTGGCGAGAACAATCCCAACCAGAACGGAGGGTCTGAGAATGCCCAGACCAAATTGGGAATCTCGGTAAGCGATCTACCCCAAGGCGCGCCTGCAGGGCTCCACGGTGTCCTGATTCAGTCGGTAAAGCCGGGTTCGTTTGCGGACGAAATTGGCCTGGCTGAAGGCGTTGTCATCGTCTCCATCAACCGGCATCCGATCCACGATGTCAATGATTTCCGGACGATTGTTGCCGGGCTCAAGTCGGGAGATGATGTGGCCTTTGAGATCGTTGATCCTCAAGCGCCAAATGCTGGGAGCTTCTATCGAGGTGGAACACTTCCGTAGAACGCCATTACACTAAAGTAACAATGCCGGCCCTCGAAGGGTAACAGAGGGCCGGTACTTTTATGTTGCAATTTGTTTCGATCCGCATTAGGCTCTGGCCAATTGCGGGTCCGGTATGATGAAGATGAGTCATACTGTTTATTTCCCCCAGAGGTTTCTGCATGCTTTCAGTTCGAGCCTGCCAGGCATTCTTTTTATTGGCTGCGATGACGGCTACTTCAGCCGTTGCCAGCCGCACCCATCGGGCTCCCACTTCCGGGCATCATCATCACAGGGTCTTCTCAAGAAAGGCGAAGCATACAGCTGTTCGTGGACAGCGTGGCATTGATCCGGAGCGTGCAACAGAGATACAGCAAGCCCTCATTCGTCAGAATTACCTGACAGGCAGCCCAAGCGGACAATGGGATGCTCAAACCGAAGCCGCAATGCAGAAGTATCAGGCTGACCACGGTTGGCAAACCAAGCTCACTCCCGACTCGCGTGCACTGATCCAGCTTGGCCTCGGACCCGACCATAACGCAGAAGGCGCTCCAGCCGGTATAACAGCGGCAGCGACCACACCAAACCCAGTTCCAGCAGCGAATACGCTCGCTTCGACCCACATCATTCAAAACTGACAAACTGTTTCTCCACCAGACCGGGATTTCTCGCGGCAAAATCTTTCGCCCTGTCGTCTAATGAGTGCGCTGGTTCAATTCGGCGCATTTATCACGCCTATGACGATTCGCCGCAGATATTCCCTTAGCGTCTTACTTGCACCGCTGCTAACACTTCCTCTGTTTGCTCAAAGCCAGACACCGGCTCCAACTGAAACTTTGCAGGTGAATGTGAAGGTCGTTACGATGGCCGTCACTGTACGCGATAAGCATGGAGCCATTGTCCCGAATCTCACAAAGGATGACTTCAGCCTGACCGAGGATGGACGTCCGCAAGTAATCAAGTATTTCAACCATGACACGAACCTTCCGCTTACGCTCGGACTTCTGGTCGATACCAGCATGAGCCAGCGCAATGTTCTCGACTCCGAGCGCTCGGCCAGTCAACACTTCCTCGATCAGATGATGACAAATGCCCATGACAGGGCGTTTCTAATCCAGTTTGCGGGCGAAGTCGATCTGCTCGCGGATATCACCGCGGATAAAGGCAAATTGAGCGCCGCAATGGACCAGATTGGAGCACCTCAGTTCAGCAACGCCAGCGACCCACAGGATACCGGCAGTGGCGGCGCCCGTCATTTTGGCGGTGGAACGACTCTATACGATGCCATCTATCTGGCCTCCGATGAAATCATGAAGAAGCAACCGGACCGTAAGGCACTGATCGTGCTGACCGACGGCGTCGACCGCGGCAGCAAGGAATCGCTGTTTTCTTCCATTGAATCCGCACAGCGCGCAAACACCGTTGTATATGCCATTTACTTCAAGGGCGAGGAGGGTGGCGGCGGCAATAATGGCGGATACCCAAGCCATCGCCATATAGGCATGGGCGGCGGTGGCTACCCAGGAGGCGGCTACCCGGGTGGTGGCGGAGGCGGTTGGCCGGGCGGTGGTGGTGGGGGTGGTGGGCAGCGCCCTACCGAGGGCTCACGAATCGACGGAAAGAAAGTTCTGGAGCAGATTTGCACTGAAACCGGCGGGAGAATGTTTGAGGTAGATAAAAAGAATTCCGTCGATCAGATTTATGCGACCATTGCAGACGAGCTGCGTGCGCAGTACATGCTCGGATATACGCCGGACAAACAAAGCACAGATTCCGGGTATCACAAGATCACGCTGACGGCGAAGCAAAAGGACCTCACCGTGCAGACACGGCAGGGCTACTACGCCGGAGACTGACCCGACTGAAACCCTGCGTGCGATAATGACTTCGTGCGCCGCCTGCTGGCCATCTCGCTGCTGATGCTTTTGGGGCTCCCGTTTGCGCTGCCGTTCCTGGGCGCAAGCTCAGCGGAAGCCGGCGTGCCGATTTGCTGCCGCAGGGACGGCAAGCACCATTGCTCCATGATGGCCATGGAGACTTCTCCAAACCAATCCAGGCGCATGGTAAACGAAAAGTGTCCGTACTCGGTTGCTCCTCCTGCAATCGTGGTCCTGCCGTCGTTTACTCCATCCGCCCCATCTGCAATCTTCGCAGGAATAGTCCGCCATCCCACCTCTGCTCCGCAGGTCGAAGCGCAGTTGCGCATCTCGTTTGACCGCACCCGACAGAAGCGTGGCCCTCCTTTACCAGTTGCCTGACAGGCACTCTACGAGCGAATGCTATCCAGCATCCGCTCCCTGTTCGTAACAGTTATTGATACGGATTCGCCGCGTACTATCGCGGCGAGGAGGCATTGCTTTGAGCTTAAGATCTGTGATTTTGAAACTTGTGGCGCCGTTGTGGCTCTGCGCTGCCACGCTCGCCTACGCTACGATATTCGGTTCCGTTCGTGGCGTCGTTCATGATCCTCAGCACCGGCCCGTTCAAGGAGCACACATTACTTTGAAGGCTCAAAACTCAGACTGGACAAAATCGGAAGACTCCAACGATAACGGTGAATTTGAATTCACTTCGGTACCCATCGGCAATTACACGGTCGCTGTAACGTCAAAGGGCTTTCAGCAATTGACCCAGGATGTAATCGTTGAGTCAGACACCAGTCCGGTGCTCCATTTCCAATTGGCCATCGAAGGCGAGAGAGAAAACGTCGTCGTGCCGGAAACCGTTGGGGAGGCGACGACGGACAGTGTTACCCCGACGACCCTGGTGAGCCGCACCAACATTCAACAAACCCCGGGGGCCGATCGTACCAACGGGCTGGAGATGATCACCGATTATGTACCCGCCTCGTATGTAACGCACGATATGCTGCACATGATGGGCGGCCATCAGGTCAACTGGCTGATCGATGGCGTTCCTATTCCCAACACCAATATCGCGACCAATCTGGGGCCGCAGATATTGCCGCGAGATATCGACTATCTTGAAGTGTATAGCGGCAGCTACGACGCCGATTATGGAGATCGCACCTATGGAGTTTTTAATGTAGTGCCGCGAACTGGTTTTGAGAGTAATAGAGACTGCGATCTCGTTCTCACCGCTGGGAATTTTTACCAAACTGACGATCAGATCGGTTGTGGAGGGCACACCGAGCGGTTCGCCTACTATGCCAGCCTGAACGGGAACCGCAGCAATTATGGGCTCCAGACCCCCGTTCCTCAGGTGATTAACGATGCGGTAAACGGCTTCGGTGGATTCGCTACGTTCATTTTCAATCCCGACCCGAAGAACCAATATCGCCTGGTGACTTCGCTTCGACGGGACTATTATCAGATCCCCATCGACCCCGACCCCAACTCAATCGGCAACCAGGTTTATCCGTCTTACGGCCTGCACGATGCCGAAGTCGAGCCCGATGGCTATGTGACTTTTTCCTGGGTACACACCTTCAACCCCAACACGCTTCTAACGGTTTCTCCCTTTTACCACTACAACGGAGCCGACTATGAGGGTGGACCAAACGATTATCCTGTCATCTCAACGGTCAATCAAGACGCCAACTACGTGGGTATGCAGACAGCGCTGAACTACAACTTCAGGAAGAATGATCTTCAAGCTGGCATCTACAGTTTTTTCCAGCACCAATACAACTACTTCAATAACTATTTCACCGACGGTACGCCAAACGTTCCCGCCTCTTCCATAGGAGTGGATGGTGGGTTGGTCGACGAGTTCATCAACGACAAATTCAAGGTGACGCCATGGTTTACCTTGATCGGCGGCCTTCGCCTGAGCCAGTTCAACGCAACCATTTCAGAGAACGCAACTGATCCTCGTGTTGGTGGTGCATTGAAGATCCCACGGTTGAATTGGGTCTTGCAGGGCTTCTATGGGTACTATTACCAGGCCCCACCTCTCGTTACTGCAACCGGCCCTCTGCTCGATCTGGCAAACGGCCAGAAATTTACCTTTGCTCCTCTCCACGGCGAGCGGGATATCCAATGGCAATATGGCATCACGATTCCGTACCACAACTGGACCTTGTCCGCTTATAACTATGAGACCAGGGCGGAGAACTGGCTGGACCACAACAACATCGGTGAATCGAATATCTTCTGGCCGATCACCTGGGCTTCGGCGGTCATTCAAGGGTGGTCACTCACCTTGCACTCTCCCGACGTCTTTCACCATGGCCAGTTTCACCTTGCCTATGCGAACCAGATCGCGCAGGCAACCTCGCCGATCACAGGGGGCCTGATCTGCCCAGCCCCGATCACCTCGGCTTGCCCACTCGATATTCCGCCGGGACTCTCGCCAGTGGACCACGATCAGAGAAACACCTTAAATGTGGGCTTCAACGGCACTCTGCCGTGGAAGGCCTATGCCTCCACCAACGTTTACTATGGCTCAGGCTTTACCAACGGCTTGTATGGAACGCCTCAGGCACAATATCCTGGCCCATATCTTCCGGGCCACACAACCTTCGATCTGGCCGTCGGCAAGACCTTCGCTGAGAAATACACCATTTCCGCAAACGCGCTGAATGTGGCAAACCGCCGCGTGCAGTTGGATAACAGTTTGACCTTCGGTGGATTTCACTGGAATGACCCACGGCAAATTTACGGAGAGTTTCGCTACCGTTTCCATTTCTAAAGCACGCAGCAAAGCTGTCTTTCACTGCCGCTACGCCGAAGGCGTGGTGGCAGTGCCTTTTTCGAAATTCATTTCCTCTATGAATTCCACGACTACAGTACATTGATAGTGAAATGGATCCAGTTTCGGTTTTCTCCGGCTTTTTCCGGTTTTTGGGAGATTACTTACAGTTTTTACTTGACAAAAAGGGTACCCCGGTGCAACCTCACAAATAGCGAAGTAACGCGACTATTCGCGTTGTCTCGCTGGAGAGCCTGCTCTGGCACTCCGTAACAGACAATATGGCAACTAACCTGGCAACTGTCGAGGCACGTGAAGTTTTAAGGTGCGAACATTGCAGCCTGGTGCAGTTCCGCACAGCGAATTCGCTCTGCCGGCGCTGTCACAAACCCCTTGAAATAGAAGAACCGGAACCACTGCAGCCGCAGTTGGTAACCCCATCACCTGAGTCCGAGGCTGAAGGCATTGATGTGGCGCGCGCTGTTCGCGACGTTCGTGGCTCGCGCAATCTGAGCCAGCGCCAGCTTGCCGGACGCATGAACGTTCCTCGCACTTACATTTCAAAAATCGAGAACGGCAAGGCAATGCCGACACTCAGCTCACTTGAACGGCTTGCCAGTGCGCTTGAAGTGGACATCTGCCTTCTTCTGCGCGATGCGCGCAGTCGCCGGCACTCTGAAGTAAACGCAATCATGTCCGATCCCTTCCTGGCGGAGATCGCCTCGCTGGTTTCAAGCCTTGATGGCTTCCAGCGCGCAATGTTCCTCAACCAGGTTCGCGAGATGGCATCGGGCCGCGCGAGACGTACGGCCTGAGTTTGTCTCGCTGGACTGCCCTGTAAACTTGAGATAGGGCGTAGGTGTCTTCATACGGCCTTTTTCTTACAGGACACTGCATGCTTTATTTCGAACCGGGAAAGGATGCGCCAGCCGATCTGTACAAGCTCATGATCGGCATGGTTGTGCCGAGGCCAATTGCTTTCGTCTCAAGTCTTGATGCGCGTGGAATTCGCAACCTCGCACCTTTCAGCTATTTCATGGCATGCTCTGCAGACCCGCCTGTGATCTGCTTCGTCTCGGCTCACCGCTCTGGTCCATCGCCCGCAAAGGATACGCTAACTAATATCCTCGCAACCAAAGAATTCGTCGTGAACATCATTTCCGAAGAGTTCGTCGAGAAGATGAATCTGACGGCCGCTGAAGTGCCACCTGAGGTCGATGAATTCATGCTGTCAGGCCTCACACCCATGGCGAGCGATCTGGTTCAGCCGCCGCGCGTCGCCGAAAGTCATGTGCATATGGAGTGCCGGCTCCGCCAGACCCTCCCCATCAGCAATGCGGCAGGTGCTGCGAACACCATTATCTTCGGCGATGTGCTCTGCTTCCATGTTGATGAGGCTGTCGTCGATGGCTATAAAATCAATCCTGACAAGCTAAAGGCCGTCGGACGCATGGGTGGTCCCACCTATACCCGCACACGCGATCTTTTCGACCTTGTTCGCCCCAAATGACCATTAGCATTGCGACTGCCCATGCCGCCGTGCTAGGGTCGGATTAGAGTCATGCCGTCACCCATCAGCTTCAGCCGCGTTCACGAGTTGCCGCCGGACCAGTTGGCAATCTATCGCCGTCTTGATCCGGAGCGTATACCCAAACACGTCGCCATAATTATGGACGGCAACGGCCGTTGGGCCGGTAAGCGGAGCCTCAAGCGTTTTCTGGGCCACCAGCAAGGCGCCGAATCGGTGCAATATGTAGTTGAGGCAGCCTCGCGCATCGGGCTTCCCTGGCTTACCCTTTATGCTTTTTCGCTGGAGAACAACCTTAAGCGGCCCAAGTCTGAAATCAGTTTTCTCATGCGCCTGCTGCGAACCTACCTTACCAACAATGTGCAGCGCATGAACGACAATAACGTTCGCATACAGTACATAGGACGGACGCACGAACTTGAAGAAGATGTCCGGGAGCGCATGGATTGGGCTGCTGATGCTACGAAGCACAATACAGGGACGGTCCTTACGCTTGCACTCAACTATGGCTCACGCTCGGAGCTGTTAGACGCCTTCAAGGCACTGCATGCGGAGATTGCTCGCGAAGAACTGCGCCTCGAAGACCTTACCGAACAGGATATCCAGCGGCATCTTTACACGGCGCACATGCCTGATCCCGACCTGCTTATCCGTACATCAGGAGAGATGCGTATCTCCAATTTCCTGCTGTGGCAGATCGCCTACGCGGAAATCTTCGTCACTGATCGCCTCTGGCCAGACTTCCGCGGCATTCATATGCTCGAAGCCATCGAGGATTACCAGCGCCGTGAACGCCGCTATGGCGGACTCGGCGACGGAACGGAATCCGACGACATCGCCTCGCTACCGGCAAACAACACTACTCTGGTCCCGCGATAAAGATCGCCTGAAAAGATCATTTCAAGCGGGAGCGAGCACATCATTTTGTTGAAAACAGGCTGGTTATAATGCTTAAGCTGGCCGTTTCCAATAGCATTTCAAGCCCACTGGTTTGCAATAGACACAACAAGAAACCACTGCTACACTACAGTCGGTTTTCTCCCCTCCGACTTCCCTCGAGAATTCCCCTGATATTTCCCCCGCCGATGCTTGACCGTCTGCGTGAGTATGCCGATATGCCTATAATTTCCGGATTGACTGAACTATTACACAGCCTCCCATCTGATAATGATCCCTGTCTGTTTTTTACCTCCATAACAACCGGAAGGAGGAAACAATGAGACGGCAGAACCCTCCGCAAGCCTATCTGGATAAAGCCCAGAGGATTGAAAAGTATTTGAGCCCGTTGACAACTGCGGCTATCTACGGAACCTGCGGGATCCTCTATGCAGTCTTTATCGCGCTCATTTTTGGGATTCTGGTATCTACATCCGTTCTGAATCCGACCGCTGCCGTCGTGACGATTTTCGCGGCTATTGCGATTATCCCGGCCACATTAGCCTTTCTTGCCTGGTTCCTGCGGCCCAATGATCCGCTGTCCAGGTATATTCAGCAGCTCGCGGATGTCTGGCGCCACCCACTGAACGTCCCTCCCGATTCATGCACATTCAAAGTATTCCGTAATGATGGAGAGGTTCTTTGCGTAGAACTACTGTTTTTTTACCCGTCAACGCAACAGACTGCCCCAGTGCGGGAACGGCTTCACACCTATGTACACGGTGCACTTGCTAACAACTACACGCTGAGTACAGGCGTGCCAACACGCGTCGAGGTTGAAACCCTGTTGGATCGCCCTCTGGAAATACTAGCCTCCGAATCCGGCATCCCCGTCCTTTATCTAGAGGTCCGGGAAGTTTACATCTCACGAGAGCATGACTCCGCGACTGGAGACTTCCTGGGTACTGGGACGTGGAACTGAGCAGCGTTTTCCAAGGCCGCTCAGGTTGATTGACTCCATGCCGGAAGACTCTATAGCATTCCCGGACTCCAAACGGGAGCCCGGGAAATATTCTGCTTAAAACAGCAAACGCCCGCCTACCTGTATAACGCGCATACTTGAAGCTCCCGTGATAACGCCAAAGGAGCTTTAACTATTGAGCGTTGATCCTGAATTGCTCAGGTTGACTAAGTTGAAAACGTTTGTTGCCTCACCGCGGAACTGGGACTTCACACGTTCGTATATCGTGAAATCTCGGAAAAGGGATGCATCCATTGACGGACTCACTCAAGTGCTTCTCAACTTCCGATCGCGATTTTTTCAATCTGCCGTAAATGGTGTCAAGGAAGTTATGGAATGGCGTCCCTCTATATGGGACGATCTCCTACATTAAGAATCGCATTGAAATGCGGAATTATTGCTGCCACAAAAGTGGATGCCTGTAGAGGGCACAGGAGTCGCATTGTAAGAGTGATCCTGGGTGATTCATCGAATGGCGCATGATCGCTCTAAAAAGCTAGCACTAATCCCATATAGCGGGACAATTGACGCAGGAATGCAGAGACATCCGCACACTATATCTGATACACAAGAGGTCGCAGAGTTCTCGGGCTCGATTCCCTGAATCTGCCAATGCAAGGACAAGATGGCTATAAGTAATCTTCGTACGCCGAATTTCACAATGCTAAGACACTGCGCAGTTCCCGTCATTTTTTGGCTCGTCTGCGGTTCCTCAGCGCTGGCGCAGCAACTGCCCTGGTCCCAGCGCGTTGCGAACTCGACGATTCAACGATGGCCTGAAGGCCGCTTCGTTACACCGGGCGCAAAGTGGGCATGGAATTATGAACTCGGCACCCTTTTGAACGGGATAGACGCCGTATGGTACAACTCCGCTGACGGCGCATATTACCAGTACTCGAAAGAAGCCATTGATCAGCTGGTCGCACCGGACGGCTCCATCCCCACTTATGATCCTGCGGCAAATTCTCTCGACAACATCGCGCTCGGTCGCCAACTGTTGCTTCTCTATCAAGTTACACAGGACGCGAAGTATTACAAGGCGGCAGTGCTTCTCCGGAAGCAACTCTCGACGCAACCTCGCAATGCTTCCGGAGGTTTCTGGCACAAGCAAATCTATCCTAATCAAATGTGGCTCGATGGCCTTTATATGGCCGAGCCTTTCTATGCAGAGTATGCTTCGATATTTCATGAGCCACAGGACTTTGCCGATATTACGAAGCAATTTACGCTGATGGAGCAGCACGCCCGCTCTCCGCAGACCGGCTTGCTTTACCACGGATGGGACGAGCCACGGCAACAGCTCTGGGCAGACAAGGTCACCGGTACCTCGCACACTTTCTGGGCGCGCGGTATGGGCTGGTACATGATGGCGCTGGTGGACACGATTCCCTACTACTCCAAAGATGACCCCGGCCGCGCGACGCTACTGGCAATTCTGAATCGCACAGCCGCGGCTGTTGTGCGTTATCAGGACAAAAACACCGGCCTTTGGTATCAGGTTCTCGACAAGCCGGGAGAACCGGGAAACTATTTTGAATCTTCGGCCGCGTGCATGTTCACGTATGCGCTGCAGAGAGGTGTGCGGCTAGGATATCTGCCGCCAGGCTATTCTCAGAATGCAGCAAAGGCCTGGCACGGCATTCTGACTCATTTTGTGCAGGCGGATGCGAATGGCTCGATCACGATAACCGATACCGTGAAAGCAATTGGTCTCAGCAGCAATCATGACGACTCATATAGCTATTATGTCGGCTCACCAGTAGTGAACAACGACCCCAAAGGTATCGGCGCATTCCTACTGGCGAGCACAGAGATGGAACTTGCTCCTGAAGCAACGTCTGCCCTCGGCAAGACCGTTTTACTTGACGCCTGGTTCAACAGCCAGCAGCGAGAGAATGCGGCTGGCCAGGAAGAATATTTCCATTACAAGTGGAATGATTACAGCAACAGCGGGTTTTCTTTATTCGGACACATGTTCAAAAGCCATGGGGCGTCGCTCGATACGCTATATCAGGCTCCTACATTGATCCGGCTAAGTCATGCGCAGTTTTATATCATCGTGTCGCCAGATATTCCTGCCAGGAATCCCCATCCTCACTATGTCCAGCCTCAGGATGCTAAGCAGGTAGCTGAATGGGTGAGACGAGGCGGAGTTCTCGTCTTGATGGAAAACGATCCAGGCAATGCCGATATCAAGCACCTGAACCTGATTGCAGATCGCTTCGGAATTCACTTCGATGATGTGCTGAAGCACCACATTATCGACGATGAGTTCACGCCGGGATATATTTCGGTTACGCGCGGCGGTCCTGTTTTTTACAACTCTCATACCCTCTACATGAAAGACACATGCGGAATATCACTGAAATCTCCTGCTGTGCCACTATTGACTGACAAGGAAGGCATCGTGATGGCCACGGCTAAGTACGGGAAAGGCATCGTGTTTGCCGTTGTGGATCCATGGCTCTACAACGAATATACCGACCATCGCAAGGTTCGGCCTGTGCAGGACAACTTCGGGGGCGGAAAAGAGTTCGTTGATTGGCTCCTGAAGCAATCGTCCGTGACGACCGTACCGCAGCCCAACGATGACTGAGAGCCTGAATATGATGCACGAGAGATGCCTAATAAGGAATCAAACATGAAGACCTACTTGATGGCCGATCCGGTACGCTACCCAACAATGACAACCGCGCAGATTCGAGAGTCGTTTCTGGTTGACACACTCTATGAACCCGGATCTCTCCGTCAGGCATATGTTGACCTTGATCGCGCTGTAGTTGGTATGGCGGCGCCATTGAAATCCCCGATTGTGCTTGGCGCAGACGAAGTGTTGCGCGCGAACTACTTTACCGAGCGACGTGAGCTGGGGGTACTAAACATCGGCGGCAACGGCGCCATTCGCGTTGATGGTGCCAGCCATCGTCTTCGAAATTGCGATTGCCTGTATATAGGACGAGGCTCAAAAGATATTACATTCGAATCAGACGATCCAGGTTCACCGGCAATTTTCTATCTGCTCAGTTATCCGGCACACGCCACGTACCCCACGACGCTTGTCCGTAAAGAAGACGCCAGCCCTGTCGAATTAGGAACCGCAGAGACCTGCAACCGCCGCACCGTTTGCAAATACATTCATCTTGATGGAGCGCGAAGTTGTCAGCTGGTTATGGGTGTAACGCATCTTCATCCGGGAAGCGCGTGGAATACCATGCCGGCTCACACTCATATGCGTCGTTCGGAAGTTTATATGTATTTCAATCTTCCGGAGGAGGCCCGGGTCTTTCACCTTATGGGGCCTGCCGAAGAAACGCGTCATATCGTGATGAAGAACCGCGACGTCGTTGTCTCTCCGGGATGGTCGATCCATGCCGGAATGGGCACGCAAGCTTATAGCTTCTGCTGGGGCATGGGTGGAGAGAATCAGAACTACGACGACATGAACCCTGTTCCACTCAGTATCATTCGCTGAGGCGACTTAATCTCCGGGAGGCCCGATGAAACTGATCCCTATATTGGCAATCGCAACGCTCACTTTTCCCTGTTTTTCGCAAACCCCAAGTACTGCACAGGTCTTTTCAGGTAGCGAGGTCGCGTCTCAAATCTCTGCTCTTGTTCCAGCCGCTCGAGCGACCGGCAGCAGCGGCACAACACTAGGCGACTACAAGACACACGCAATCAAGCTTTCTGTCCGCAACGCCAGTGGCGGAGCCGAAGTACATGCGCATTATGATGACATCTTTATCGTTACTCGCGGCAAGGCAAGATTGGTCACAGGCGGAACCGTCCTGAATGCGAAGACCGGCAATGATGGCGAAACCAAAGGAAGCGGAATCCAGGACGGCAAATTGCAACCGATCGTCAAAGGGGACATCGTTCACATCCCCGCTGGAACACCGCACCAATTGCTGCTTGCGCCAGGTGATGTATTCGGCGCAATCGTGATCAAAGTAAGAGAAGGATAGGTATCGAGGAGATCCTACCCTTCGTAATGGCGCAACAGCGGCGAAATTGCATGGTGCCGTTTTTTGGCTCGCATCCCAAGCGACGCCGAGATTTCGCGGCAACAACTTAACAAGTGTTTTGCAATTGCCGGTAAGCTCTGAGAAGTGATGCGTGAGGATGGTCCGGACACGCTTACCGCAGCAATTGCCCGGTGATTTTCATTGAAAATCGGAGCTCCAATGCATCGAACACCCAATTCAATCTCCTCGTCATCAATGGCATAGCCGCGACGGCGCACCCGCTCAAGGGCCTTTAGCAGCATCTCGCGTGTGTACAGAGTTTTGTGTGTATAACGCGTGAACTTGATCTTTGCGATGATCTGCTCAATCGTTTCTTCTGCTTGAAACGCCAGCATCGCCTTGCCCATCGATGTGCAATAAACAGGATTCGAGGTACCAATTTTCGAACTCATGCAGACTCTGCGGTTCGGTTCTACTTTGTCCAGGTAAACCACCTTCGTCTTCTGCAGAACGCTCAGGTGTACCGTCTCGCTCACTTGCATCGATAGCCGGCGAAAGAACGGATGGATGCGTGCGCGCAGGTCGATCTGTTCCACAGCTCGATTACCCAGCTCATAAAGCTTGAGGCCAAGGCGAAAACGATTATCCTGAGTTCGTTCGATCAGAGCGCTGCGTTCCAGCACCATGAGCGACCGATGCGCCGTGCTCTTGTGCAGGCCCATGCGCTGGCATATTTCAGCCAGACTTAGCGGGGAGTCACTCTCGCTCAATGCTTCAAGAACCGAAATGGCACGATCCAGGCTATGCAGTTGATACGGTCCATCAATGTTGGCGACAGAATCCGGAAGGGGTGTTGCGAATGATGTATTTAGTGAAGCTGTCATCGAGATGTCCTCAATTTCTTATCGATCCAGTTGCCGGTTTAACCTGGAGGCAGCCCTCCGAGATACATGTAGCTGAGCGAAGGCGCTTCAGCCAGCAACTTTGAGATTGTCGGATCAGGAAACCGTGAATTGTAGATTTTGGCCCAACTGATTTCTTCCGCCGTTGGAGGCCCATTGGGAGCGTCCTGCGGGATGCCAGTAGCTTTGGTGAAGAAACTGTTGTCGATCAAGCCTTGTGAAGATACCTCAGCCAATCGCTTGATTGCATAATTGTTTTGCGCGTAAAGGTTCAGACCGTTGTCCTGTCCAAACTCGGCAAGATAGACCAGTGGCGCAAGGGCATATAAGTGGTAATGCAGAGCACGCTGTCCCCGCCGCATCTCGAGCGGAAGCGAGCCGTCGGGCTGTATCTGCGCCACGCCATCAATGTAAGTATTCATACCCCAATCGAAGAGTTTTCGATCGTTCGCGGCAATGCCTGCCGCCGATACTTCCACGCCAGCCCAGTACAGATGGTTGTTTTCTGCATCCCCCGTTCCCTTCTGGCGTCTGGTGTCGTAGTAATTCATGGTTTGGTGCACCACATTCACTATCCATGACAGAATTTTCTGATCTTGCTCCGTACTCGCCAATCCGCTGTCACGTACCTTGAGATATGCAATTGCGATCGCTCCGATCACCCATCCCTGCACATAATAGGCCTGGTTAGAGGACATCTTCCCAGTGAAGACGCCGTCTTTCGCGGCAGCTTGCATCTTCTCAAGGGCGCATTGCGCCGCGTCGCGGCTGCCTGCCGTGCGATAGCTGTCAGCGGCGTCTACAATTTGTGCCCCAAGCTCCTTATACGGACCGGAACTTGCGACGTAGGCTTTCCACTTTGCGGGATCAATGATCGAGGATTTGCTGTCCGAATAGAAGCCGCTGGTCGTCAAGTCAGGCGATAGGTGGACGATTGCCGGGCAGGTGTAAGGAGCGGCTGTCAGCTTTACAGTTTCGCCGTCCCACGGCGAGCGAAGATGCTGAGCCGCATGTGCTGGAACAGTCAGCAGCGTGGCGGCAATCAGCACAGAGACATTCATTCTCGATTGACCCATTTATCCCTTCTCCACATAGTCTTCGCGGCAAGGCGTAAACACGTCTAAAACTTCGGACGCTTCAATAGCACATGCCTGATGCTCAACTCCACCTGGGACGACGAAGCTGTCGCCTGTGCGTGCGTCGAATGTTGCTTCGTCATCGGTGAAGCGAATGTGACCACTTACGATGTACACAAGTTGTTCGTGTGGATGACTGTGTCGCGCACCTACCCACCCCTCTTCCATCATGTGGCGCACCAGCATCAGTTGGTTGCTATATGCAAGCACCTGACGCGAAAGGCCGCTCTCAGGCGAAAATACCTTCCTGTCTTTCATCGCAACCAGTCTGGTGTTCTTAGCTATCATTAGCTGCCATTCTCCATTTAGCGAGCCATCCAGCCGCCATCGACTACCAGAACCTCGCCATTGATATAGTCGCTTGCCTGAGATGCAAGAAAAACCGCCGCGCCGGCAATATCCTCAGGCTCGCCCCAGCGTCCTGCTGGGATTCTCTCCAGTATCTGGCGATTCCTGACTTCATCCTTTTGCAAAGCAGACGTATTTGTCGTGCGAAAATATCCCGGCGCGATCGCATTCACCTGCACATTGTGCCCTGCCCATTCATTTGCCAGAGCCTTCGTAAGCTGTGCAATGCCTCCCTTCGATGCGGCATATGCCGGTACGCGAATACCTCCCTGAAATGAGAGCAAAGATGCAATGTTGATGATTTTCCCGTGCCTGCGCTCAAGCATTTTGTGGCCGGCAAGCTGACATAATCGAAATACACTGTTCAGATTGACCTGCAGAACCTTCATCCATTCCTGCAAGTCATAGTCTTCGGCCGCCTGGCGATAAATGGTTCCGGCATTGTTCACCAGAATGTCCGGAGCGCCCATCGCTGACGAGACCGACTGATAGAGGGCTTGAGCGCCATCGAGAGCGGCCAGGTCTGCCGCAAAACTCTGAGAAGTGCGCCCCATGGAACGAATCTTGTCACTGGTCTCGTCTGCCGGACGACGGTTGCCGTGGCACGCTACGGATGCCCCGGCATCAGCAAGAGCAAGCGCAATCGCAGCTCCAAGGCCGCTAGCCGACCCGGTAACGAGTGCAACCTTTCCATCCAGACGAAACTGCTCCAATATCCCCATTCTTTTATCTAGCTGGTACGCCCGCTCCGGTGCCGGTGTTCGTCACAGTTTTCCTGTGGTTCTCATCGTGGCGGTCTCGTACCGCATTGCGGTACGGTGATTCTCCGACTGGGACACAGTCGGCTATTCTCTGCATTGAAAGCGATCTCTGTCAAGTCCTCTTCGTAGGCTTTGTGTTAATCTTCGCATGATGAAACGCGCGTCCAGGCAATCGAAACGTCCGCCATATAAGGTGCAGGTGCTGGACCGTGCAATCAATATCCTGGAGTTCATTGGCAGACAAAGCAATGGAGAGGCTGCACTGCCAGAATTGTCATCGGCGATGAAGCTTCATAAGACCACGACACATCGCATTGCTCAGATGCTCGAGAGCCGTGGTCTGCTCCGGAGAGGCCCGGAGTCGAATCGCTACCGCCTCGGCCTTCATCTCTACGATCTGGGCTGCCATGCGCTCGACAATCTAAACATTCGCGAGGAAGCACGCCCCGTAATGACTCATATCGCATTTGAAGTTGGAGAAACTGTGCATCTGGCGCTCCGTGATCGTGCTGAGGTCCTTTACATTGAGCGAGTCGAAGCTCAGCGCTCGCTCACAATGGGCTCGAAACTGGGCGCTCGCAACCCCGTCTATTGCACTGCTCTTGGAAAGGCAATGCTGGCCTTCTCTTCCGATGCAGAAGTTGATCAGATTCTTGCCGGGTGCCGCATGGAGGCAAGGACGAAAAATACGATTACAAGCATCCTTAGTTTGAAGCGTGAGCTGGAACGCATCCGGGATCGCGGCTACGCGATTGACGACGAAGAAATTGAAGATGGCATACGTTGTATCTCCGCTCCTATTCTTAACCCGGAGAGCCATGCTGTTGCTGCGATCAGTGTCTCCGGCCCGTCATCCCGCATTACTCCAGGCCGATTCCAATTGATTGGGAAAACTATACTCAAGGCCGCGCAGGAACTATCGACACGCATCGGCCACAAGTCAACAGCTTTGCCAGTAGCTGGACGCAAGCGCAAAGCGAGTACCCACGCATAAGGGAGAACCGAAGTGCCTGAGACCCTGCGCGTAGCTGTTCGCAAATTCACCGATTTTGAAGATGCCCTTGCAGAGCAAATTGCTCTTTATCGTGACTTGCACCCTGATGTGTCGCTCGAAGCTGTCCCACTCGACCTGCACGATCTTCATGCGGAACTGTTCAAGTATGACGGCTTGAGTTCAGGCAAATGGGACATCGGCTATATTGTCACGGACTGGCTCACGGAAGCCATTCAGAATAGAACGGTTGAAGACCTTGCACCTTATCTCCGCGATAAACCAATACCCGAATGGCCGCATGGGTGGGCCCGCTCAATTGTGGAGCCCCTTTATTTTGAGGGAAAACTCTATACGCTTCCATGGCACGATGGCCCGGAATGCCTGATTTATAGGCGTGACCTGTTCGAGGATGGCATGGAGCAGGAAGCGTTTCGGGCTCAATACGGTTATATCTTGGCTCCACCTGTCACCTGGCTACAATTCGCGGACATCGCGCGATTCTTCACCAGACCAGAGAAGAACCTCTATGGCACGATGTTCGCCGCATTTCCCGATGGCCATAACACGCTCTACGACTTTGCCCTTCAGCTTTGGAGTCGTGGCGGCGAACTCGAAGACAGTCAAGGCAACGCGCTGCTGGATACACCGGAAGCAATTGCAGCTCTGGATTTTTATCGCGATACCATCCGCGACGCTTCCATGTGCTATCCGGGCGCTGAAGAGCTCGACTCCACGCGTTCAGGCGACGCCTTTCTTTCTGGAGCCGTTGCCATGATGGTCAACTGGTTCGGCTTTGCTGCGCGCTGTGATCGCCCCGGTTCGGCATTGAACGGCAGAGTTGCAATCGCGCCCATCCCCACTCTAGAAGGAGTTCCTGCCGTATCTCTTTCCGTCTTCTGGACACTGGGCATCGGCTCAGGTTCAAAACACAAGCAGACTGCATTCGATTTTTTGCACTTTCTGATGCAACCCGGGCTCGACAAGGGAATTGTGAAGCACGGGACTGTTGGTGTGCGTCTTTCTACATGGCGTGATCCTGAGGTACGGAAGCAAGCTCCCGCTTACATGAAGATTGAAGAGATTTCCCTTGGAGCGCGCAGGTTGCCAAGGAGCCGAAACCTGCCTGCGTTTGCTGCACTTGTGAATGAAATAATGACCTTGGCCCTGACCACTAACGAGTCTTCGGCCAAAATTCTGAAGACGGCCCAGCAGCAGATCGCTGCGCGGAAGATTACATTTCAATAGACCGAGCCGACGAGGGCTTCGCCGCTTGCGAACCCTGCCTGTCGCACCGTAACAGAAAAGAGAACCCTCTTTTGAGTAACTTGAAAATCATCAATGCGCGTGTCATCGATTTGCGCTTTCCCACTTCCAGAGAAAGCATTGGCTCCGATGCGGTGAATGTAGACCCCGATTATTCGGCCGCTTACTGCATACTCGAAACGAACCACGGGCCCAAAGGCTATGGCCTTACCTTTACGCTTGGCCGCGGGACCGAACTCTGCGTCGAGGCGCTCCGCTACCTCACCCGGTTCGTTGTCAATCGCGACTTTTCCTCCATCACGGACGACCTTGGCGCTTTCTACCGGCAACTCACGTCTGACAGCCAGTTTCGCTGGCTTGGGCCTGAAAAGGGTGTTATCCATCTCGCAACCGGTGCGCTCATCAATGCCATATGGGACTTATACGCGCGCATTGAAGGCAAGCCTTTGTGGAAGTTGCTCGCCGAAATGGCGCCGGAAGAGATTGTTCGTACGATCGACTTCCGTTACATCACCGACGTGCTGACACCCGATGAAGCGCTGCAATTGCTGCGCGAACGCAGGAGTGGCATGGAAGAGCGTCTGACACAACTAGAGCAGGCCGGATATCCCGCCTACACCACGTCGGTTGGATGGTTCGGTTTCAGCGATGAGAAGATCGTGCGGCTGTGCGATGAAGCGCTGGCCGAAGGTTGGACTCATTTCAAGCTGAAGGTAGGCGGCCGCCTCGAGGACGATTTGCGCCGCGCGCGGCTGGTACGTGACAGAATTGGCTCCGTTAATAAGTTGATGATGGATGCGAATCAAATGTGGGATGTTCGAGAAGCGATCGAACGTACGCGGGCTTTAGCAGATGTAAATCCCTGGTGGATGGAAGAGCCTACAAGCCCTGACGACATCCTCGGTCATGCGCGCATACGTCGCGAAACCGGAATACGTATTGCGACCGGGGAACACTGCCACAACCGCGTTATGTTCAAGCAGTTGATGCAGGCCGATGCAATCGACGTCTGCCAGATCGACAGCTGCCGCCTTGCCGGTGTGAATGAAAATCTTGCCGTGATCTTGATGGCCGCAAAATTCAACATTCCTATATGTCCACACGCCGGAGGTGTTGGATTATGCGAGTACGTGCAACATCTTTCTGCATTCGATTATCTGCGCGTGTCGGCAACACTCGAGAACCGAGTAACCGAATATGTCGACCATCTGCACGAGCACTTCGTTGATCCGGTTAGGATTCGCAATGCCCACTATACTCTGCCGCAAAAACCCGGCTACAGTGCGGAGATATATCCGGGCACCTTACTCAATTACAGCTATCCAGATGGACCTGTTTGGTCAGAAAAGTAATTAGTCACGAACGATGATGATATCCAGAATGCGCGGTCCATGCACGCCGCGGATTCGAGTCATCTCAATGTCTGCCGTGGCTGAGGGGCCGGAGATGAATGTGAGCGCATCGGCTGCAAATGGTTGCAGACGCTTGATCGCTTCCGGGACGGTTTCGACGATCTGACGCTCCCGAACCACACAGAGCAATCGATCCGGCAGCAGCGAGAGTCTCCGCGAATCTCTCAGTACTATGGTCCCAGTATGAGCAATCGCGGTTTCGCACACGATGATTGCGTCTTCTGCTTTGTCGAAATCCCCAATGCTCGCCTCCGCTTCTTTCTTCCAATTTAAGTCTTTCGGAAGCCATTCTCGCGGAACGTCCTTCGCTACAATTGCCGATCGTTGGCCGTACGCAGCAAGCAATTGGGCAATGATCGAACTAACCGCCGTTGGTGTCGATTCGTATACGTTTGCGTCATACTCATGCAGGCGCTCCGCAAATGTTCTGACAATTGTTTCACGGCTCATGCTTGCCGACTGCTGATACTCGCGTTGGATATTTTGGTAGCCGGCAGTGCGCATTGCCGCGTTTATTGTCGAGTTGGCTTCGCGGATGCGGCTAAAGATCGCGGCGCGCGCAGCGCTGTGTATCTCCGTCATGACTGTTTCCCTTTTTCGCGTTCGCGCCACCAATCGCGAAAACTCTGCTTTGGCATAGGGCGAAGATCACGTGCCGTAGTCCAGTTTCCAAGTTCTCCCGGCAGGCTGGTAATCCATCCATTAGAAACAAAGGGCCACTGTGCAAGCTTCCCAAGGCGTTGCGCAGCTTCGAAGCGCCGGCGGCTGGAAAAGATTCGTGACATTACCTTCATCGCAATCCCCTCAAGACTCGCGCTGGCGCGCTGTTCGCGTACCACGCGCCCTCGCAGATGAATCAGAACTTCAGGAATATTGATCTTGACCGGGCAGACCTCATAGCAAGCTCCGCAGAGAGACGAAGCATAGGGCAGTGACTGGGCATGCTTCATTTCGAAGAGCTGCGGCGTTAAGATGGCCCCAATCGGTCCGGCATATATCGAGCCGTAAGCATGGCCGCCAGTCTGCCGGTAAACTGGGCACGTGTTTAGGCAGGCCCCGCAGCGGATACAGTGCAGCGTTTGCCGCCCTTCCCTATCAGCAAGAACGCGCGTTCGCCCATTGTCCAGCAGGACAACGTGAAGTTGCTGTGGGCCTTCGCTGCTCTGCGTACCTGTCCAGATCGTGTTGTACGGATTCATCCGCTCGCCAGTCGCCGAGCGAGGCAGCAGCTGCAAAAAGACCTCGAGGTCGCGGAAAGATGGAATAACCTTTTCAATTCCGGCAAGGACAATCAGAGTGTCTGGCAGCGTGACACACATGCGCCCGTTGCCCTCCGACTCGACAACGCAAACACCTCCAGTTTCCGCGATCAGAAAGTTGGCTCCGCTGATGCCGGCTTTTACGTTAAGAAATTTCTCGCGAAGATACTGTCGCGCCGCAGCAGTAAGATCCTCGGGGTTGTCACCTAATTCCCTGAGTCCCATTTTCTGCATAAAAATCTCGCGTACCTGCTGACGATTTTTATGCAGCGCGGGCACAACGATGTGCGATGGCTTATCGTTGCCGAGTTGGATAATCATGTCGGCGAGATCAGTTTCGTGCGGATGAATGCCGCTGTCCTCAAGCGCCCTATTTAGGCCGATTTCATCGGATGTCATCGTCTTGACCTTGATAACTTCACGGCTGCCGTGCTGCTGCACCAAGTCGACGATGATTCTGTTGGCTTCGTCCGCATCGGTGGCCCAATATACGTGACCGCCTGCAGCAGTGCATGCAGCTTCAAATTGAGAAAGGTACTGGTCAAGATATTGAAGAACATGCGTCTTGATCGCACTGGCAGCGGAGCGCAGTTCCTGCCAATCCGTCTGCTCAGCCACAACCTGCGCGCGCTTCTGGGTAATTACATCGGTAGCGTGGCGCACATTTTGGCGCAATTGTGTATCGCCAAGCAGCGTGAGCACAGCTTTCTGAAACGGCGGAGCCTCGGCTGCGTCTCCTACACGAATGCTCATGTAGCGCTCACCTCATCGGTTGAGGCAAGTATCTCAGCCAAATGTACGGTCCTCACTCCTGCCCGCTGCCGATGCAACCCTCCCAAAATATGCATCAGGCAGGAATTATCAACGGCGGTACAGACCTCTGCACTTGAGTTTTCAATGCAGCGCAGTTTATCTGCAAGCATCGCTGTCGAAACATCGCCGTTTTTAACTGCAAATGTGCCGCCGAAGCCGCAACACTGATCAATATTTTCAAGCTCCACCAGCTCAATCCCGCGCACCTTGCGCAACAGACGGAGCGGCAAGTCGCCTATATGCAAACTTCGCAGCGAATGGCAGCTCGCGTGATAGGTAACCCGATGCGGGTAGTACGCGCCCACATCTTCTATGCCAAGTTTCTTCACCAGCAATTCCGACAACTCATAGATGCGCGGCAGTAGGATCTCTACGTCTTCCATAAGTTGCGTGTCGCCACTTAATTCCGCCATCTTCGCATAATGATCGCGGATCATTCCCACGCATGAAGACGATGGGATGCAAACCGTCTCCGCGTCTTTAAATATCTCGACGAACCGGCGCATCAAAGGCATCGCCTCTGCCTGATAGCCGGTGTTGTAGTGCATTTGACCGCAGCATGTCTGTTCAAGCGGGAAATCCACTTGATGACCGAGCCGTTCCAGCAATCGCACCACACTCTTGCCGGTCTCGGGAAAAAGTGTGTCGTTATAACAGGCAATAAAGAGCGAAATCCGCAATGCAGCTCCTCGGTGTTTGTGGCCGATGTTCAGCCGGCACTCAAAGCGTGAAAGGCATCTGATGAAGCATTAAACAGCTAAATCAATTATTCACATTCTGACAGCGCTGCAACCACCACCCATCCGCAAGCCCTGCTCCGGATGAAATCATAATTATCGCTAGTCCAGGGCACGGTCCAGATGGACATAACCGCCGTCTACAAAAAGATGCTGTCCGGTTGTATGTCCGGATTTCGCTGAAAGCAGAAATACCGTCATGCTCGCGATCTCCGCGGCCTCGGTCATGCGCTTCCCGAGGGGAATTCTTGCCGTAATCGAGCGCAGCTTCTCTTCGGGGTTTGGGAACGTCGACAGCCATCTCCGGTAAAGCGGAGTCATAACCTCTGCTGGAACCACAGCATTCACGCGAATGCCATATGGGAGCAATTCCACTGCCCACTCACGCGTAAGCGCAAGTTGCGCTCCCTTGGCAGCTGCGTAGCCCGACGTGTTCCCCTGCCCGGTCACCGCTGTTTTTGAGCTGATATTCACTATGGCCCCGCGAACCGCTTTCAACGATGGCAGCGCGTAATGTGTCATTGAGTAGTAATGCCATAAATTGCGGTGAATTGATTCAATGAACTCCTGCGGGCTCCCGTTTTCCAACCCAACTTTATCGTTCGCCCCTGCATTGTTTACCAACGCATCAATCCTGCCGCAGCGCCGCAATGTCTCTTCTACTGCTTCCTTGCAGGTTTCCGGCCCTTGCAGGTCGATCGTGAGCAGTTCGCAACGATTTCCCTTGTCTCGCAAATGCGCAGCAAAGCTCTGCACCGCCTCTGAGTCGCGGTTTATTATTACCGGAACCGCACCCTCCGCCGCGCAAGCCTCAGAGATAGCCGCGCCAATACCCTGCGCGCCTCCCGTGATCACAATGACCTTATCTCTTAACTCCAGATCCACGTTGCTTACTCCCGGACACTACCCTCGCAGGTTGAAGAACCCGCCGTCCAGCGGTATATCCGCGCCTGTAAAAAAGGTCGCGGCATCTGAGCAAAGAAACAGCGCCAATGATGCTACTTCCTCTGGCAATCCCATCCGCCCCACTGGTTGTGACTGCGACAGTTTTTCAAACATCTCCTCTTCGTGCCCTGCATAGCGTTCTTTCAGATATGCATCCACAAACGGTGTGTGGATGCGCGCTGGTGAAATCGCATTGCAGCGAATCTTGTCCGCGAGATAGTCCTTAGCCACTGAGAGTGTCATCGACAGCACTGCACCCTTACTCATCGAATACGCGAAGCGGTCGCTGAGCCCCGCGGTCGCAGCGATCGACGCGAGGTTTAGAATCACGCCGCCGCCGCTCTTGCGCATCGGGTCAATTACAGCCTGCATACACAGGAACATGCCTTTCACATTTATCTGGAAGACCCGCTCGAATTCGTCTTCTGATGTTGTTTCAATCCGTCCTATGCTTGAGACTCCTGCACTGTTCACCAGAATATCGATGCGCCCGTTCGCCGCAATTTTCGCAAATTCCCTCCTGATTGCGTCGCCATCCGTTACGTCGCACTGCACCACAACCGGACCTGCGCCGCCCGCGACAGTAATTTCTTCCGCAGTCTCTTCCGCTTGGCCTTTGCGAATATCCACGAGATATACTTTCGCGCCGTTCTTTGCAAATCGCCGTGAAATTGCCCGCCCTATGCCGCTGCCAGCTCCTGTCACTATGGCCGCCTTGCCATCTAATCGGAAGTTCTCTGCCACAGAGCTCCTCTCGCTCAAGGAATAAATCTTACGAATGTGCCGCTTCAATGTTGAATCACATCAGCTACCGCGGTGCCGCTATGGTCCTGTTGCTCAATTCTCCGATGCCCTCAATTCGCACCACAACTTTTTCGCCCGGCTTTAACCATCGTTGCGGTTTTCTTCCCAACCCAACACCTGCCGGCGTTCCCGTGCTGATTACGTCACCTGGTTCGAGTGGTATCACGGCCGAAAGATGAGCAATCAATTCCGGCAGCTTGAAAATAAGATGCTTGGTATTCGAGTGCTGTAATACCTCGCCACCAATTGAAAGCTGAATATCCAGCGCATGTGGATCGCGTATCTCGTCCCTGGTTACGATTGCGGGGCCCATCGGCGCAAACGTGTCGAAACTTTTCCCAAGCGTCCACTGTGAGGTCGCAAGTTGAACGTCGCGTGCGCTCACGTCATTCAAAATGGTGTATCCGAGCACGTGCCGCTCCCAATCCTCGGCGCGAATATTTCTTCCCCCATGTCCGATTACCGCCGCCAGTTCTGCTTCGTAATCCGGCTGCGTTGAATTCTGCGGCAACACGATATCCGCGTCCGGGCCAATCACTGCGTTCGGCAACTTGAGAAAAATCGTCGGCACACTGGGAATCTCCATATGGGATTCCTCGGCATGGTCGCGATAATTCAGCCCGACACATAAAATCTTCCCCGGCTTCAGAACTGGAGCCAGCAGTTGCACCTCGTTCAATGGAACCTGTTCCACGCCGGACTGCGCCAGCAATCTTTGCGCTGTAGCCAGAGCCGCTTCACCGCCTGTAAAAAATTCAGTGTCGCTGCCATACCCCACGCCGGCAAGAGAAAGCACAAACCCGTTCCGCTGTATGCCGAACTCAATTCTGCCCCCATGCCGAAAATTCACCAGATGCATTGCCGCAGATCCTCTTTGCACGCCCCTGTGCTCCATCCGTCAGGGCGTGCCATTGTTTCAGTAATGATTGAGTTGCAAATTGTGGAACGCTGATTTTACATTATGCAACGGCATGCAAATTATACAAGAAGCCTAGGATTTGCGGCTCCATTCAAATAGCCGTGTTTCGCCCGGCGGGACTGGCCATGACAAAGCACGTAAAGTGAAATAAGAAGAGAGAAGAGCGAATGCCTCAATCCGGAACTAGCGTCACACATCGGAAGCACCTGTCGAAATCCTTTCTTCCTGCCGGCCACCTCTTCCCGTTCTTCCTCGTTACGGGACTCTTCTTTCTTTGGGCCGTCCCTAATAACCTCAACGACGTTCTCATTAAGCAGTTCATGACGTCCTTCGCGATCTCACGCTTCCAGGCGGGACTTGTGCAATCTGCTTTCTACATGGGTTATTTTCTCCTCGCAACACCAGCGGCAATGCTGATGCGCCGCTTTGGGTACAAGGCTGGGTTCCTTACTGGCTTGCTGTTGTTCGGAGCTGGTGCAATCCTTTTCTGGCCGGCGGCCATCGTCGACAGATATGCGTTCTTTCTCTTCGCACTCTTTGTTGTCGCCAGCGGCTTGTCCTTTCTCGAGACATCCGCCAACCCGTTCATCGCGCAGTTTGGATCTCCTGAGAGTTCTGAACGCCGTCTCAATTTTGCTCAGGCCTTCAACCCGCTTGGCTCCATAGCCGGAGTTCTCATCGGAACTACATTCATCTTTTCCGGAATTGAGCTCACCGCTTCGCAGATCCATCATCTGCAGGCGCTAGGAACCTACCAGGCCTATCTTCAGGCAGAGACCATGCGCGTAGTGCGCCCATATCTGTTCGTGGGTCTTATCGCCTGGATTTGGGGAATCATGATTGCGCGCACATCATTTCCAGCGCTCCCGGCTGAAACCGAAGCTTCTGGACATCGCTTCAACGCGAAGGAACTGCTCGATTATCCGAATTTTCTGCTCGCGGTCGCTGCACAGTTCCTTTATGTAGGAGCACAGGTCGGCACGTGGAGTTACTTTATCCAATATGTGCAGGACTACACGCACGAGCCCGAGAAAACTGCCGGCTATCTGCTCACCGGAACCCTGGCCGCGTTTGCTATCGGCCGCTTCATGTCCGCCTGGCTCATGCGCATCGTTTCTCCGGGCCGTCTCATGGGCATCTACAGCCTTTGCAACATTCTTCTCGTCGGCATTGGTGTGTTCTTCCCAGGATGGGTAGGGGTCTGGTCCATATTCCTTACCAGCTTCTTCATGTCGCTGATGTTCCCAACGATTTTTGCGCTCGGGATCAAAGATCTCGGCCCCAATGCGAAGCTCGGGGCGTCGTTTCTGGTTATGGCGATTGTCGGCGGAGCCATTCTCACGCCACTGATGGGCTGGCTTTCGCAGACAACCCACAGCAGCGCTATCGCCTACTTAGTCCCGCTCATTGCCTATCTCTTTGTCGCTTGGTTCAGCTTCCGTCAGCCGCGTAAACAGGTTGTATTTGCCTGAATTGCCCTTTTCGCACCGGGAAGCCTTTCAGGAAATCTTCTGAACGCAACTGGCTAGGAATTGGTTTTGCCGATTCTGCATGTGTCATGTACTGCTTCCGGTACATGGTAGAGTCAGCAAATCGATGGCATATGTGCTTATATCACCGAAATAAGCGTTTCAATATTTGAATTGCTGAGGTGCACGATGGTTGCTACGATGACTCATGCTCATGAGTCACGGAGCCAGTTCGGAATGAAGGTGCGCCAATCCAATGCAGCACCTGTCGGTGTTCTCACCAAGGTCCTGTCAATCTTTGAGTTGCTCGATCGCTCACCGGACGGCCTACAGCTCCGATACATCTCTGAGCAGACGAAACTGAATAAGAGCACGGCCTACAGATTCCTTGCTCACCTGGAGCGAGCCGGTTATCTCGTTCGCGACAGCACTGGTGCGTATCTTCTTGGGCCGCGCCTGGCTCATCTTGGCTCCGGCAGCACCTACCAGTCCACTATTCGGAAGATCGGCCGACCGGTTCTCGAAGAACTTTGGCGCGAAAGCGGTGAAACCGTAAACCTTGGTGTTCTTGCAGGCCATGAAATCCTTTATCTCGACGTTATTGAGAGCCCGCACAGCTTCAGGCTGGTATCGCAGATCGGCATGTGCCGCCCGGTACATTGCACGGGACTCGGCAAAGCCGTGCTTGCCTGGCAGTCGGCAAGTTTCCGCGATGAGCTGCTTGGCACAAAGCTTGAAAAGCTCACCTCTCACACCATCACCCGCCCATCTGAACTGGTTGCCGAACTCGGTCGCATCCAGCGGCTTGGCTATGCAGTCGACAACGAAGAGGCAGAACTGGGGGCTCGGTGCGTGGCTGCCCCCGTGCTCGATTCGTCCGGCTACGTCGCTGCTGGCATTAGCGTATCTGGTCCAACCATCCGCATGTCACGAGCTCGCACTACAGAAATCGCCGGGGCCATCAAGCGCGCCGCCCTGGAAATCTCCCGTCACCTTGGCTATACCGGACAGCCAGCCACCCGCCGCTGAGCCACTGTCCGGCGATGATCGCTCTCGGCAAAATGCATTGGGCTCGACAGCCATGCAGGATGCACCATTCCATAGCATTGGAATGCAAAGTGCGCATTCAGATTGCAGAGAGGAAATCCTGGGTCGGAAGACCGAACGCATTCGCTACGCGGTTACAGAAGCCCATCATAGCCGCTACATGCACGGCTTCGGCGATTTGTTCTTCCCGCCAGCCAAGATCACGCAGGTGTTGCACGTCCTCCTGTGTGGTCTTGAATGATTCGCGTTCCACTTTGCCAAGATAAAGAAGCAACTCGCGCTCGGACTCTGAAAGTTTTGTGAGATTACCCGTGGCGAGATCATTAACAGTCTGCTTCGAAGCTCCATGAACTACGAGAAAAAAACCGTGGCTGTCGAAACAGTATGGACAGGCGTTAAGTTGCGAGATATAGGTCGCTATTAACTCCTTCTGTTGCCTGGAGAGGGCCCCCTCGCAAAAAAGCAGGGATGAAGAAATATCGACCATTTGACGCGCAAATGCCGGGTTGGTGCCAAAGCATTTCAAGATTCCCGGGACATCCTGTCGTCCCGTCTGATCGCGGAAGTATTGATAGGCAGCCGCGGTTTCTCCAGTCGCTTCATCTTCCTCGATCAGACGTATTTTGGTTTCTGCCCTGGCTGGCTTTCCAACTCTCAGTCTTGACAGCAGTTCATATTCGGGACGGCTCATAGGTTTGCCTGTCTGCTCAAAAGCTGAGCTTCATCGCTACCTGGAAAGCTCGTGGCCCTCCCGATCCGAAAACTCCGCCGGCCGTCGAGACTGGCTTCCCGAAACTAGACGAGAAGTCAGGATTATTCGCGTCGGGCGAAAGCGTATTTGCGAATCCGGAATAGTTCAGGTTACTCACCCCGAGAATGTTCGTCACGTTAAAGATGTTGAATGCTTCTCCAATGAGATTGATGTTGAAACGATCAGAGAAGGTAAAGGTGCGGTTGAGACGGAAGTCGAGCGAGTTGAAGCTGTCATCAAAGTGTGCGTGATCACCGACCTGAGGCAAAATCACGTAGCTGCTGGTACTAGCTTCATAGACGCCTCCAGCTGCATTGGTACGGGCAATGAACGCGTTCAATTCCTGGGCATTGTGAAATTCACGCCCTCCGGCGTTGCGCTGGATCGTTGGCACACGTTCGCTGCCGTCGGGCAGCAATATGTCCATCGGGACCCCGGACGCGATTGTCCAAATCGGCGCGAAGCGGAGCTTCAGCGGCAGGTAAGCGACTCCAGACATGACCAGGCGATGACGCTGATCGTTGGGTGGGGGGCCGTATTCAAGCTGCAGGTTGTTGGGGTCAATGGGTGAGTATTCAAAAGGAATCTGATCGTCGTTGGCATAGTTAAAGGCCTTGGCAAGCGTATACGCAGCGTCAAACTCGCCATATTTTGAGATGCGCTGGCGTACTGTGACCCACAGTGCATCGTATTTTGTGTTGACGGCGGACTCAAGGTCGGTCACCTCATCCGGCCCCTGAGTAACCGGGTTATACACGGAGCCAACCGGGCGCCCGATAATAAAGCGCGTTCCAAGATTGTGTATGCCATCCACCTTGACGAACAGACCATTACTAACTTGCTTTTCAACTCCCAGGTTGAACTGCTGCACCATCGGGTTCCGCATGCGGTTATTGATGATGTCGATGCCGGTTGAGCCTGCGCCCGTAAAGAGGAATCCGCTGAAGGGGCTGGCAAGCACTTCTGGCGCGCCCGGCTTGAAGGTTCCGTTGGGGTTCAAATAAATAGGATTCCCATTCTGATCGGTTACGGCGTTACCCGCGGTTACATCAAGCG
>JASHRS010000292.1 GCA_030037215.1 Silvibacterium sp. | reverse complement strand
TGCCTTTGTTACACTCTGTTCCATGCAGCGGTTTTTCGCCTTTCTTGCTTTATTTGTCCTTTCTCTCCCAGTTGGACTATCGATTACAGGTTGCCAGACCAATGTTGGCGCCTACTGCAACGGTCTCGGCTACGGGCCCAAAACAACCGACGTCGCGTCCATCATTCTCCAACCCGAGACCACAGGTATTTCCCTTTCCTGGGGACAGACTGGGCAACTCCAGTCTCCCACTGCATATAACTGCAAGGGTTCAAACGCCAGTGTCAGCAAGTACAACTACGGCAGCAGCAATCTTCTCCTCGCCGACGTCTCGCCCACCGGCGCCGTCTGCGGAGGCACCTGGAACCGCAATAGCCCCGGTGGCATCGCTGACTACACCATCTGCACTCCGCCCGCAGGCTCCAGCGGCGGAACCTGCACATCCACCAGTTGCGGCGTTGTCAATATGTCTGTTTCGGCAGCCGGAGTCGCCAGCAACCCGGTGCCTGTCTACATCCATCCGCCCATCACGTCAATAAGCTTTAATCCCTCGGGATCGAACTCGCCCGAAACTGCGTGCTATTCGCAGAATCAGTCCGGCCCGGTTCTCAGCCCCATACCTCCATCCGGAGGCACGGCCAATGTTAGTGTGCTCGGTCCAAACGGTGTTCCCATCCCCGCTGCATACGTCGGCACGATCACCTACACTCCGGTGAACTCCAGCATCGTTAGCATCAACAACACCAGCGTCACCGGAACCGGTGTCAACGGGGCTACCACCGCCAACATGCCCGGCTCAACCGTGATCAATGCCTCAGTTTCGCTTTCCAGCTCCGGATCGGCTGCGGGCTACTTCTACACTTGCCCGCCAGCCAGCATGGCTCTTTCCATCGGCAAAAACCCCCCAGGAACGCTCATCACCATCACTGCCGGCACTCCGCAGAACATCAACGCCGTTATTACGGACACCAAAGGCAACGCTCTTAATGGTCTCCAGCTGGACTATGTTGCAACGGAGCCGCAGGAGTTTTCCATCAGCAGCCTCGGCCTGGTCACCGCAAATTGGCCCGGCAATTCATCCATTTACGCCATTTGTCAGCCCACTACCTGCAACCCCTCACCCATCGGTCAAATTGGCGTCTTCGGAACAGGCCTGCCCGTTGTCAGCAACACTCTCAAGGTCACTTCGCCTGGACGTAATAGCAATTACTTATGGATGGCTTCTACGCAATCGCAATATTTCTCTGCCATCGACCTCACCACCGGGACCCCGGGCTCACCCATTCTGCTGCCGTATATTCCCAACTCCATGGTTATGGATCAGGCTGGCGCAAACCTTTATTTCGGCAGCTATCGCGAGCTGATGGTCTACAGCACTTCTACCAACACCCTGTCAAAACAAGACACCACTGTGCCCGGCGTAGTCCTGGCCGTCTCACCCACAGGCACAAACATCGTCATCGATGACCAGCTGCGTCAGGTCATCTATTACTACTCGACTACAGGCGGCATCGTCAGCAGCACCGCTGGTCAGGCAACGCGCGCTGCGTTCTCACCCGACGGCAAGAACGCATACATAGTCGGCCCCAACGCGCTATACATTTACAACGTGGCCACAGGATGGAGCACTTATACCAGCGCTACAACGCCCGCCGGACCAACCCAGCCTACGTCTGCCTGCAACCTCGACAACAATACACCCGGTTCAGGCACATACGATCCGTTCTGCGGAGCCGATCTCGCCATCACCGTGCCCAGTATTGGCCCCTTTGTAAGCGGCTCGCCCTCCACAGCTTGGGGATTCTGCGCCAATGTCAGCAATCCCTCGGCGCCGGTCTATTACCCGCAGGCAGCCAGCCTCGGGATTCAGACCGATCAGCTTGCTGCAACCGAGGACGGTCTGCATATCCTCGGCGCGGATGCCAAGGATAACGAGCTCTCCGACATCAGCGTCTCCATTCCCACTGGTCCGTGTCCAACCTCGAACACAGGTCTCACCCTCTCGCCCACCTTCAACCAGGTCGCGCTTGGTATCACCGCCTCAGAAATCGATCAGGTCGTGGCTTCGCCCACTTCCAGCGTCGCCTTTGTCACCTACAACAACAGCAATCCAACATCGGGCAGCGGAGTTCTTCCCACATATATGCCTTCATCAACCGCGGGCTCAGTGGGAACCATCTCCAGTGTGCAGCTTTCCGGCGGTGCAAAAGCGCCCGTTGCAGGGATCTTCTCACCAAACACAACTATCTTCTTCGTCAGCACTTCCGGCGATAATCTGGTTCACTTCGTCAACACAACCACGCTCCAGGACACACAGACCATCAATCCAGGCCTCGTCGACCCCAGCGGCAACCCCGTTCCCGTCCAGATGATGGCCGTCAAGCCCCGCTCTACGACCTGAAGTCATGGAGAGCATAAGGCTTGAGGAATAAGCCAGCGTCCGGTGTTTCGCAGCGCCGGACGCTTTCTCTTTCAGTGCCCAGCAGTTGTGGGGTCGATCATCGCGAATACCTCCGAGATCTTCGTCGCTGGAAACCCTCCCTGCCGCGCGTGCTCCCGAATTAGTTCTTCATTCTCCGCGATATAGATGCAGTAAATTTTGCTCTCCGTTACATAGCTCTCGACCCACTGAATCTGCGGTCCAAGGTTCTTCAGAATCCCGCACGATTGCTGTGAAATTGCCCGAAGCTGCGGAGACGACAGCTCACCCGCTCCCGGCAGATCGCGCTCGATGACATACTTCGGCATTGCATCCTCCAATCGAGGCTGAACAGGATCAGGATGCCTCTTTCAAAAAGTTGCCGCTTGAAACAGCCGTAATTCTACGCCACTTTGCTAGCGCACAACCGGAAGGATCAGATGTGACCCCGCATAGATCCTCTGTGTCGCCTTCACATAATCCTGTGGGCTCGCCGTCATGATGTTCGTCACATATGTCTGCGGATTCCGGTCATACAGCGGGAACCATGTGCTCTGCACCTGCACCATGATGCGATGACCCTTCAGGAACACATGATCCGCGGCATGCAGGCTATATTTGTACTCCTCAACCGTGTTCGCCGGAATCGCCTCCGGGTGTTCATAGCTCACCCTGTACCGCCCACGAAAAATCTCCTCCGCAATCATTAGCTGGTATCCGTCCATCTGCTTTTCCGCCGTATCATCTGGATACACATCTATCAGCTTCACGATCCAGTCGCTGTCCGTCCCTGATGTCGATGCAAAAAGATCCGCAACTACATCGCCTGTTACGGTTACATCGTTGTCCAGCATCGGAGTCTCCCATACCGCCACATCGGGTCTCTGGTCATATGGCCTCTGATCTTGCGCCAGCCACGTATACCACCCTGAACCTTCCATTGAATATGTCGCCTCAATCGGCCTCTTGCGGTAATTCACCGGATCCGCTGGATCCGACACGTACTCTGTATACGCTCGTGTATTGCCCGGCTCCTTAAACGAGAGCGCGTGGTTTGCCTCCAGATAGAGATTCCGCTCCACAGCATCTTTCGGAGGCCACGCATCATATCGCATCCACTTGTCTGACCCTGTCTGGAAGCTCGCCACATCCTTCAGATCGAATCCGGGTTGGTCTTTCAGGTAGTACGCAAAAAATGGCGCCTGTACCTCTTTGCGAAACCAATCACCCGTCGCTGACCCGAAATCCACTACCCCAAGATGCCGCGTCGTCCGCACCCATTCGCCGTGGTTCCACGGCCCCAGCACCATAAAGACCTCGTGCTCTGTGTCATGCGGCTTCAGCACCGCGTATTGCTCCTGCGGTCCCCACATGTCTTCTTGGTCCCAGTACCCTCCGACCTCCAACGTCGGAACGGTGACCTGCGTCAAATGCGACTGCACTGCACGCGACTGCCAGAACTCGTCGTATTCCGGGTCGGCCAAAAATGCCTTCCACGTCGGCAACTCCGTTAATCCGCCCTCTTTACCTGCCTCCGCTGCCGATCCTGCATCAAGAAAATATGTATACGCATCCTCATTCAGCTTTTTGAACTCATTCTTCTTGCTCGACTCCATCCCAAAAACATAGTCGTAGCCGTACGTCTCGCGAAACGCTCCGTTATGGAAAAAATCATCGCCCATCCACACATCCGTCATCGGAGCCTGCGGCGAAATCGCCTTAACCGCCGGATGTGGATCGATCCCTGCCTCCGCTGTCAGAAATCCTGGATACGAAATCCCCACCACGCCCACGCGCCCGTTATTGTTTGGAACATGCTTCAGCAACCATGCGACCGTGTCGTACGTATCCGTGCTCTCATCAATCCATGCTGGGTTACTCGACCTCGGATCATGATGCGCTGCAATCGGACGCATCATCACAAACTTCCCCTCCGACCCGTACCGTCCGCGAATGTCCTCCATCACAAAGATGTATCCGCTCTGCGCCATGTCCGTGTAGTATCCGTTGATCGAATCCGAGTCCGCCCAGTACACGCCATATGGAGAACGCGTCAGCAAAAATGGCAGTGGTTCCTTCGCATCCGCGGGTCGCAGAATCACCGCATGCAGCTTCACTCCGTCACGCATCGGAATCATCGCTTCTTCGCGCGTATAAGGCCGAAAATGGTTATGCTCCGGCGTTGAGCTGATCTTCTCTGCCGCCTCCACCGTCACGCCGGGTTCGCGTCCTGTCGTCTCGCGTTTCAACCCCGTCACCACGCCCGCGGCATCAGTAACAAATACATACTTAGGCCCGTCGTCCGGCGCGGCGAATCTGCCGTCAGCCTCTTCCGTCAGCGGAACCGCAGCCGACCGCGCCCACTCCACCGTCAGATGGTCACCCACGTGAAACACCGACAACACAATCTCCGGATCATCGTTGAGCCGATACTGGCCGACATACTTATCCAAATTCTCTGAGGTCCCTGACGCTGAACCCACTGAGACTATCGCCAGAACAACTCCGAACACAGCAGCGCGAATCATCGAGCCACCCCCAGATACGAAGCAACAGTGTAACTGCACGCTCGCACATCCGGACGCAATTCTACGCCCTGCCGTATACCCCAAACTCCTGCACCGCCACACTCACCGGACACTTCACCACCCTCAGCCGCACCTTCACCGTCTCCACCATCTCCTGCAGCTGAATCACGCGGCACATCCCTACGCTTGTTCCCAGCGCAATCTGCATCCAGCCGTCATCGCGCCAGGTATCGACTGCGAAGGCTTCGATCCGCTGCCCTGACTCTGTCGCCTCGCGCAGTCGTATCGTGCCGATCTTGACTGGCTTGTCCCACTCCACCGCCAGCTCCGGCATTGTCACCGGGTCATCTGTCGCCCAATACGTCTTATTCTGACCATCGACTAAGTTCAGCGCCCCAAACCTCGCGTCGCCTCCGCGTACATTTGACGGCCGCAGCCGCGCTTTTGCAGCCAGATTTATCGCAAACGTCGTCTCCGCGATTTCATGAAACCCTTTCAGCGATGCCACATCGCCCGGGGACAGCAGTCCTTTTCGATTGGGAGGAACATTCAGCAACAGACTCGCTCCGCGCCCCACCGACTTGCAGTACAAATCCATCAGCTCCTGCGGTGTCTTCACCTTCGCATCTTCCGCCGAATGCCAGAACCACCCCGGGCGAATCGACACGTCGCATTCTGCTGGCATCCACTGCGTTCCATGCAGCGTCCCTGCCATCAGCTCATCGGTTGTCCCGCCGTCCACAGAATCGTCCGGCGTAAATGTCGACCAGCATGTCTCGCCGGCCACTCCCTGCTCGTTCCCAACCCATCGGATGTCCGCATCCTTATCCCCGCCGTGGATCACAGCCTCCGGCTGCAGTCTGCGCACAATCTCATATGTACGCGGCCACTCATAATAGGTGTGCGCGTCGATGTGGCGTTTTTCCCGCGCGCCGCCGTAATAACCATCACCGCCATTTGCTCCGTCAAACCAGACTTCAAACACCGGCCCATAATTCGTCAGCAGCTCCGTAACCTGCTCGCGATAAATAGGCAGATACGCCGCCGTTCCATACGCCGCATTGTTTCTGTCCCATGGCGACACATAGACGCCGAACTTCAGCCCATGCCGCTGCGCCGCATCGGAAATATCCCGCACGACATCGCCTCTCCCGTTCCGCCACGAGCTATATGCAATCGAGTGCTCCGTCGTCTTCGTAGGCCAAAGACAAAACCCGTCATGATGCTTGCACGTCAGAATCACGCCCTTCATTCCACCGTCCTTCAGTGCCGCAACGATCGCATCAGCATCGAATTCAATCGGATTGAAGACATTGGGATTCTCATCCCCATATCCCCACTCTTTGTTTGTGAAGGTGTTGACCGTGAAATGGAGAAAGCTATACGTCTCCATCCGCTGCCACGCAAGTTGGCGTTGCGATGGCAGCGCTCCATATGGAGCCGGCGCAGAAACTTTGCCCGCATGAAGAAAATTGGCCCCGAGCGTCATCGCGGAGCCGGCTAAAAAATCCCGACGCGTAACAATCATCAGGAAATCTTCTCACACAGCGCGCGCCAGTTCACGCGCTCTACTCTGCTTGCTATTCGCGGATAGCGCGAAACTCGTGTGCCCGCACAGCAACCCCATCTGCGCTCTCTATTCTGTTCTTCAGCACCCATCCCGCCAGCACCAGCACCGGAGCAGGCCCCGGCTCAACTCCATCCAACTCATCCAGAGTCGTCAAAATAATCTGCTGGTCAGGCTGGGCCACGCGTGAAATCGCTGCGCACGGTAAATCCCCCGGCAATCCCTGCGCACGCCACTCCGCAGCCAGAGCCGCAAAGTCACGCCCCGGCATATACACCACCCGCGTCGGCTCAGGAATCTCCGGCGGCCCACCCGTCGCATGATGCCCGCTCGAAAAATGCACGCTCGACGACGCTCTCCTATCCGTCAGCGACAACCCCAGCGCCGCAGCCGCCGCAAAAGCCGCCGTAATTCCCGGAATTACTTCGAACTCCACGCCTGCCTCGCGTAGCGCGTCCATCTCTTCTGCTGCGCGCCCGAACACCAGCGGATCACCGCTCTTCAGCCGCACCACCGACCGTCCTGCGCGCGCATTCGCAATCATCAGCCCGTTAATCTCTGTCTGCGTAATTTTCTTCGCGCCGCAGCGCTTCCCCACGTTCTGCACCTGTGTTTCTGGTCGCGTCATCTTCAGCACGGCTTCCGGAACCAGATCGTCATGGAACACCATATCCGCCGACGCCAGCAGCCGCGCCGCACGCGCCGTCAGCAGATCGGGATCGCCCGGCCCGGCGCCCACCAGGTACACACGGCCTTTCGCAGCTCCGCCCAGCGCCTCTACTCGCGCTCCACACGCAGCCGACCCGCACACCTCCCGTGCAGCCAGCTTGTGCAGTAGCAGCTTCCGCTCTTCACCTGGCTCGATCTTCGCCAGAACCTCGCGCCGCAGCCGTCCAACCTCACGCAGCCACGAACCGAGATTTTCCGGCAGCTGCGCGTCAATCTCCTTCCGCAACTGCTGCGCGAGTGCTGGACTCTCACCCGCCGTCGAAATCGCAATCTGCAGATCGCCCCGCGCCACCACTGACCCAAAGTAAAAGTCGCAGTGCGGCGGATCATCCACCGAATTGCACAAAATGTTCCGTTTGACTGCAGCCTCATATACTGTGGCATTGACTGCTGCATTATCGGTCGCCGCAATCACCATGAACACACGGTCCAGGTCGCCATCCACCCATTCGCGCCGGACAACCTCGATGCGGCCCTCGGCCTCGAGCGCAGCAATCTCCGGGTGAATGCGCAGAGCCACAACCCGTACATCTGCCTCCGCCGCCAGCAGCGACCGGACCTTTTCCAGCGCAACTGTACCCGCGCCGACCACCACACACCGACGTCGCGCCAGTTTAATAAATGCAGGAAACAAACTCATTTCAAACCAGAGCTGGAACCGCCTCACCCTCCAGCAATCCCCTCAACTCACTCACTTCATGCCGTGCAAACCACTCCCGCAAATTCTCGCCCTCGCTTCGATCCGCCAGATACCCCCTCAGCAGCCGCTCCATCGCTGCCGGAACCTCGCTCGCTGGCGCGCGATATCCTGTAGCTCGGGCAAAACTTGCCTGCTTGCCTAGCCCACCGCCTACCGAGAAGTTGAAGGCGTCCACCATCTCGCCATCATACTTCGCTTTCTTGCCTTCCAGACCAATATCCGCAATCCACGCCTGCCCGCAATTGTTCGGGCATCCCGTCACATTCACCCGAATCTGCTGGTCAAAGCCCGGCAGTCGCTCTTCCATCTCTTCCACCAGCCATTTCGCAAAACGCTTTGTCTCGCTGATCGCCAGCTTGCAGAACTCCGTGCCTGTGCACGCCACCGTCCCGCGCCAGAATTCGGTTCCCTCTACTCGCAGCCCAATTCCGTGCAGCTCATCCACGAGCTCGCGCGCCTTCTCTGTGCGAATATTCACGAAGATCAGGTTCTGCATCACCGTAGTGCGCAGTTCGCCCCCATTTACGCCGTACTTGTCTGCCAGCTCCGCCGCGGCTGCAAGCTGATCGCCTGTAATGCGCCCGCGCAGCACTGACGCACCCACATAGCTCAGCCCCGGTTGCTTCTGTGCATGAATCCCCGCATGATCGCGCAGCCCGTCCGGCGGCAGCGGCTCATCCACAGCCGGCGCGAGCCTGTATCCCAGTCGCGCCTCCAGCTCATTCAAAAACTTCTCCGCTGTCCATCCCTCGCGCAGAAACAGGTACTTCAGCCGCGCCCGGTCGCGGTTCTCCCGCAGGCTCATCTGATCACGAAAGATCTCCGCAATCACCCGCGCCACATCCAGAACCTGCTCACTCCGGACGAAAGCATTCAATTTGACCGCAAGATGCGGTTCCTTCGACAACCCCCCACCCACGCGCACCGCATATCCAACCGTATCGCCGTGCCGGACCGCGGTAAATGCAACATCATTGATCTCCGGATAGCAGCACCAGTTCGTGCATCCCGTCGCGCAGATTTTGAACTTTCGCGGCAAATTCACAAAGTTGTCATTCCCAACCAGGTTCCGCGCAATCTCAATCGCCAGTGGAGACGCATCCGTGATCTCTTCTGCATCAATCCCCGCCAGCGGGCACCCCGTCACGTTCCTCACCACATCGCCGCAAGCCCCCCGTGGCGACAGCCCGGCCATGTGCAGCGCATCCACAATCTCCGGAATCGACTCAATCGTCAGCCAGTGCAGCTGAATGTTCTGCCGCGTCGTAATATCTGCCAGGTTGCGCGCATGCTTCTTCGTAATGTCCGCAATCACCCGCAGCTGCGCCGAGGTCAGGAACCCATTGGGAGATGCGATGCGCATCATGAAATATTCGCTCGCTAGGCCCTCGCCGCCCTTGCCGCCGACCGCGCCCACGCCATCACCCTGCGTATAAATGCCCCACCACTTAAAGTAGGCACTCGCCCACTCCGGAACCACGCTCGCACGCCCCTCACGCGCAAACCGTCGAACATCGTCAAAAATCTCCCACGGATTCTGCTCGCGCTTCAGCCGCTCCATGCGCTGTGCCTTGGTCTCCTTAACAGGAACCGCGGGAACCGCCTCAACGGCCGATTCAAGTACAGGTGCGGTAAGGGTATCGCTCATGACTTCCTCAAAATCTCGCTAAAAATGAATAGAAATAAAAATCCCACCAGCTAAGGGTGGGATTCGAGTCGGCAGTCGCGCTGCTGAAAGGTCAGCAACAACACGTCCGGCTCGAGGCCGAACAACAACACGCCGAAATCGTTGAGATTCGCATTAAGTCAATCATACCCGCCATGAATCATACGAGCAAGGCCGAAAAAGGGACGCCTTATTCGGCTGGTCCCCAGTCTTCGATGATGCTCAGCTCAAATCGTTACTTCGACCCGTGCGCTTCGATATGGTGCTTCGCCGCATGTTCGGCGTGCTCTACAGCATGAACATGGTGCGCGTGCGCCAGATGCGCATGATGAGCTGCTTTCTCGTGATTGCCCGCTTCGTGGTGATTCGCGGCTTCATGGTGGTGGCGCGCTGCATGCTCATGATGTTCTGCCGCTTGCCTGTGATGATGCGCTGCTTCCTGTGACATGTCCTGATTCCTTTCGCCTGTGGGCTTGTTCGCCCGCAATAACCCGGATTATCGGCAGCCCTGCGGACACTTTGGGTTACAGAAGCATCAATTGACGATGAAGAAAAACCTCTCAGAGCGTGCCAATGCCTTGGCTGGCGCATGGATCAGGCTGAAAAAGATAATCACGCTCGTACTCCGTTTTGACAACCCATATCCGCAGCGGTAGACTTCGCCTCTCTGCATCTCCGGGGCTCTCCATTGCTCATCCCGGGCATTATCAGGATTGCTCTGCGACTATGCCACCTCTTCTCAAACGCCCCGCACGCACGCTTCTCGCCTGCCTCACCCTCTTCGCATCCCTCGCGCTGTCCGCCTCAGCCCAGAACAGCGAAGACCGCAGCAACGCCAGGTCCTTCATCGAGTCAGTCGCGCAATCGGTCTATGATCTCGCATGGCCTTCAGCGTTTTATAAAAGCGTCGCAATTGACCGCTTTGAGCCCACCCGCAACGGCTTCGATGTAACCGCTAGGCTCGATGGAATCAGCAAGTTGGATGGCACCGTTCTCTGGATCAGGCTCGACTTCATGTTCCGTAACGGCAGTCTTGAGGATGTAAGAATTGTCTCCCATAACGGCGCCTGGCCTCCGTTCAATGCGAGCGCCTGGGCAAAAATTGCGAACAACCTCGTTCAGCTATACGCTGATAGCCAGAACCAGCAGCAGGCCAACCCTGCTCCGGGTCATGCGCCTGCTGGAAGCGGCTTAGCGCCGACCCCCAGTGGCACAGCATCAGCCCAGGCAAACACACCGCCCGCGCCAGACGTTGCTCCACAAAACTCAGACACAATTACAGACGAGGATGTTGAAAAAGCTCTGGGGATCAAGCCGATGAGCCCCGAAGCCAATTCCATCCGCACGTATCTCACCGCCGCCAACGGAGGCTTTTTCAATCTCGTCTCCGGCGACCCAAAGATCGTATCGGAAGGTTACCTCGATTGGCCTGTAAAACAGTTTCCCGGCGGAGGCTTGAACTGCCATGCCACGAAGATAGAACTATATTTGTTCGCCTGCCCCATGTATCGGCGGCCAAAGTCAAATGTTGCTGCAACGGCTTCACAGCTCATTGCAGACCTCGACGGATCTCTGCCAGAAGGCTGGACCTTTGTCCATAAGACACCCACCTCCGCCGATCCCAATGAATATGCCGAGCTGAAAGGGCCCGGAGGGACCTATGCGCTCATCGATGCAAAGCCATCCCCAGCGGGCGGCGATGTCTGGCTCATCTTTGAAATCTGGTTCCTGTAACAACGCCCGCTGGACGCAATCCCCCAAAAGTTCGATCATGGATGCTGGTTCGGAATCCCCATCCACCGGAGGGCCCTGTCTCAATGCATCGCACCCGCCGCGAAGTCCTCGCAGGCATCGGAATCGCCACACTCACCGCCGCAACCTCCCCACTCCTCAAAGCCCAATCCACCACCTGTCCATTCCGCCTCGCCGTCATCAACGACGAAATCACGCAGGATTTCGAGCGCGCCTGCCAGATCGTCTCCCATGACTTCGGCCTTAGTTGGATTGAGCTCCGCGCCATGTGGGGCAAGAACGTCACCGATCTCACCGACAAGGAAATCGCCGAAACCAACAAGATCCTCGCCGCGCACAATCTCCGCGTAACCGACATCGCATCGCCGCTCTTCAAGACCGACTGGCCCGGCGCTCCGCTCTCAAAACAAAGCGAGCACCGCGACCAGTTCCATGCCGACTTTGATGCTGCCGCGCAGGATCATCTTCTCGACCGCTGCATCGCGCTCGCAAAAGCCTTCAATACAGACCGCATCCGCTGCTTCGACTACTGGCGTCTCGACGACGTAAAGCCTTATCGCGCCGCCATCAACGCCAAGCTGCAGGACGCAGCGGCGCGCTGCGAAAAGCACGGGCTCATCCTGCTTCTTGAAAACGAAATGTCCTGCAACACCGCCACCGGAGAGGAAGCCGCAGCGACCCTCGCCGCCATCCCCAACAAAAATTTCATGCTCAACTGGGACCCCGGCAATGCCGCCGCTATCGGCTCCACGCCTTATCCCAACGGATACGACCTGCTTCCTAAACACCGAATCGGCCACTGCCACTGCAAAGATGTCGTCCGTCATCCCGACGGCAAATACGATTGGGCTCCCGTCGGCTCCGGCATCATCGACTGGGTGGGCCAGCTTCGCGCGCTTAAGAATCAGGGTTACCACTATGCCGTCAGCCTCGAAACCCATTGGCGCGGAGCCGGAACTCCGGAAGCTTCTACGCGCATCAGCTTCGCCGGCCTCAAGAAAACACTCACGCAAGCCGGAATCTCCTGTTAATCCGCACCCTCACCGATTCGCATAAGGATTCTCAGCATGACTATCACCCGCAGGCAGTTCCTCGACACGCTCGCCGCTGGGGCCGCAACCCTTGCTGTCAGCACGACCGCAAAAAGCTATAGCCAGATCCTCGGCGCAAACGATCGCCTCAACTTCGCCGTTATTGGACTCCACGGCCGCGGCTACGCGCATCTATCTTCGCTCAAGGCCAATCAATCTGCCGTCCGCATCACCCATGTCTGCGACGTCGACACCAACACCCTTGCAAAATTCGCCGCCGCTACGCAGCAGATGATGGGTACTGCGCCCGCAACCAGTCAGGACTTCCGTCGCGTCCTCGACCAGAAAGACGTCGACGCTATCACCATCGCCACGCCCGACCACTGGCACACGCCCATGGCCATCTACGGTCTCAAAGCCGGCAAAAACGTCTACGTCGAGAAACCCTGCAGCCACAACCCCGCTGAAGGCGCGCTGCTCCTCCAGGCCGTCGCAAAATACGACAAGCAGGTGCAAATGGGCACCCAGCAGCGATCCTCGCCGCACACCATCGAGATCGTCGAAAAAATTCATAGTGGACTCATCGGACGCCCCTATTACGCCAGCGCATGGTATGTAAACACCCGCAAGCCCATCGGCTACGGCAAGCCTGCGTCCGTTCCCGCGCAGCTCGATTGGGACCTCTGGCAGGGCCCGGCTCCGCGCCAGCAATACAAAGACAATGTGCAGCCTTACAACTGGCATTGGTTCCGCGTCTGGGGCACCGGCGAAACCCTTAACAACGGCACGCATGAAATTGACGTTTGCCGTTGGGCTCTCGGCGTCGATTATCCCAACCGCGTCACCGCCGCAGGAGGCCGCTACGCCTACAAAGATGACTGGCAGTTCTACGACACGCTTGTTACCAGCTTCGAATACGACGACAAGCTCATCTCGTGGGACAACAAAAGCTGCCAGGGCATGAGGCTTTATAACCGCGACCGCGGCTCAACCATCATGGGCACAGACGGTTCGGTCATTGTCGACCGAGACGGATACGAAGTTTACGACCTCAACGGCAAGAAGACTGATGAGTTCAGAGTCAACACACAGAAAACTTCATCCTCCGACCTCATTGGCGCTGACTCCATGACTGACGCCCATTTTGCCAATTTCATCGCCGCCATCCAGAAAGGCGAAGCACTTCGCGCGCCCATCTCCATCGGAAACGTCGCCGTCACCATGCTCCAGCTCTCGAACATCGCCTGGTTCGTCCAGCGCGAGCTTGATCTCGACCCCTCGAACGGTGGCAACATTCTCAACGACCCCGGTGCCATGAAGTACTGGGCACGCGAATACGAAAAAGGCTGGGAGCCAACAATATGAAAACCACTCGCCGTAGCTTTCTCGCATCCAGCGCCGTTATCGCAGCCGCCGCGACGTCAGGCTCACTGCCCGCATTCGCCGAACCGAGACAGGAAACTGGCTCGCCATCGCCCATCAAGCTCGGCCTCGCCAGTTATACCTTCCGCAATTTCACCCGTGCGCAGCTCATCGCGTACATGAAGCAGCTCAACGTTTCCGCACTTAACGCCAAAGACGCAAAAGACCATCTCCCCATGGACCCGGCCGCTGAAGCTGCCGCCGTCGCAGACTATACCGCCAACGACATCAAGCTCCATGCCATCGGAGCCATCTACTTCACTAAAGACGAAGACGCCGATATCCAGTCCAAATTCGAATACGCCAAGCGCGCCGGCGTTTCCGTCATCGTCGCCGGCGACCCTGCGCACGAAACCCTCCCGCGCATCGAAAAATTCGTCAAGCAGTACGACATCCGCATCGCCATCCACAACCACGGGCCTGAGGACAAGCTCTATCCCTCGCCGCTTGACGCCCTCAAAGCCGTCAAGGGCATGGACGAACGCATGGGCTGCTGCATCGACGTCGGCCACTGCGTCCGCGCCGGCACGGATGTTGTCGAGGCCATCCACGCCTGCGGCCCGCGCCTCTACAACATGCATATGAAAGACCTCACCAGCTTTACCGACAAGGAAAGTCAGGTAGCCGTCGGCGATGGCCTCATGCCTGTCCGCGAAATCTTCGAAGCCCTCATCAAAACCAAATACCCCGGATTCGTCGATCTCGAATACGAAGTCCACGCCGACGACCCCATGCCGGGAGTAATCGCCAGCTTCGCCTACATGCGCGGCGTCCTCGTGGGCATGGGCTATCGCTAGAAGAATGTCTCGACAACATCCACGACATCATAGGAGGCATTCACCACAGGAATCACCCGCCACCGATCGAACGTCAGGCAGGGATGCGAAATATCGAACCCGATCATGTCACCCACGCGCACGTCATCGTCTGCCGCAATCTGCAGATACGCGTGCTGATCCATCAACTTCGTCACCTTCCAGTGCTCCGGAGCAGCCTGCACCGCAGCATCCCCCGGCCTGTATCGCAAAGCCGCCACCGGCAATCCCGCATCGAACGCTGCATCCCGCTTGCCCAGCCCCACAATCGCGCGCTCCGCCTCAGGACGCGACACAACATACGCCCACACCTGCAGTGCTGGCTTCAATCCCTCCCGCATCTCGCGCGCCACCGGATTGCCCGCTAGAATCCGCGCCTGTGCCTCTCGATATGCGCCCACATCATGCGTCAAATAACACCCCGGACGCAGCACAATCTCCACTGCATCACCGAACTTCGCCGCCGAAAACTCCTCCGCCACCACGTCATACCATGCAGAACCCGCGCCCGTGAGCATCGCCGGCAGATGCGCAAACCGCTTTTCATCCAGCAGCCGACGCGTCACCGCAACTGCGCGCCGCACAAACTCCCGCACAGCAGCCTCACCATCGACCACGCCTTCAAACAGCTCCACACCACATAGCTCAATCGTGCCCGACCATTTCGCCAGCGCAGCCACCACCGCATCCACCTGCGCCTCATCGCGAACACCCGCACGTCCGCCCTGCGCTCCCACCTCCAGCAGCACACGCACCTTCAGCCCACGCGGGTTGAAGAACGCTCCCAGCAGATCCACGCCTTCCGCCGAATCCACCAGGCAATACAACTCAAATCCGGGATCCTGCAGCAGTCGCGCCACCATCGACATGTTCTCTTTGCCCACCAGCTCATTCATCAGCAGCACGCGCTTTATTCCGTGCGCATGCGCCACGGCTGCCTGATGCGCCGTCGCCACCGTAATCCCCCACGCGCCTCCGGCAATCTGCATCGCAAACAGCTTCGGAACCATCGTCGTCTTTCCATGCGGAGCCAGCTTCATCCCATACCGCTCAATGAACCGCTGCATCCACTTCAGGTTGTGCCGCAGCGTGTCCTCATGCAGCACCGCACACGGCAAGCTGACATCCTCGCGCAGCAGGTTCCACTTCAACCGCGCCACGGCCGCAGCATCCAGAGCACCCTCAACAAACCCCAATCCTTTGTTCAGCGAAGCATCCATCTTGATCTCCCAACATCCAGCCTAAATCCAAGGTTCAAGATAAGCAGGCGCGTCGGCATGAAGCACGTTGTTTTCCGAGCAACAATAAAACTGACATGAGCGAGGAAGCGCATTCCAGGAACGGATTTGACCAGCATGAGTCAACCTGCATTTAGGTTGACTCATGCTGGTCGTGTGCCCCTCTGGCGAAGAGCGCCGCCCGCGCAGGGCGGTTTTGTCTTTTGCTCGCGTAGACCACACCCTTTAGTCTGATAGAACCATGCTCCGCTGCGACACACTCATCCGCAACGCGACCCTCTACGACGGCTCCGGCGCAGAATCCGAGGTCGCCGACGTAGCCATCACCGCAGATAGCATCACCGCCATTGGCCCTTCACTTGAAGTCGACGCAACAACAATCATCCAGGCCGAATCCCTCGCCCTCGCCCCCGGATTCATCGACACGCACACCCACGACGACACCGCCATCCTCAACACGCCAGCCATGCTCCCCAAGCTCTCCCAGGGAGTCACCACCATCATCACCGGCAACTGCGGCATCTCCGCCGCGCCCGTCACACTAAAACCACGGCAAGGTCAAACAGAAGTCCCGCCCGATCCCATGAACCTCCTCGGCGACGCCGCGGCCTTCCGCTATCCCACCTTCGCGTCTTACGTCGAAGCCATCCACGCCGCCCAGCCCGCCGTCAACGTCGCTGCCCTCGTCGGACACACCGCCCTCCGCAGCAACCACATGGACTCGCTCGACCGCCCCGC
>JASHRS010000291.1 GCA_030037215.1 Silvibacterium sp. | reverse complement strand
CTCCGAAAGCGATCTGCAGTAGTGTAAGCTATCGGGCCGATGCTGGTCTGGTTTGAACCTGCGGCATTCCAATCCGGATTATGCATTCAGGCGGTTGGAGGCGGCGACGCGTCCATACCAGAGGCCCGAGTCCTTGATGGTGCGCTTCTGCGTACGGAAGTCGACATAGGTGAGACCGTAGCGCTGCGAATAGCCGTCGGCCCATTCGAAGTTATCGACGAGACTCCAGGCATGATAGGCGCGGACGCGGGCTCCGTCGCGGATGGCGCGCGCGAGTTCGGCGAGATACTGCTGGTGGAAGCTGATGCGACGCTGGTCGGGGACGCGGCCCGAGTCATCGGGCGAATCGAGATAGCAGCATCCGTTCTCGCTGATTTCGATGATGGGATTGTTGTACTCGCGCGAGATCTGCGTGACGAGGTCGTACATGCCGTGCGGCCAGATCTCAAGGCCGGCTTCAGTGAGCGGACCTTCGGTCGGCATTTCGACGTGAATCTGAGTAAGCGGGTCGCGGGCTGATGCGCCGCCTTCGCCTTCGGTCTCGGTTCCGAAGTGTCCGGATGGGCCGGAGACGCAAGTGCTAATTGCAGCAGAGACGACGCGGCGCGTGTAGTAGTGAAAGCCGATCCAGTCGAGCGGGACCTTCATGATTTTGTCGTCGCCGGGACGATAGCCCATGGCGGCGTATGGCGGCTCACCGACGAAAGCCTTTGGATACTCTCCCCGCATTGCCGTGTTGAGGAAATAGAGGTTGTTCATCGCGTTGTAGCGCGCGGTCGCGGCGATGTCGGCTTCACTGTTGGTTTTCGGGTAGGCGGGGGCTGCTCCGTAGGCGCTGCCGACGGTGGCCTTGGACGAAGCGGCCTTGATGGCGCGGAAGGCCTGACCCTGCGCGAGATTGACGGTGTGCGCGGCCTTGAGGAACAGATCGAAGCCAGTGCGCTGCGGGGGGAAGACGCCGATGCCGTATCCGTAATAGGTGAAGGTCCAGGGCATGTTGAAAGGAGCCCAGACGGTGAGGCGGTCGCCGAGATGTTTCGCGAGAATCCCGGCGTACTCGGCATAATAGGACGCTAGGTCACGGTTGGGCCAGCCGCCGCGATCTTCGAGCGCCTGAGGGAGGTCCCAGTGGTAGAGCGTACAGAAGGGACGGATACCGGCTTCGAGGATGGTGTCAACGAGACGGCTGTAGTGGTCGATGCCTTTCTGATTCGCTGAGCCGGTGCCGGCGGGCTGGATGCGCGCCCATGAGATGGAAAAGCGATAACTTTTCTGGTAAAGGCGCTTAAGGATGGCAATGTCCTCTTTGTAGCGGTGGTACTGATCACAGGCGACATCTCCGGTGGCGCCACCTTTGATTTTGCCAACGGTGTGGGAGAAGCGATCCCAGTTTGATTCGCCCTTACCGTCGATATTCCACGCGCCCTCGACCTGATAGGCTGCAGAGGCCATGCCCCAGAGGAAATCGTCAGGGAAGCGGGCGGCGTCGATTTCCGAAGCCGAGATAGCGCCCGGGATGGATTGCGCGCCGGAAGACGATTGCCGATCATCCGGGGTTGAGCTTGCGAGCGATGAGTGACCAGCGAGCAGCGTTGCGCCGGCTGCGGCGAGTGAGCTTTTGACAAAATTCCGGCGGTCCATGGGAGAGTATGCTCCTACGGATGGCCAGCCTACTCTTCTGATATGGTCAAGTCAAACGTTTGAGTAGAGGTAATTAAGCAGGAGACTGCGAAACAGTTCTTCCGTCCAGCGTCAAAACTGAGAGAGCTTCTGATGTGGCAGGTCTAAGAGCTCCCTTACGAGCGAAGACAGCCGCTCGAGATCGCTGAGCGCCTGGTGCCCTACGATCTTAGCCGCCTCACCGTTGTGTCCTTCAGAGCACAAATAGAGGACATTGATCAGGCTCTGCAAGGGATTGTTGATTTTGTGTGCGAGATCGTTGGCCATTGAGGCCTGGGCCGCTGCTTCGGCCCGCTCCATGAGCAGTTTTTGCTGGCGAAGCTGACGAACCCCGATGGCGGCGAAGTCGGCGAGGATTTCCATTATGCGCAGGTCGTCGCGGTCGAAGGCCTCGGTGCGACCGTGCGCGAGGATATAGAAGGTTCCGCGTGCTTCGTCCGTCTGCCACGGGAACATGAGGCCGTCGGTGACGGGAGCAGCGGTGATTCCGAGGTAGTCAAAGTAGGGCTTGAAGGCGCGGACATGCTGAGGCCGTCCCCGCTCCAGACAGATGCTGCACCCGGTGGGATAGTGAGGGAATACAGCGTTGTACATGCCCGAATACTCGCCAGCGATGGCGACCCACTGGTAATAAGCGTCTTCGGTACGGTCTTCTTTTTCGAAGCTGATGGCTGAGCTGTCTGCACTGCAGAGCTCGAGAGCGGTTTCCACCAGCACCTGCAGGATGTTTGTGGGATGCTCAACGAGCGCGTGGGCAATGCGGCGCATTCCTTCGGGAATCACGGTTACATCGCGCGCGCGCAGGGGCCTGGCTACAAAAGAAGCATCCGACTGGAGATCGGTAATTATCAGGCCGAGATCTGCCGGCGTACGAACAGACACATTCATCCTGGCCTCTCAATACTGCGGTGCTTTGTATTCTGGTCAGGCCTGGGGGGGTGAATTTTGCTGCCCTTATATGACACCGGGTTGATGAAAGCGTCAAGAATATCTTTGGTTCATAGGCGAGGAATGCGCTAACTATATGGCTGCTTTCCGTTGAAGGATTCAGTCATACTGGCAATCGGCAAGCCTTCTGCTTTGCGAGTGTTTCCTGAAAGACGGAACGGATGAACGATGAACTGGTAGCAAGGCCGATTGATATAGAGCCGCTGTCCGAGGCGGCAATCAACTGCGGATTCTACTTCGTGGTTTTCCTGATCGCGGTTGTGCTGAACCGGTTCTATCCGAACTGGACAGCGCTGACACTTGTGCTGGTGACTCTGCCCCAGCTTATTGTTTTAGGCTTTATCCTTGTGCGCCGCGTCATGGGGCGTCCGTTGTTTTCAGCAGGAAGCGCTGCGGAGGCCTTGATTCGCTGGTTCCTGATATGGGCTGTCCTGGTGTTGATCGCATTCATCATTGCCTATCTCGCAGGGCTGACTGCGCCGATGTCGCTGGTGGGGAAAGTGAACCACCTCGCGGCGATCGCGCTGGCGCCGGTGGTGGAGGAGTTTGTTTTTCGCGGGGCGCTGCTTACGTCACTCGGCAGGACGCAACTGGGCTCGATCGAGATATACAAAATTCCGATGAGCGTAATTGCAGCCGCAGTTGTGTACAGCCTTGTACGCTTCCTCATTTTTCTGGCGGCAGGAGTCGATGTTGCAGATGCGCTGGTGACGGGCATTTTATCGCTGATGTTTGGCCTGGGATTTGGCGTGATCTATGTGCGGACGCAGAACGTGTGGTACGGAGTTTTTCTGCACGCCCTGATCAATTTTGCGCAGTGGAGCTGAGAGACGATCTCGACGGCATTGCCGCTAGAATCAATTCATGCTGGAAATTGTGAACCCGATTGATGCTGCGGCGATCAGGCTGATCGTGTTCGACCTGGATGGGACGCTGATTGATTCGCGGAAAGACCTGGCAACGGCGGTGAATGCGATGCTTGCGGAGATGAATCGCCCGACAGTGCCGGAAAAGGTGATTGCCGAGTATGTAGGCGACGGCGCGAGAATGCTGGTGCAGAGGGTGCTTGGTGATCCCGAAGACGAAGCACTGGTGGCCGATGGCCTGGAGCGCTTTCTGGCGAGTTACCGCAGGCACATGCTCGACCACACCTATGTTTACGACGGAGTGTTTCAAGCGCTCGATGCGCTGCGAACGATGCCCGATGGCCGCGAGCGCAAATTCGCAGTGCTGACGAACAAGCCGGTAAGGCCTTCGAAGAGAATTTGCGAGGCGCTGGGATTGAGCCGATATTTTTTCCAGATTTACGGCGGCAACAGCTTTGCGACGAAGAAGCCCGATCCCGAAGGATTGAACACGCTGATGCGTGAGGCAGGCGCAAGGTCGGAAGAAACGCTGATGATCGGCGACTCGGTTGTTGACGTTTTGACTGCGCGGAACGCAGGAACGGGTGTAATCGGTTGCAGATTCGGGCTATCCTCGCATACATTGGAGACAGTTACCTCCGACTGCATGGTCGATGCGCCATCGGAGTGGACGATGGCGCTGGGCGCCGCAGTCCAGAAATAACTAAGAACAATCGACCGTTGGCCGAAGCCCGACCCGGCCTTTCTGCTTTGGGACGCCCGTAACGACGCAACCAAGACATTGCTTTGCCGTTGGAAGGCAGGCTTTCCGGCTTGCAACCCATCTTCCTGAACGGCAGTGGACAGGAACGGGCGCGCTGCGTCCACAACGTTGAGAGGGTTCTGCCTTGTTCCGTTTGCCTTTCCGGCTCTTTGTCCCGGCTTTCGCCTTTGTTATTTTCGCTCCTGCCGCTCTTGCGCAGAACGCTTCTGCTGCGGTGAAGACTCCTGCCGTGAATCCAGTGGCAAGTTCAAGCATTAAGGCAGCGGCCATACCTGCGGTCATCAGCGGCACAGTAACGGACACGAGCGGGGCAATTATTCCCGGCGCGCAAGTCGCGTTGACGACGCAGACGGGAGCAACGGTGGCTTCGACGACAACGGACGCAACAGGAGGGTTCCGGCTGGCACCGGCGACGGCTGGAACCTACTCGCTCATGGTGAGCCTGACCGGGTTTCAACCATTTTCTGAGCAGATCACAGCGGGAGCAGCTCCGACGGCTCCGCTGACAATTCAGCTTGCAGTAGCGACGGCGGTCCAGCAGGTGACGGTGAGCGCGGCGTCGAGCATTGACCTGACAGCGAGCGAAAACAACGGCGATACGTCGGTGATGACGGCGAGCGATTTGAAGGACCTGCCGATCTTCGACAACGACTATGTGACAGCGATGGGCAATTTTCTCGATCAGGGAGATGCCAGCACGGCGGGTACGGGATTGATGGTCGATGGCGTGGAGGCGAACCGCGCCATGGTTTCGCCTTCGGCAGTGCAGGAAGTGATTATCAATCAGGACCCCTATTCGGCGCAGTACTACTGGCCGGGGCGCGGGCAGATCGACATTATTACCAAGCAGGCGGCAAGTGCCTACCACGGCGAATTCAATTTTCTTTACCGCGATGCGCTGTTCAATGCGCAACAGGACTTTTCGCCGAGCAAGCCGGGCGACTCGCGGCGCATTTATGAAGGCAATGTGACGGGACCGGTTCCGCGGCTGAAGAACACGATGTTCCTGTTTTCGTTGAACCGGCAGGAAGAAGACCTGGAAGCGGTGGTGAATGCGACGGTCGCTCCGACACCGGATAATCCGCAGGGTATTTACAACGTGAATGTGCCAGCACCGACACGCGACACGGAATTCTCGATCAAGATCGGGCACCAGGTCAGCGATAAGCAGAGCGTGTCTGTGATGTATGCCTATCAGGACACGAGCAACGAGAATGAAGGCGTGGGAAACCAGACGCTTCCTGAAGCGGGGTACAACGCGAAAGGGCGCGAGGACGACATGGTCATCCACGACAACTACATTCTTTCGCCGAAGGCGCTGAATGAGGCGGCGATTGTGCTGGAACGCCAGTACGACCCGATCACCGACGCGCAGGAGGGTCCGAAGGTTGTTGTGAACGGCAACTACACCGGCGGCAGCGCACAGAACGACCAAGTATCGAGCGAGTACAACCTGCGGCTGAAAGAGATGATGACATGGACTATGGGGCAGCACACGCTGAAGTTCGGCATCGACGTGCCGCACCTGGGCCGCAGAGTATTTGACGACGACACGGACCGCGATGGGACGTACACATTCAGTCCGACTTATGCAGAGGACGGCACTCTGATCGCGACGGCGCTCGAGAACCAGCAGGCAGGAATTCCTTCAGGCTATTCGGTGAAGATGGGACAGAGCCGATTTGTCTATCACCAGGACGAGGTCGGCGCCTTTGCGCAGGACCAGATCAAGCTGACGCCGTGGTTCTCGGTGACTCCGGGGCTGCGGTATGACTGGCAGAATTTTCTGAACAGCGACATCAATAATTTTTCGCCGCGGGTGTCGTTTGCATGGGTGTGGGACCAGAAGAGCCAGCTTGTGCTGCGCGGCGGCGGCGGCGTGTACTACGACCGCACAGGCAGCGGGCCGCTGCTTGATCTGGCGCGCTACTCGCCCGGCAAACTGCGCCTGCTGCAGGTGTCGGCCAACCAGCAGCCGCTGTGTTACCCGGCGAGCGAGTGCGTGGATGTAGATACGCTGCCGCCGTCGCTGGCGGTGCTGGCTCCGAATATCCGCACGCCGTATTCGGTGCAGTATGGATTGTCGCTCGATCGTGCCGTCGGCGAAAAGGGCACGATCTCGATTGGCGGACGCATGAATCGGGGGATTGACTTGTACCGCTCGGTGGACATCAACGCGCCGCTGCCGCCGGACTACAGCGAGCGGCCGGACGCGTCGATTTCACAGGAGCGACAGATCCAGTCCGAGGGAACACAGATTGGCTCAGCAATGGACGTTAATTATCGTGGGCGGCTGAACCGGTACTTTACGGGTTTTGCATGGTACACATGGAGCCATTATGCGAACAACACCGACGGCTTCTGGTTCTTTCCGGAGAACCAGCAGGACCCTAGTGCGGAGTGGGGTCCGGCGAGCTGGCAGCAGCGCAACCATTTTGGATTTTACGGCGCATTCAATCCAAGGCACCTGTTGAACCTGGGCGTGGGTGTGTTTGCCAACAGCGGCGAGCCGTATTCGATTTTGACCGGCGACGACAATTACGGAACGGACCTGTTCAATGCGCGTCCGGATGGGGTGGCGAGAAATTCAGAGATTGGTCCGGACTACGCCGATCTTGATCTGCGCTGGGGTTATGACTTCAAGCTGCATCCCAAGGAACTGGACAAGAGCCCGACGCTCGGCATGTCTGTGGCGTCGTTCGATGTGCTGAACCATCCGAACGGGTCATACGTGGATAACACCGAGGGCAGCGCGGACTTCGGACAAGTGACAAGCGCCGATCCGCCACGGCGTATGCAGGTTGGGATGCGCGCAACCTTCTGAACTCGCCGTTCAGGCACACGCGCCTTTCCACCCCAACACGCGAAAAACGCGCGTGCCGAGGACCCTGGCTTCGGGCCATCCTGGTGCCGGCTTTTTTGGCGCTCCCGTTGGTCGCGGGACTGGCTGTTCCCACGACCAACGAAGATGGCCAGTCCTAGTTTCTGATTCCTGATAAGAAGGCATGCTGGACGCGGTTGAAACTGCGTCCACGCAGGACTGCAGCAACGATGGTGCGCGTGGCGCGAGCGTCGCTGAGGCGAACGTAGCTGCAGTTTGCGTTGCGGTCGATCGCCATTTCCGGCACGAGCGAGACGCCGACACCTGCGGCGACCATTCCCAGAAGACTGCTGAACTGTCCGCTCTCAAAGGCGATGCGCGGCGTGACGCGCGCCCGCGCGCAGGCGGCGAAGCTGAGGTCACGGAAACAATGGCCATCGCGCAGCATGACGAACTGCTCGCCGCGGAGGTCCTTGAGCGCAAGCGATTTTGCGGCGGCGCGAGGATGGTCTTTGGGCAGCACGGCGAAGAGCGGTTCGGTGCGCAAAGGAAACATCTCGAACTCCTTATGGCGCAGGGGCAGCGAGAGAATGGCGAGGTCGATGGAGAGGTTGCGCAGACTTTCGACGAGAACCGGCGTGGTTTCTTCAACGATGCGCAGCCTTGCCTCGGGATATTTCTTCGCAAAAGCGGCGGTGTAGCGCGGCATGAGATATGGCGCGATGGTGGGAATGACACCTATGGCCACGCTTCCGCGCACGTCGGTTCGCTTGTCTGCGACGCCGGTGCGTGCAGCTTCCATCTGATGCAGGATGGAGCGCGCATGGGGCAGAAAAGCGCGGCCCGCTTCTGTGAGGCGGACGCTGCGGCCAAGACGGTCGAAGAGCTTTGCGCCCAGGTCTTCTTCAAGTTTGAGGACCTGCTGCGACAGCGAAGGCTGCGCAACGTGGCAGTGCTCGGCGGCGCGGCTGAAACTGCCGGTTTCGGCAATGGCGCAGACGTATCGAAGTTGATGAATTTCCATAGGAAATGCCTATGCTCCGCATGGGAACTATGTATTGGAGCTATCGATCTCCATGATGCTACATTACCTGTGTTGAGACAAATCCGGATATTTGCGCTTTGAGATTTCGAGTAACCCGTGACGTGTGCAACGCGTCACCCCAACCTGGAGAAGAATCATGGCAGACGAAAAAATAACGTCAAACGGAGCCAAGTGCCCGTTCCATCGCGCCGCCGGCGAAGGCGCGTCGAACCGTGACTGGTGGCCAAACCAGTTGAATCTGAGAATCCTGCGTCAGAACTCTGTCCTGTCTGATCCGATGGACAAGGACTTCAACTACGCCGAAGAATTCAACAGCTTAGACCTGGCGGCCGTGAAGAAAGACCTGCTGGCACTGATGACGGACTCGCAGGACTGGTGGCCGGCGGACTTCGGTCACTACGGGCCTTTTTTCATTCGCATGGCATGGCACAGTGCAGGTACGTACCGCATCGGTGACGGCCGCGGAGGCGCCGGCGCCGGCCAGCAGCGCTTTGCACCCCTCAACAGTTGGCCCGACAACGTCAGCCTCGACAAGGCACGCCGTCTTATCTGGCCGATCAAGCAGAAGTATGGACGAAAAATCTCCTGGGCCGACCTGATCATCCTTGCCGGCAACGTCGCACTGGAATCGATGGGCTTCAAGACCTTCGGTTTCGGCGGCGGGCGCGAGGACGTCTGGGAGCCGGAAGAAGCCGTCTATTGGGGCTCCGAGACCGTTTGGCTGGATGACAAGCGCTATTCCGGCGACCGCGATCTTGAAAATCCGCTTGCTGCCGTGCAGATGGGCCTGATCTACGTTAACCCGGAAGGACCGAACGGCGACCCGGACCCGCTCGCGGCCGCCAAGGACATTCGCGAGACGTTTGCACGCATGGCAATGAATGACGAAGAAACCGTTGCGCTGATTGCGGGCGGCCACAGCTTCGGCAAGACCCACGGCGCAGGTCCTGTGTCTCATGTGGGGCCTGTTCCTGAAGCCGCAGGACTCGAGGAACAGGGTCTCGGCTGGAAGAGCAGCTTCGGCACCGGCAACGGCGCCGACACGATCGGCAGCGGTCTAGAAGTCATCTGGACGAACACGCCGACAAAATGGAGCAACGGTTTTTTCAAGAACCTGTTTGAACATGAATGGGAACTGACCAAGAGCCCAGCCGGCGCGCATCAGTGGAAGCCAAAGGGTGATGCGGGTGCAGGGACCGTGCCGGATCCGCAGGATCCGTCCAAGCGCCGTGCGCCATCCATGTTAACCACGGATCTTTCCCTTCGCTTAGATCCCGTTTATGGAAAGATTTCAAGGCGTTTCTATGAGCATCCGGACGAGCTTGCCGACGCCTTCGCCCGCGCGTGGTTCAAGCTGACACACCGCGACATGGGTCCGCGTGTACGCTATCTCGGGCCTGAAGTTCCTGCCGAAGAGCTTATCTGGCAGGACCCCATTCCCGCTGTCAATCACAAGCTGATTGATGAGAAAGACATTGCTGCACTCAAGGCGAAGGTCCTGGCTTCGGGGCTGACGGTGCCGCAACTGGTTTCAACTGGCTGGGCGTCGGCGTCCACCTTCCGCGGCTCCGACAAGCGTGGCGGCGCAAACGGCGCACGCATCCGTCTGGCTCCGCAGAAGGACTGGGCGGTCAACCAGCCCGCTCAACTGGCGAAAGTACTGAAGACGCTCGAAGGCATCCAGAGCGAATTCAACAGCAAGCAATCCGGCGGCAAGAAAGTCTCGCTTGCCGACCTGATTGTGCTGGCAGGCAATGCGGGCGTGGAGCAGGCGGCAAAGAATGCGGGCTTCAATGTGACGGTCCCGTTTATGCCGGGACGCACGGACGCTTCGCAGGAGCAGACTGACGTGGACTCCTTTGCCGTGCTCGAACCGGTCGCAGACGGCTTCCGCAATTACCTCAAAGGCAAATTCAGCGTGCCTGCCGAGGCATTGCTGGTCGATAAGGCACAATTGCTGACGCTGACCGCGCCTGAACTGACGGTGCTGCTTGGAGGTCTGCGCGTCCTGAATACCAACGTGGGACAGACCAAGCATGGCGTGTTCACCAAGCGGCCGGAGGCGCTGACCAACGACTTCTTCGTGAACCTGCTCGACATGGGCACGGAGTGGAATCCGGTCTCGGAGGCTGCGGACGTGTTTGAAGGACGCGACCGCAGAACGGGTGAACTGAAGTGGA
>JASHRS010000290.1 GCA_030037215.1 Silvibacterium sp. | reverse complement strand
GAGCGGTCGGCCACCACCCCCGCGCGAATTCCATCGAACGCCGATAACGGCAGCCCGCCCGGATTTTTCTCCGTCTTCACCATGATCGGAGGCACCGCGCCGATCAGGACAGCCTTCTTCACGCGTTTCGAGCCGTGCCGGCCCAGGTAGCGGGCTACTTCGCCGCCGCCCGTCGAGTGTCCCACCATCACTGCGCCCTTCAGATCGAGCGCCTCAAACAGCTCCGCCAGATCATCGGCATACGTATCCATCTCATTGCCGTTCCATGTCTGCCCTGATCGCCCGTGACTACGCCGGTCGTGTGCAATCACCCGATAGCCATGACTGCCCAGAAAGAGCATCTGCGGATCCCAAGCATCCGCATTCAGCGGCCAGCCATGCGAAAACACGATTGGCTGCCCTTTGCCCCAATCCTTGTAATAAATGCTGGTTCCGTCTTTGGTCGTAATGGTGCCCATGCGAATCCCTCCTTGGCTTGGGTGGAAGTCCCACCGTAAGGTTTCGCGCGCCATCGCAGAACTCTTGCAGCGCGCAGGGGCTGCTGTGAGAACAATTCAGTCCAGCTATTCTAACTACTTTGCGTTACGGACGTATCGCCGTCCCACCACCCGATACTCCCCCGACAGCACCCGCCCAATCGCCTCGCTGTATGCGATATGCTCCTGCTCCAGAATCCGCTCCGCCAGCGCCTGCGAATCATCCCCCTCGTGCACCGGAAACGCCTTCTGCAGCACGATCACGCCATGGTCCAGCTCTTCATCCACAAAATGTACGGTGCACCCCGCCACCTGCACGCCGTAATTGAATGCCTGCTCCTGCGCATCCAGTCCCGGAAATGCCGGCAGCAAAGAAGGATGTATATTCAGAATCCGCTCCGGAAACGCCTGCACAAACTCCGGCGACAGCAGCCGCATATAACCCGCCAGAATCACCAGATCGACTTGATGCTCTTTCAGCGCAGCAATGATCTCCGCATCATGCTCCGCGCGCTTCCGTCCGCGCGCTTCAATCGCCAGAGCCTTCAGCTCGCGCTCCCGCGCCGCCACCAACCCCGCCGCATCGGCCTTGTTTGAGATCACCACCGCGATCTGGCAGCCCGTCAGCCGCCCTTGCACGATGTTGTCGGCAATGGCTGCAAAATTCGACCCGCGTCCCGACAGCAATACCCCAAGCCGCTTCATTTTTCCTTTGCAACTCCCTCACAAAAGCGCGACTATTGCAGCCAGCTCACTCGTTGAATAAGTGCCGCCGGAGAACCCATGGCCCGGAGAGCCATCATATTCATCGTCCTCTGCTGGATTGCCGTGCTCGTCTACATCATCGTCCGCGTCAGGTGATTGCCCGCCAGCCTCTTCATGCATACACCACTTTGCGATCGCCCTTCACCGTGCGCCCAATCACATAAAACTTCTCGTTCGCGCGCTCAAGCACGCCCTTCGCCCGCTTGAATTTGTCTGCGGGAATCACGGCAATCAACCCCACGCCCATGTTGAAGGTGCGCAGCATCTCATCCTGCTCAACGCTTCCCAGCTCGCGCAGGTGCTCGAACACTGGCAGCACCGGCCACGATCCCAGCTCTACTACAGCCGAGATGGCCTTTGGCAAAATCCGCGGCAGGTTCTCCGTAATTCCGCCGCCCGTGATGTGCGCCATCCCCGTAACGAGATCATTAGCCGTGAGTTTCTGAATCACATGCAGATAGCTCCTGTGCGTTTTCATCAGCGCCGCACCGGCCTTTTCCTTGAGCGCATTGATGTACTGCTCCGGCTTGTATCCGGCCCTCTCGAAAAACAGCTTCCGCGCCAGCGAATATCCATTCGTGTGCAGGCCCGACGACGGAAAACCAACCAGCACATCGCCTGTCTTGATTCCCGTGCCGGTAATGAGCTTCTCTTTATCCACCACGCCCACAATAAAGCCCGCCAGATCGTACTCCCCGTCCGCATAGAATCCGGGCATCTGCGCCGTCTCGCCGCCGATCAGCGCGCAGCCGTTGGCGCGGCATGCGTCTGCCAGCCCGGACACAATCTTCTCCGTCACCTCGCCGTCCAGCTTTCCTGTCGCTAGATAATCGAGAAAAAACAGCGGAGCCGCACCCTGCACCGCAATATCGTTCACGCAGTGATTCACAAGGTCCGCGCCCACCGTATGATGAATGCCCAGCTCGAACGCAATCTTCAGCTTTGTTCCCACCCCATCAGCGCTTGAAACCAGCACCGGCTGATTGAATTTCGCTGTATCCAGCTTGAACAGCCCGCCAAATCCCCCAATCTCGCTCAGCACATTCTTCGTGAATGTCCGCTGAGCCAGATACTTAATGCGTTGTTTGGTGCGGTCGCCGCTTGAAATGTCCACGCCCGCATCGGCATATGTGACAGGGATGCTCGTTTTCTTTTCTTCAGCCAATGGAGTTTCCAGGAGTATGAAATAAAGGCGAGAAAGCAGCCGGAAAACTCAAGTTTAGCATCGTGAGGGAGGACTGGCGGGTCGCAGTGATCAATGCGCTCGATCCAACGTAATATCGCAAGATAGAGATAACCTGCGATGTTCCAGCTATGAGCCTGTATGGATAACTGTCAGGAATTCATTGACAATTCGAGCAAAGCGGCGCCGGTCCGAGGGTATCTGCACCATGCCGCAGCCTCTGGCGCGGACTGCCTTATACTGACCCACGGCGCCGGAGGAAACTGCAATTCGTCATTGCTGATAGGTCTCGCCAATGCATTCTGTTCAGCAGGTCTAACCGTCCTTCGTTGCAATCTCCCTTTTCGCCAGGAACGGACTTTTGGACCGCCACCACGCGGCAGTGCCGAACGAGACCAGGTTGGACTCCGCGCAGCGGTCGAATCCATGCGTCGTCACGGATCAGGGCACGTGTTTCTCGGCGGCCACTCGTACGGAGGCAGGCAGGCTTCGGTCTTGGCCGCGGACGAACCCGGTCTTGTCAAAGCCCTTCTTCTGCTCTCTTATCCGCTCCACCCTCCACAACGGCCGGAACAACTCCGCACCCAGCATTTTCCGCGCCTGCAAACGCCTGCATTGTTCGTTCACGGCACACGAGACGGTTTCGCCACGACCGGCGAGATGGAAGCGACATTAAAATTGATCCCGGCACAAACGGAACTGCTTTCCATACCGGGTGTCGGGCATGAGCTCATGAAAAAACAGAATCGTGATACTTTGCCGCAGCAAATCGTCCATGCCTTTGGCTCATTCATTGGTCTTCCATTGGTATAGGTTCGGCTTGCGTCAAATCACTCGATCCCCAGCACTTTCACAATCACTCGCTTCCGCCGCTGCCCATCAAACTCCGCGTAGAACACGCGCTGCCAGGTCCCCAGGTCGAGCTTGCCGTTCGTCACCGGCAAGGTCGTCTCATGATGCAACAGCAGCGACTTCAAATGTGCGTCGCCATTGTCTTCGCCTGTCTGGTGATGCTTGTAATCCGGCTTCGCCGGAGCCAGATTCTCCAGCCATTTGCCGATGTCCTCAATCAGCCCGCTCTCCAGGTCATTCACATAAATGGCAGCCGTAATGTGCATCGGAGACACAAAGCACAGACCGTCCCGCACTCCGCTCCGCTCCACAATCCGCTCGACTTCATCGGTGATGTGCACCATCTCCCGTCGCTTTTTCGTTTCAAAAACGAGGTATTCCGTATGACTCTTCACTGCATAACCCTCTGCTGGTGGATCGCTCACTTCGCTAAGGAAAAACCTCAACCGGGGTTACCTCAGTCCCGGTCCGCTGAAAGTCAAATTGCAAAATCCAGGCGCTGCGAACGGCTCGGCCATCGATTTGCGTTGGCTCGAACCTCCACTTCCGCGCCGCGTCCATCGCCAGGTTTGCAAAATACCTGCTCGGCCCAGCCGGTTCGAATCTCGCGTCCGTAACATTCCCGCTCTCGTCGACCGCAACCCGTATCTCCACCTTCACCGTGCCATGAATCGTATCCAGCGACTTCTGTGGCACATCCGGCATCACCCGCTCCGCGACTACGCCCTTCTTGGTCTCGCTCGAAGCTTGCGCTCCGGTCGCTCCGGAACTTCCGGTCTCTGCCGCTTGCGTTCTCGTCGCGGGAACTGCACCCTTTGAAACCGCACCCGCAGGCTCAGGCTGCGTAGGTGCCGCTTCAGGCACAGCTTGTTTCTGCTCCGTCGCCGAAGGCGTCTCCGCTCGATGCGATCGCCCATGTAACGCGACGATGAGCACAACCACAACCAGCACCACAACTGCAGCCGCAATCACACCCATCCTCAGCGGCAGCGGCTTTGCGGCCATCGTTCTCTCCGCCTGGCTCACTGGTTCAGGCGCAGCTCGGACTTTCTCAAATCTGGCCTTGTTTACATCGCTAAGCGTGCAACGCTGTGCTGGGTCTTCGCGCAGGCATTCCCGTGCAATCCGCGCGAACGGCTCCGGCACCGGCTCCGGCGCCGGCAGATCTGGATTCGTCAATCTCTCCAACGCCGGCTTGTGCTGTGTCAGCACTTCAACCAGCGTCACGCCCAGCGACCACACATCCGAAGCCGGAGAGAACGTCCCGCCATCGATCTCCGGCGCATCGTATATATTGAGCGCCCGAAAATGCCTGCTGGGCTTGCCTGCCAGTTCAAGATTGTCCGTCGAGAGCTTCACCAGGTTCCCAACGGCCAGGATGTTTGAAGGCTTCAGATGGCCATGCACAAAACCCTTGCCGTGCAGGTAAAAAAGCGCATCGAGGACCGGAACAAGCATCTCCTTTACTTCATCTGGCTTGAGCGGCCGCTCAACGATAATCTCTGAAAGAACCTCCTCGGCATACTCCGTCACCACATAGAGCAACTCCGCGCCATCGACCACGCAGTGCCCTGTCTCCAGCAAACGCATTAGATTGGGATGCGACAGCCTCTTTGCTGCTGCCCATCCTGCAACGTACGCCTCCTCATCGCCATCTTTCGGTTGAATGAGTTTGATCGTGGCTTTCTGCGAGCCGGGACCCTCCAACTCCGTCAGAAAGACACCCCTCCATTCAGACCCGCCTAGCCATTTAAGCAGGGGAAATCTTCCATCGATAACCCGTCCAACCCAATCACTGTGAATCGCCGCTGTGCTCATGGCCTGACCATTCTACCGAACTCCCATCTCATTCGATGCTGCTGCGCCTGTGCAGAGGATCTGGCGCAGCCAATGAGTGACCATAGCGTCACCGGTGTTTTTTATTCGTGCCTGATTTTATCGGTCCGGCAAGAGAATAGCATTCCTGTTTGTGTTTTAAGTTCCTCTCAAAAATGGTCTACTCAAACGTTTTTGCTAAATCTCTGCAATTGCCTTTATAGTATTGAATGACTCGCGATGAAAGCTCGACGCGATGAATCTTCTCCCGGCCGTCTAACGATTTCATTGCGATGGGCTCAGCACTGCTGCAATACGATACTCTCAATAAACCCGCGCACAGTTCTGCCTCAAGAATGCCGGGGCGTGTTTCTCCTCAGCTATCTGATATTCGCCCTTTGTGGAAACGTCGTCGCAACGCTTTTCTGAAGACGGCGATCTGGTACCCGCTCCTGTGCTTTTTCTTTTCTCTGCCGCTGTGGGCGCAGATCGCCAACCCCGCGTTTACCGAATGGAGCGGTGTTGTGCGCAATGCTTCCGGCCAGCCCATAGCCGGAGCAACCGTCGCGATCGCAGGGCCAGCGGCCACACGTACCTGCGTTACCGGCACTGATGGCAGCTTTCACTTTGTGAACGTTGCGCCTGGACAATACTCGCTCACCGTACGCATACGGAAGCAGGCGCCAACACCGTCTTCATTGATTGCCATCCCCGGCCCTGCGGCGGTAGTAACGGTTTCGTCGCAGAATACGCTTGCGGTCACAACTGCTGCCGCAGCCGGAACCGCTGTTGAGAACGCTGCCAGCGGCGGCGAAAAGCTCTCCAGCCAGGCAGTGAGCGAATTGCCGCTGAACGGCCGCGACTTCAGCACGCTGTTGCTGCTGGCTGCTGGAACAATGACGGATGTGAACGGCGCCACCAACTTTACCCAGCAGTTTGCGATCAACGGACAGCGTGGAGTCGAGGCCACATTTGCCATGGACGGCGCCGATATCAGCGATCCGGAGATGGGTGGCGCGGCATTCAGCAACTTCAATGTGGACGCGATCGAAAATCTACAGTCCAGCTCCGGCTGGATGCCTGCCGAAATTGGCCGCGGCGCATCGGGATTCACGAACATCATTACGCGCTCCGGCAAAAGCGGCTTTCACGGATCGTTTTTCGAGTTTGTCCGCAATTCTGCCTTTGATGCACGCAACTATTTCGACTACCCCTCCATCGTCGAACCGGGACGCATTCCTCCTTTCCATCGCAACGAGTTCGGGTTCACCAACGGCGGGCCGGTTGTGCTGCCTCATCTATATGACGGACGCGGAAAGACCTATTACTTCAGCGAATACCAGGGATTCCGGCAGGTCCTCGGAACCACTCAGGTCCTTCCTATGCCGACACCGGAAGAGCGCGCTGGATATGACGCCGTGACCTACCCCGACGGTAGCACGGATACGCTGATCGTTCCCGTCAATCCGCAGATTGCTGCCGTGCTTGCGCGATATCCCAAGCCCAACGACCCCGCCGGCGCTTATGGAGCGCGCACCTATGCCGCTCCTTCCAATGTCGTGACCAACGCCGATCAGTTTTCCGTCCGGCTCGACCAGAAACTCGGCGAAAAGGGCCAGTTCCTGGCGCGCTTCACCTACAACAACCTCACAGGGCCTACGACCAACCCCGACCAGACGACCATCGATCCCAGCTTTGGTGTGATGTATGTCGACCGGCAGCGGAACGTGGTCTTCACTTACACGCGCACAGTATCGCCGCATTTCCTGTGGTCGTCGTCGCTCAGTATTACCCGCACGACGCCGTCATTCCCAACGCCAAACCACACTGACCCCGCGCTGAAGTTCGTCGATGGCCTCTATGAAGGATTCAACACCGCGGCAGGGTCTGTAATGTCAGCGTTTGGGAACCTTTTCCAGGGACAGCAGAACTTTTCCTGGACCACGCAGAGCCACGTCCTCAACTTCGGCGCGGAGGCAAGGCTTAATCGCGACACAACTTACTTCGGAATCAGCCCGAATGGCGAATACGACCTTGGCGGCGGCACAGTTTACTCTCCCGTTTTCATCCCTTCCGAAAGCGGCGACCACAACATTGAGCCGGGCGACCCGCTGCCCGACACCCTGAGCAGCCTGCTCCTCGGCTATCCCTACAGCTACACGATTGCGGTTGCACCACCCTATTTTTCCAATGGCTCGCACATCGGCCCAGCTGCCATCAACCGCAACGATTTCAACTTCTACATCCAGGACACATGGAAGATGTCCAACCGGTTCACGCTCGATTACGGATTACGCTACGAGTTTTACTCGCCGATCACCGAGCGTGCGCACCGCACATCCAGCTTTCTTGAAATAAATCCACCGGCAGGCGTTCAGCAGCAGTATCTGATCAATCCGCAGCCCGGATATCAGTCTGGATGGAACGGTTGGGGGCCGCGCGTTCAGCTTAGTTGGCGCGCTCCGCAACAGGTGCTGGTGCATGTCGGTGGAGCGATCACCGTGATCCCGCCAAACATCTGGCAGGACAACTTCCTTACTGGCTCTACGCCCTTCGTTGTCTATCCGCGTGTCAATGCCGCGAAGAACGCCGAGATTCCCTATGGCTTCCAGATCACTCCTTCGGAGCTGCCGCTTACCTACACGTCGTCCGGTCAGAACGTCTTCGCCAGCGGAAACCCGAAAGATGTTCCTGCAAACACCGTCATGGACGTTGACCGTTACGAGCAGGACTTGGCATCGCTTGCGCCGGGACATCAGTTGTCTCTGCTCAATCTCAGCGCTATCGACCGTCGATTCGGTGACGGATTTCTGCAGACGTGGACCCTCGGCCTGGAGCGGCAGTTTGGCGGCCTTACAGCCGATGTGGACTATATAGGAACCGCTGCTTTCCGTCTGCCTCGCACCTCTTTTCCCAACGGCTTTCCCGGCGCGGAACCCGGCTTTGCGCCCTACACGCAGTTCGACAGCACCGGAGCGGTCACCGGAGGCTTCGGCTTTGAGTCCGTCATTACAGACACATCGCACTCCTCGTATAACGCGTTGCAGACTTCGCTCTCCGGCACCGTTGGCCACGGAGGCCCCGGCATTCAGGCGGGATACACATGGTCAAAGTCGCTCGACGATACCAGCGGGCTCGCCGGCGGAACAGGTTCCACAGGAGCCGTAACCTTGACCGCTCCGCAGAACCCCTTCAATACCCATCCTGAAAAAGGACCATCCGCTTTTGACGTCGCGCACGCATTCACACTGAGCGTGGCGCAGGATCTCCATCTGCAGGACGTGGGCTTCCTCCAGCCTCTCGGCAAACCCGTCACCGCCGGATGGGAGCTGCTCAGTATCTCCACCATCACCAGCGGCTCTCCATTCACCGTCTATTCCGGAATTCAGCAGACAGGCGTGGGCACATATGGCACCGACCGCCCCGACCAGATTGCTAAACCACACTTATCGACAGCGCACAGCTCAACCCGGCGGCGCGAAGACTACTTCGGCGAAGGAACCGATAATAGTTCGTTCTTCTCCATTCCCATCGGCATCGCCGGCGGCACCGGCCCAAATTCGGGCCGGTTCGGCACGCTCGGGCGCAACACCTTCTTCGGCCCAGCCTATTATGATTTTGACTACGCTCTCATCAAGAGCACGCCGTTCGGACATCGCGCCAGCGGCATTGAAAGAGGAGACATTCAGTTCCGAACCGAGTTCTTCAATCTCTACAACATCGTCAACATGGGCCTTCCCGCCAATACCATCAAAGGTTCGGGCTTCGGAATCATCAGCAAGACCGCGGGCACCTCGCGGCAGATTCAGTTTTCCCTCAAGCTGATTTATTAACACACCATCTCAACACCGGCAGCCTCCTGCTTATCCGCAAGTCAGCACGATCTTGCCGCGCACGTGGCCCGCTTGGCTTAGCTCATGTGCACGCCGTGCTTCTGCGAGTGGCAGCACTACTTCGACCGTGGTCTTCAACCTGCCCGCGTCTACAAGCTTGGCAATCTCCACTAACTGTTCAGCGTTTGGCTGCCGTCCTAGGAACACCCCTTTTACACCGTATTTAGCGGCTTCCGTTTCCGGGGGTGGCTGGACAATCGAAACAAGCACTCCACCCTTCTCCAGTGTCTGCCACGACCGTTGCTGCGTCTCACCGCCTTGCGTGTCGAATACGACGTCCACATCGCGCACAACGTCCTCAAACTTTGTCTTCTCGTAATCGATCGGCTTATCGACGCCCAGCTGTTTCAGATACTCCTGATTGCGTCCCGAGCCTGTCGCGATCACATACACTCCCTTCGCCTTCGCGAGCTGAACTGCAAAACTGCCGACACCACCCGACGCGCCATGGATCAACACTTTTTTTCCCGCAGTCAGGCCGCCTGCATCGAATAGCGCCTGCCACGCCGTCTGCGCTGCCACAGGAATCGATGCAGAATGCACATGGTCCAGTGAGCTGGGCTTGGGCGCAATCTCAGCGATCTTGGCGGCCACATACTCTGCATATGTGCCCATGGCTGAGCCGTACACCTGCTCACCTTTCTTAAATTTTGTGACGCCCGGCCCAACAGCCTCAATCTCCCCGGAGAAGTCGAATCCGAGAATCGCGGGCAGTTGCAAAGGCATAAAGTCCTTAAAGTATCCGGCTCGTATCTTCCAGTCCGCAGGATTCACCCCCGCTGCGCAAACCCGCACGAGTACCTGGCCTGCTCCAGGTTCCGGCTGCGGCACCTCTTCCACTGTCAACACCTCTGGACCGCCATACTGATGAATGCGAATAGCTCTCATTTCCGATCTCCTTTCGTCACCTGGAAAATCAGATCAGGATCACTTCCCGGCAGATTCAATTTCCCCTCAAGTTGATTTATTAGTTAAGTATTTATTAGTTTCCTCTCTGGTAATTTGCATCGATTCAGACGCACAAAGGAAATCCGGTTTCGGCATATCGCGTTTACACTTCCCCCATGGCCTCAGTCGCTCACACTGTCTTCTTTAACACTGCCGCCACTTACGACAAAACCCGCGCCAAACTCATCCCACCGTACGACCGCTTCTACTCGACCGCCGTTTCCCTCATTCCCTTCGAGCCTGAGTCGCCCATTCGCGTCCTCGATCTCGGTGCCGGGACCGGCCTGCTCTCAGCTTTTGTCCGTGATCGCTTCCCCAACGCGCACCTACACCTCATCGATCTCGCCCCTTCCATGCTCGATCGCGCCCGCCAGCGCCTCGGCACCCGAAACATCACCTATGCCGTCAGCGACTACGGCTCACAGCCGCTCCCCAGGCCAATTCGCGGTCACCAATGGCATGCCATCGTCTCCTCGCTCTCCATCCACCACCTCGCCGACTCCGCCAAGCAATCTCTTTTCCGCTATATCTACTCCGCACTCCTTCCCGGTGGAGTTTTCGTCAATGCTGAGCAGGTCGCCGGCCCAACTAGCGAGCTCACCCGCCGCTATCACCTGCAATGGCTCACCCAGATTCGCTCTCTCGGCGCAACCGATCAGGAAATTACAGACGCCGAATACCGCATGCAGGGCGATCTCTGCTCTCCCGTTGAAGACCAGCTCGCCTGGATGCGCCAAGCCGGCTTCGCGTACGCCGACTGCTGGCTCAAGGAAGGCCGCTTCGCCGTCCTTTCCGGCACACGCCTCGTCTGATCAGTCTTCTAGTAATACGTGTGTAATTGCGAGGACGATCGTTGTGGTTATAACAATTGCTCTACTTTAACCGCGACCTGGTTCACTGTCCCGCTATGACCCACTGCGCCCATCTCCGCAGCCCGGTAGCAGAAACTCAGCCCCAGCAGCACTAGGCACACTGATAATGCCAGCCGGAGTTGCCGGCTCGGCACTCGCGGCGCAACCCACGATCCGGCAACAGCACCCAGCACGCCGCCCGATATTAACTTGAGCAGCAGCGCAGTGTCGAAATTCCCGCCGGCAAAATGAATGCCGGCCCCAGTCAGCGTCATGCAGAAGGCGAATGTGAGGTCAGTGCCCACCACCTTTGCCGCGTCCAGCGATGAAAGCCCCATCAGCACAAGCGTCCCCATCGCGCCCGCGCCGGACGAGGCGAACCCTACCTCGGCGGCAATCGGAAACATCAGCGCGCCGATCGCGCCCAGCCGCGTCGGCCGCTCACCCGCAAATGATTGTGGCCGGAAATGCCGGTAAAGATGCCAGGCAGCAGAAAAAACAATGATCAACCCGAGCACCGCAAAAAAAATCGCATGACCGCCCACCGCCGCATACCGCCGGAACAACAAAGCTCCGGCCACCACTCCGGGAAGGCCGCCCAGCAGCATCACGCCCAGCACCTTCCACGCAACCTGCCGGCGCAGAATCTGCAGCGGCACTACAACGGCCTTCACGATGGTCGAGTATGCCAGCGCCGTGCCCACACTGATCGCCACCGGCACATGCAATACCAGAATGAGCATCGGCGCAGTAATCGTCCCCGCCCCCACTCCGGTGATGGCAATGATGAACGCGATCAGGAAACCCAGCGCGACTTCCATTCGTGCCCTAGTGGCTCTCCTGTCCCGCAGTTGGTTGAATATGAATTCCGCACTCGACTTTGGCCCCGCCCCACCGGCCGGACCTCGGATCATCGCCTGTCGGCAAACTCGTGCACGGCTCACAGCCGATACTCGAATACCCCAGGTCGTAGAGCGGCAACAGCGGAATCGCGTGGCGCTCCGCATACTGCCACACATCGCGCGTGTGCCACTCCGCCAGCGGGCTCAGCTTGCGAAGTTGCTTCCCGCACGGAAGAGCGAACGTCTCAACCGCCTGCAGATTCGCCCGCGTCTTCGCCTGCTGGCGCCGCAGCCCGGTGAACCACACGCCGTACGGTTCGAGTGCAGCAAACAGCGGTCCGACTTTGCGCAGCGCGCAGCACTTGTCCGGAGCCGTACGGTTCAGGATGCCGAACTCCGCTTCCTGCTCCGCAACAGTTTGAACGGGAAGGATGTTCTTGAGGTTCAAACCCCATTCGCGCGCAATCCGGTCCCGATACTCATAAGTCGCTGCAAAGTGATAACCAGTATCAAGGAACAGCACCGGAACCTCCGGCGCCACCTGTCGCACCAGGTGCAGCACCACTACATCCTCAGCCTGAAAGCTGCTCGTCACACAAGCATCGCCGTGCAGCTCTTCTCGCACCAGCGCCGCTGCCTCGGCAATCCTCTGATCCAGCGAAACCACCACAGTGCTCACACCCACTCCTTACCGCCGGAAAGCCTCAGGGCGTCCAGCACGGAATCTACCGAGCCGTCTCCGACCGGCTCAGTCTCGAACTCTGACGAAAGCACCTGTGCAACGTCATCACTTTCTACCAGCGCCACTACGCCGGCCTCATCGAGAGCGCGCCACACACTGCGCTCTAGCACCCGCGTCCGCACCACCGGATGTCCAAGTTCCAGCAGCCGCTCCTCAAGCTCGGCGGCTAGCTCGCGTCCAGCCAAAACCACACGCGGACGTCGCTCGGCTTTATGCTCGATCGCCGTGGTCAGAACCTCGCGGACCATCCCCGCACCGACGGTGGCATTCGTCGCCGCGTCGATCAAAATAAAGCTGCCGGTTGTGCGGTTTTCGCCGTAAAGGTCGGCGAGGATGGGCAGGTCTGTCTCAACTTCGATCTCGCCGATTCCGTTCAACTCAAGCGAGTGCGCATCCCTCGGTTCAATCGTCTCGATGTCCACCCTGTGCCGAACCGCTTGTACCCGCGCAGGGACGATGTGACTCGCGTGCTTCAGCAGATAGCGTCGTCCCAGCGTGAGCGGCTGCTCGTGCAGCCAGACCACTGATGCCGCAAAATGGTTCGCTACAGCCGGCGGCTCGTCGGCACTCGCGATCAGGTCGCCGCGGCTGATGTCCAGCTTATCCTCCAGCGTTACCGTCACCGACAACGGGGCCGAAGCCGATTCCAGTTCGCCGTCGAAGGTCACAATGCGCTCCACTCGGCTCGTTCTTCCCGAAGGCAGTGCAACGATGCGATCTCCCGGACGAACTGTTCCTGCAGCAATCTGTCCCGCAAAGCCGCGGAAGTTCTGGTGCGGTCGAATCACCCTCTGAACCGGCAGCCTGAAAGGAGCATCGTCATTCCTGCAGATGACCTCCACGTTCTCCAAATACTCCAGCAGCGACGGCCCCACATACCATGGCATCCGCTCGTTGCGGTGAACCACATTGTCGCCTTCGAGCGCGCTGATCGGAATTGCCTCCACACTCTTGAGTCCCACTCGCTCCGCCAGTTCATGAAAATCGCTGCTCAGCCGCGTGAAAACCTCTTCGCTGTAATCCACCAGGTCCATCTTGTTGATGGCCGCTACCACATGCGGAATCCCCAGCAGCGCCGCGATATATGCGTGCCGCCGCGACTGCGTCAGAAGCCCCTTGCGCGCGTCCACAAGAATGATTGCCAAGTCCGCCGTCGAGGCGCCTGTAGCCATATTGCGCGTGTATTGCTCGTGTCCCGGCGTGTCGGCAATGATGAACTTCCGTCTCGCCGTCGAGAAGAAGCGGTAAGCCACGTCAATCGTGATGCCCTGCTCGCGCTCGGCACGCAGCCCATCCGTCAGCAGCGCAAAGTCAATCGATGAAGCGGCCGATCCGCCGCCCGAGCGCGTTACCGCGCGCACATGGTCTTCGTAGACATTGCGCGAGTCATATAGCAGCCGCCCAATCAGGGTCGACTTGCCGTCGTCCACGCTCCCTGCAGTCGAAAAGCGCAGCAGGTCTTTCGCCTGCTCTGCGGCGAGGAATTCCTCGATCTCGAACGTGGCTTGTTCTTCGAGTGTCTGCGTCAGCGGCATCAGAAGTATCCCTCGCGCTTCTTGATCTCCATCGACCCATCCTGGTCGTGGTCGATAATCCGGTTCGCGCGCTCGGAAGAACGGAACGAAACCAGCTCGGCAATGATTTTCGGCAGAGTATCGGCATCCGAGCGAATTGCGCCTGTGCAGGGACTGCATCCCAGCGAGCGCAGCCGGCACTTTACCATCTGCTCCTCTCCGGGCAATCCCTGTACAAAACTCTGCTCAATCGGAATCAGGCTGTCGCCGCGCACCAGCATTCGCCGCTCTTTGGCGAAGTACAGTGGAACGATCGGGATCCTTTCGAGGTGGATGTAGTGCCATATATCGAGTTCCGTCCAATTCGACAGAGGAAACACACGGATGCTCTCACCCGGCCCCACGCGCGAGTTGTACAGGTTCCACAACTCTGGCCGCTGCGCCTTCGGGTCCCACTGCCCCGCCTTATCGCGGAAAGAATAAATACGCTCCTTCGCGCGCGATTTCTCCTCATCGCGCCTTGCTCCACCGAACGCCGCGTCAAAGCCGTAGTGCCGCAGCGCATCGAGCAGTGCCTGGGTCTTCAGCAGGCCGCAACAGCGCTGCGTTCCCAGCTTTACCGGATTCGCGCCTTCGGCAAGCGCCGCCTCATTCCGCCATACCAGCAGGTCAAGCCCAAGCTCGCGCGTGTAGTTGTCGCGAAACTCAAGCATCTCTCGGAACTTGTACCCGGTATCCACATGCAGCAGCGGAAATGGAATCGGCGCGGGATAAAATGCCTTCTGCGCCAGACGCAGCATCACCGACGAATCCTTGCCGATTGAGTAGAGCATCACCGGCTTCTCGAACTCCGACGCGACCTCGCGAAAGATATGAATGCTCTCGGCTTCGAGCTGCTTCAGGTGGCTCAGGCGCTGGCGATCGGTGGAAATCGGAACATCGACAACTGCTGATGATGCCATTCGGTAGACCTTTACGGTTGAAATTGCGCGGAAATAGAAAAACCCACTTGCCGTTGTCTAGGGCAGTGGGCTAGGGAAGCGGGAGGATCGTTGAGTCAGCTATTCGATCCGTCAGATACAAAGCGCACGGCCTGGGCACACGCAACAGACGCAACAACAGGCGCGCTGCATGGAAATGGCCGAAGCTTCAATCGTGAACCGCATGTAAAGATAGCTTCTCCCAGGCCGTCCCCGCTTGTCAATCGCCCTCGCTCGCTTGACGCATCGATAGCCCTCCCTTATAGTCAGTTTCACGATGACCATCCCTGCCGCCATCTTGCGCGTTTGTTGTCCGCGCCTCGTTGCATGTCCGGCCGGAGACCGTTTCTGAACCTTTAAGCAGAAACCAGACCGCAGCATCCGCCGGAACCGTCAGGTCCGGCTTTTTATTTAGATCGCAGTCATCGTTATGAACCAAATCCTTTCAATCCGGGCTCTTTCGGCGCACCCTTCGCGCCATCAGTCGTGTTGTTGACCCTTCGTCGAATCTCCATTTGATTTGCGGGCCCTGCGCCTGCGCACAATCCCGCCATATCACACACCCTGAACACTCGGGCACATCGCCCTTTTAAGGAGCTCGCCGTGTACGCTATTCGCCGCCTCATCCCTCTTTTTCTTTTGACTATCGCGCTTTCTGCCGTGAGTCGAGCCCAGATTGTCGGTGGCTCCATCTCCGGAACTGTACGCGACACCACAGGCGCCGCTATCTCAGGAGCCACTGTCGAGATTCGCAACGTTGAAACCGGCACTACACGCACCGTTACCAGCGATGCCGCAGGGCGCTACGCCGCGCCATCTATTCCGGTCGGAACCTATTCTGTGACCGCATCACGCGAGGGATTCACCACGCAAACGTTAACCGGCATTCGTCTCGTCGTCGCGCAGAGCGCTACCATCGATCTTTCGCTCGCGATCGGCAAGGTTCAGCAGGAAGTTACTGTCGCCGCCACTCCGGCAACCGTTGAAGTCTCTACGCAGCAGACACGCGGTCTCGTCGACGAAAAACAGGTTAAAGAGCTTCCATTAAACGGCCGCAGCTACGACGAACTCATGACCCTGAACCCCGCCGTTGTGAACTACAGCAACCAGCGCTCCGGCGGCATCGGCACATCGAATTCCGCGGTCGGAAACATGTTCGCCGTCTCCGGTCATCGCCCCGAAGACAATCTCTTCCTGCTCAACGGTATTGAATACACCGGCGCATCGGAGATCAACGTGACGCCCGGCGGCACAAGCGGCCAGCTCCTCGGCGTCGATGCCGTGCGCGAATTCAATGTCGTTACCGACGACTATGGGTCTGAATACGGCAAGCGCACAGGCGCGCAGGTCAGCATTGTTACTGCATCGGGAACCAACTCCCTTCACGGCTCCGCTTTCGAGTTCCTCCGCAACAGCGCACTTGATGCGCGCAACTACTTCGATCAGGCTGACATTCCCGAGTTCCAGCGTAACCAGTTCGGCGGCGCGCTCGGCGGCCCACTGCGCCGGAACAAAGCATTCCTCTTCAGCAACTACGAAGGCTTCCGCCAGAACCTCCACCTCAGCGACCTTACGCTGGTTCCCGACAACGAGGCACGCCAGGGCTATGTTCCCAATTCCAGTGGAGAAGAGAAGTATATTGGCGTGAATCCTGCTGTTGCCCCGCTGCTCGCGCTTTGGCCTGTGCAGAATGGCCCCGAACTCGGCAGCGGAATCGCCGAGGCTTTCAGCAATCCGCTCCAGAAAATTCGTGAAGACTTCGGGACTGCGCGCTCTGATTACAATATCTCCGATAAAGACCTGCTCTTCGGTGTTTACACCGTCGACGACAGCGATGCGAATACACCCAACTCCAATCCCCTCAGCTATGTTTCTGAAGCTCTGCGTGAGCAGGTTGCCAGCATCCAGGAACAGCACGTTTTCTCCGCCGCGCTGCTCAACACAGCGCGCTTTGGTTATTCCCGCGCCTCGTATTTCTTCACGGGAACCACGCCCGTCGATGTTCCCGGCTGGATCGCCGGCCGGCCTATTGGCGCCATCGTCATTGGAGGAGGCACGGCCCTCAACGGCGCGTCGCAGATCAGCGGAGCAGGAACCAACGCCGGCAGCAATCTGACTACTGCGCGCAACCTCTACACTTATGACGATCACGTCTACTGGACGCGCGGTATTCATCAATTCGAGTTCGGCGGCTGGCTCCAACAAATTCAGTCCAACGACAATCTCGCGCAGGACCAGTATGGTCAGGCCTCCTTCGGCAGCCTTACATCATTCCTCGAGGGAACCGTCTCAACATTTACGTCAGTCCCATCTCCCACTGAGCTAGGCTGGCGCTCCATCGAAGGGGCAGGCTTCGCGCAGGACACCGTCCGCCTGCGTCCGAACCTTGAGCTGCGTGCAGGCTTCCGCTTCGAATCAACGAACGGCTGGAATGAAGCGCAGGACCGCGCATCGAATTACCTGTTCGATCCGAACGGGATCATCGAAACCAATCCACAGATTGGGCACTCCGCACTCACGAAGAATCGTGCGACGTTTCTGCCTGAGCCACGTATTGGACTTGCATGGGACCCTGCCGGCCACGGCCATACTGTTATCCATGCCGGCTTCGGCGTCTATCGCGCGCTGCTCGATAACCTCGACTATCGCCTTGACCAGACTGCGCCCTTCAACACAACCAACACCTTGAAGAACGTTGCTCTCAGCAGCATCGACATCGTTCCCGGCGAGGCTCCGCCATCGGGCAGTAAGATTTCGCCCAGCGGCGTACAGCCGGATGCCTATACTCCGACCGTGCTCTCCTGGTCGCTCAGCATTGCACAGGAAGTTGCGCCTAATACGTCGCTCACCCTTGGCTACGTCGGCTCGCACGGCTACCACCAGATGCTCTCTGAAGACGTGAATGAGCCCATCCCGACGATCTGCCCGGCATCACCGTGCCCGTCCACGCTGCCTGCAGGAACTGTCTACTATCCATCAGGCGCGCCTAACGCCAACCCTGCACTGGCCAACACAACGACCTGGATCTCCGAAGGCGTGAGCAGCTATAACGGACTCGAAGCTGACGTGAACCACCGCTTCGGCCACGGCTTCCAGCTTCGCGGCGTCTACACCTGGTCGAAGAATCTCGATGACGGTACCGCATGGAACACCAGCGTAGGAGCGAACTCACCCGCTTTTGTTGAATTTCCATCACGCCCCAAGCTCGACTGGGGCCCGGCAAGCACCGATGTGCGCAACCTAGCCGTCATCAGCGGGACATGGGACCTTCCCTTGGGACAACATGACACGGGCCGCATCAACCAGACTTTCGTCCGCGGCTGGAGCTTCAGCGAAATCGCCACGCTCCAGTCAGGCTTTCCCTTTACGCCGCAACTCGGCTTCAACCCAACCAACAACGGAGACAGCCGCGACCCCATCCGCCCATCTCTTAATCCCGACTTCCAAGGGAAACTCATTGAAGGCGGGCCCAACCAATACTTCAATCCTGAGGCCTACATCGTTCCTGCTTCGGGAACCTATGGCAACGCAGGACGCAACTCGCTCGTTGGCCCAGGCCTCGCCAATCTCGATGCATCTCTGCGCAAAACTACTGTACTGACTGAGAGAACCAACCTCCAGTTCCGCGCTGAGTTCTTCAACGTGCTCAACCATACCAACTTCGGAACCCCGAACGAAGTCGTCTACTCCGCTGCAGGAACAACGCCGTCGCCAACAGCCGGGGTTATTACATCGACCTCAACTACATCGCGACAGATTCAGTTTGGATTGAAGCTGTTGTTCTGATGTGGCTCTGAGCCGGGGCGCGCTTGGCGCGCCAAACGATATTGCAGGAGCTTGTTTGCCTCCCACCGGCAGCCATTTGCTGCCGGTTCTTTTTGCCTGTGACAGCTTGCCCTGGCCGCTGCTAAGAGGTCCGTCACAAAACGGCCAGCGGTTTGTCGAGGTCGGTTGTCATTGTCGGCACGGCGCCGAGCAATGCCCGCGTATAGGCGTGCTCCGGCTCGCGGAAGATGCCGGCGCACGAACCTTCTTCCACCACGATCCCGTGGCGCATCACGGCTACGCGATCCGCAACCTGCGACACCACGGCCAGATCGTGTGAGATAAACAGCATCGTCAGGCCGAACCGCTCGCGCAGACCGGCCAGCAGCTCCAGAATCTGCTTCTGCACTGTCACATCGAGCGCCGTCGTCGGCTCATCGGCAATAAGCAGACGCGGCCGGTTCACGATCGCCATCGCGATCATGATGCGCTGCCGCTGCCCTCCCGAAAACTGGTGAGGATAATCGCTATACCGTCTCGCCATATCCGGCAAAGCCACAGCGTTCATCGCCTCAAGCACTGCTTCGCGCACCTGCCGCCGCGAATATTCGCGATGATGAGCCCTTACTGCTTCCGCAACCTGCTCGCCCACCGGCATCACGGGATTGAGCGCCGTCATCGGCTCCTGGAAAACGATTGCGATCTCACGCCCGCGCCGCTTCCGCATCGATTCTGCGTCGAGCGCAAGCAATTCCGCCCCATCGAACCTGATTGAGCCCTCGACCTTCGCCGTCGCGTCGAGAAGTCGCATTACTGCCAGTGCCGTAATAGATTTGCCCGATCCCGACTCGCCTACCAATCCGAGCGAAGCGCCGGCATCGATGCTCAGGTTCAGTCCACGCACCGCGGCGAGGCCGCCAAAACTCACCGACAGGTCCTTTATTTCAAGAAGGGAAGTCACGCGCTCATGCTATCCCATAATGCCGCGGCGAGACGAAAACCCGCGTGGTGGGCCCGGAGGGATTTGAACCCCCAACCAAGGGATTATGAGTCCCCTGCTCTAACCATTGAGCTACAGGCCCTGCAGAGATCGTTCAATTTTCTGATTGTAAATGCTGCGCTCCGTCCAAAGCTCTCCGCATTGAACGGAACAGCTAGACCGTCTGCAGTGCCTCCGCGTCGTCCGAAATTCGCGCCGATGTGTGCGACGACGACTTAGCTTCGCCCGGCCGCCGTACCCTGAGGTTGTCGATGGCGTAGTCGATGAAGCGCGGCTCGAAGTGCGGCTGTTCTCCCATGAACCTGCACGTCGATACAACCTGGTCCACGATGAATTTCGGCTGGTACGCGGCCAGATCGAGTTCTTTCTCCACCGTGATTTTATGCACGATCAGATCGAATGTTTCATGCGACAGCGACAGCCCGTGACGCTGGCACTCTGTTCTGAAGATGCGTTCGTACAGCTCGACGCTCGGCGAACCTATTTCGATCTTGTAAGGCAGGCGGCGCAGGAACGCAGGGTCCATCAGGTCTTCCGGATCGAGGTTGGTCGAGAACATCACCAGCTCCTCGAAGGGAATGCTGAAGCTTTTGCCCGTATGCAGCTTGAGATAATCGACGCGGCTCTCGAGCGGCACAATCCAGCGGTTGAGCAGGTTTGTCGGGCTTACCAACTGGCGGCCGAAGTCGTCGATGATGAAGCATCCGCCAAGAGCTTTTACATGCAGGGGGGCCTCATAAAAGTTCGACGTGGCGTTGAATCTCAGGTCGAGCATTTCCAGCGTCAGCTCACCGCCCGTCACCACAAACGGCCGACGGCACGCGACCCAGCGCGCATCGCACTCCTCGCCGCGCACCAGTGATAAGTCGTCCCGCTGGCTCAACGATGTTGGGTCGAGCGGCACGTGCAGGCTTGGATCGAACATGCGGATGATCTGCCCTTCGACCATGATCGAGTAGGGCACATAGATCACGTCATCAAACACACTGGCAAAGCGAAGCGCGACCGAAGTTTTGCCATTACCGGGAGGGCCATAGAGAAGTATTGCACGGCCAGAGTTCAGAGCCGGCCCGCTCTGCTCGATGATCCTGTCCTCAAAGGTCAGATCCCTGATCGCTTCTCGAATGCGATCGACCGTGACGAGCTCATTGGTGATCTTCTGGAGATAGACACGGTCGTTGAATTCCTCAAGCGTAACCGGCGCGGGACCCGAATACCGCGATTGCTGGAGGGCGTCCAGTGCCCAGCGGCGACCCTCCTCAGTGAAGGCATAGCTCATTTCCGCCAGGCTATGGGAGTCGCGCGCTCCGAGCGTGCGGAGCAACTGGCGGTCAACAGCCATGTCCACCAGTTCGAGCACAACATGGTAGGGCAGCTTGATGGCTTCCACATACTGGCGCACCGATTCCAGGCGGCCTGTATAAATCAGCTTCATCAGCAGGCCCAGCAGCTCGGTCTCTTCAATTTTTGTTTCTGCGATGGTTTCAGGCTCGGCCGGCATGCGATACAGAAATGCTTCCAGCATTTTTTTATCGATTGCACCCAGTTCGACCAGATGCTCGCCGAGACGGCCGCCGCGTTTGGACTGGAGCTCAAGTGCGTGTGTAACCTGCTCGATGGTAACCAGGTTTGCCTGAACGAGCAGGTCGCCCAACTGCATGCGGGATTTGATAACTGCCTCCTTTGTTGCTGTTACTGCGGGGTTATTAGTGCGGATTGCGACGTACCTTAGCTCTAGTGCATTTCGCGCGCCATAACCGACAACCAGCTGGTCTCGTAAGTAATGTGGATTCCCAGCCCTGTGTCTATCCCGGAGTTTACCGACCGTAATTCTTAGAAATACCTGCGTTTTCTGCACAGATGAGGATGGATGGATGAGAATCCGATAAGTAAAAACGTGCACCAGTCTTACTTTCACCTTACCTAATTTGTTGACGCTTCCATGCCCTCCGTGTAGCCGCTCAGTTACATCATCCGCGGCACCAAGCTTTCTCCGGTGTTATCGGAAAGACAGCGGCCAACCTTAAAGCCGCAGGCCGTTGGAATTTTTCCTTCACTGGATGCTATTTCATTGATTTTGTGTGCCTTGCGAGTTCTCCCGGCACCGGGGGAAAGGCCAAGTCATTGATTTTCCGTGGCTTCCTGACTTTCATCCGACCCCCGGCACACTGTAACCCATTGATTTAACGCCGGTTACTGATTTGTCTCCTGCTTAAGTCTGTGATTTGCCAGAGGTTAGGGGAC
>JASHRS010000289.1 GCA_030037215.1 Silvibacterium sp. | reverse complement strand
CTCTACACGCCAGTACTGCCGTCGGGAGACAAGGTTATTGAGAATGCCGACGGCACCTACGACGTGAACGTCGAGAATATTCCGGCGCTGCCGCATGAGGATTACATGCCGCCGCTGCAGAGCCTCTCCTATCGCGTGGTTTTCTACTATTCCCCGTTCCGCACCGAAGAAGAATACTGGAGGACGCTCGGCAAATATTGGTCGGAGGACTTCAACCGGTTCGCCAATCCCTCCGGCAAGATTCACGACGCCGTGAACGGAATCGTGGCTCCGGGAGACAGCGACCAGCAGAAGGTGCAGAAGATTTATGCCGCGGTAATGAAGCTCGAAAATACAGACTTCACTCGCGAGCACTCGGTGGAAGAGAACAAGGCTGAGGGTGTCAAGGTGAAATCCGCTGAAGATATCTGGACGCAGCAACGCGGTACCGGCGACGAAATCACGCGGCTCTTTGTGGCGATGGTGCGCGCAGCAGGACTCAAGGCCTATGGAGCCGTCGTTGTAAACCGCGACGAAAATATTTTTATCCCCGGCTATTTGAACTGGGGCCAGTTGGACGACGAGCTGGCGATTGTGACGCTTGACGGCAAGGAGGTTTTCTTCGATCCGGGGCAGCGCTATTGCGAGTTTGGCAAGCTGCACTGGAAGCACACATGGGCGGGCGGCGTTCGGCAGACGGATGGAGGCACCGAGATATTCACCTCACCCGGCCCGTCCTACCAGGACAACGGCATAGACCGCAGGGCGCAGCTTACGCTCGACGAGGACGGCCAGGTGCATGGGCAAATCCACGAACTGATGAACGGCACTGTAGCGCTGCGCTGGCGTCAGGCTGCGCTGCGTGGTGACGAGGCCGGAGTAAAGAAAAGCTTTGAAGAAGATATGCAGCGCTCGATGCCTGCCGGTGTGCAAGTGAAAATGGACCACTTTATCGGGCTGACCGATTACACCAATTCGTTGATGGCGGTCGTGAACGTGAGCGGAACGCTGGGAACCGCAACAGGCAAGCACGTCTTTTTTCCGGGAGTTTTTTTTGAAGCCGGCAATGCACCGCTCTTCGCAGAGACGCACCGCGAGAACATGGTCGACATGCGCTATCCCTATATGGTTCATGACCAGTTCCAGTTGACGCTGCCGCCGAACATGACGGTGGAGAGCCTGCCGCAGGGCGGCGATGTGCCGTATGTGCCGAATGCAGATTATCTTGTGAAATTCGTTTCCCAGGGAAATACATATGCGTATGGACGCCTGCTGCGGGTTGCGAACACCCTTTATAAAGCGTCGGAATATTCCGGTCTGCGCACCTTCTTCCAGAAGGTAAGCACAGACGATCAGCAACAGGTAGCGCTGAAAGCCGCGACTGTGGCAGCCACGGCGCCGGCTGCGAGTCCGGCTCCTGCTCCGGCCAAAGCCGCAGCTCCGTCCGGTGGGAAGTAGCGATGCGAATTTACCGGGCCCTGATTGCTCTGGCTATAGCCGCAGCTCCAGCTGTCGCGCTTGCGTCCTCGCCTGATCTTCCTGACTGGGTGACGCAGGCAGCCGCGGCACAAGTGCACATTCCCGAAGGCACACATCCGAAGGCTGCCGTGCTGCTCGAAGACAAGCTATTGACTGTCGGCACAGATGGCCAGATCACGGAACGCTACAGAGAAGTGGTCAAGATTCTGCGCCCGCAGGGACGCGACTATGCGCACCCGATTGCGTGGTTCAGAAATGATCGTAAGCTGCTGTCGTTCCATGTGTGGAGCATCGGGCCGGACGGGCACCAGTACGAAGTGAAGAAAGACCAGATTTATGAGAGCGGTACGGAGGAGTGGGGCATCCTCTACGATGATGTCCGCTATGACTCGGCGGATGTTCCCGGGGCCGATCCCGGCGGCGTCGTGGCCTACGAATACGCCGAGCGGTTCCCGATGTACTGGGGCGGCGAGCCGTGGGAGTTTCAGAATCCGATTCCGACGGTGCGGTCGGTTTTTGAGATCGATCTCCCGGAGGGATGGCAGCATCGTGCGTTGTGGCGCAATTACACGAGCGTAGAACCGGCGGAGATTGCTCCTAACCATTTTCAATGGGTGCTGACGAATATTCCCGGAATCGATGTCGAGTCGGTCCCCCTGGCGCCGGCCGAAGAGGCACTGGCGGGAAGGATGGAGGTCTATTTCGCATCGAACACTTTGCCCGAAGGCGAGAAGCTGTGGACGCTTCTCGGGGAGTGGTTTACGCAGCTTGCGGCTCCGCAGTCTGAAGGCCCGGCGGACATCGCCGGCGCGAGTCATGCGCTGACCAGCGCCAACGCGGATTTCACCGCGCGTATTCAGAGAGTCGCTGCATTCATGCAGCAACAGATTCGCTATGTAGGCATCGAGATCGGCATTGGCGGATATATTCCTCACGCAGCTGAGGACGTTTACCGCAACCGTTACGGCGACTGCAAGGACAAGGCCACCCTGATGATTGCGATGCTGGATGCGGTGGGCGTGCGCGCAACCTGGGTGATGGTGGACACGGAGCGAGGCGTGGTCGATCCAAAGGTTCCGTCAATGGCTGGCAACCATATGATCACGGCAATTGAGATTCCCCAGGGATACGAAAACCCTGCGCTCAAGGCAGTGGTGACGGCGAAGTCCGGCAAGCGCTACCTGATTTTTGACCCGACGAACCAGTATGTTCCCATCGGGCTGCTGCCGACCTATCTGCAAGGCAGCACCGGGCTGCTCATGGCGGGAGCTGATAGCGAGGCGATTTCGCTGCCGGTGCTTGATCCTGCAAGCGACACGGTGAACCGCACCGCTGCATTCACGCTGGACGCGGACGGCTCGCTTACAGGCAGTGTGATCGTGAAGCGGCTGGGCGCATCGTCGGACGAGTTGCGCCGTCTTTTGACTATGAGCAGCCCGGACGAGAAACACCGGGCACTGGAAGACGCGCTGCGGAATGATTTCTCTTCGTTCCAGGTGGATAAGGAAGAGATTGAGAACGTGAGCAGCCTGGATCAACCGCTTACCCTCAGCTATAGCGTGTCCGCCGCTTCCTATGCGAAGAATGCGGGCAGCCTGCTGCTGGTGCGGCCCCGGATTGTCGGCAGCGATGCGCTGGCCCTCAATGACGTGCGGCGCATGTTCCCGATCGAGTTTGAGGGCACAGGAGACTGGCGCGACACCTTCGACGTGAAACTGCCTGCAGGATATGCTGTCGACGACCTGCCTGATCCGGTGAACGTGGACGTGGGGTTCGCCAGCTATCACAGCGATGTAAAAGCCGATGGCGACGTGCTGCATTACACGCGGGAATACATCGTGAAGAAGGTCGAACTGGATGCGGAGGATTATTCGGCGCTGCGGAAATTTGAAGGAGAAATTTACAGCGACGAAAATCGAAGCGCGGTGTTGAAAAAAGTGAATTGAGCTTCGCGCTGCACGGCTGCGGATGTCGAAGTCCGCATCTAAACGTCGAACTACTGTAAACTTCGCCTCCGGGAGGCGTTTTCTGCCCAAACCAACTAAGATTGAGTGGAGGACGTTTCCTTTTGGCAGTAAAAATTAAATTCGCTCCGCCGAAAAAGGGCATGCCTTATTCCAGGCAACAGCTTCTTCTGATCGGCGGAGCTGCAATCGGCGCATGCTTCCTGATTTTTGCCTGCGTCTTCGCCTTTTACTACGTTAAGTACCGGCACATTGTGGATGAGCGGCTGGAGAAGCCGCTTTTCGAGAACGTAGCGAAGATTTATGCCGCGCCGCAGCAACTCAGGCCGGGACAGAAGTTCACCGCCGACTTCATTGCGCACGAACTGCAGAGCGCCGGGTATTCGATCACAGGCCAAGGTCCAGCGGCGCCCATCGGAACTTATTCCGAGGGGCCGGACAGCATTACGGTCCATCCCGGGCCGCAGTCGTACCATGCGCCGGACAGCGCAACCATCACCTTCGACAACGGCGTGATTACCCAGATTACCGGGGACCAGGGCCAGCAGCTTGCCGCTTATGAGCTGGAGCCGCTGCTGATTACCGATCTTTCTGACCAGAACCGCGCCAAGCGAAGGCTGATTACATACGATCAGATTCCCCAGGTCGTGGTGCAGGCGGTTACGTCCATTGAAGACCGGAGATATTTCCAGCACGGTGGCGTGGACTACTACGCCATCATCGCGTGGGCATGGCACGATCTGCGCGGCGACCGGCGCTACACAGGCGGCGCGTCCACGCTCACCATGCAGCTGGCAAAAGAATTCTTCCTCACACCGGAGCGGACTTTCCACCGCAAGTTTCTCCAGATTGTCATCACGTTCCAGCTTGAGCATCGCTTCTCCAAGCAGAAGATTTTTGAGCTTTATGCAAATGAGATTCCGCTGGGACAGCGCGGCAGCTTCTCCATCAATGGATTCGGCGAGGCGGCGCAGGCTTATTTCGGCGAGGATGTGAGCCAGTTGACGCTGCCTCAGGCCGCGCTGCTGGCTGGACTGATCCAGAGCCCGAGCCGCCTGAATCCATACCGGCATCCACAGCGCGCGCTGGCACGCCGCAATGTTGTGCTTGATGCGATGGTGGAGACAGGAGACATCACCAAAGAACAGGCAGAAGCAGCCAAGGCGACGCCGCTGAACCTGGTTCCGGGAGCAGTGGATGCGGGCGAGGCTCCATACTTTGTGGACTTGGTGCGCGAACAACTCGCCTCGCGTCTGGGCACGGACGATTACAACACTGAAGGGCTGCGCATCTACACATCGCTTGACCCTGACCTGCAGCGCGCGGCGAGCGAAGCCATTGCCGAAGGCATGGTGCAGGTGGACAAGCTGGTGGAAGCGCGGCACGCGCGGCTCGTCAAGCATGGCGACAATTCTCCGATCGTCTATCCGCAGGTCGCGCTGGTGGCGCTGAATCCGCACACTGGACAGGTGCTGGCGCTGGTGGGCGGTCGCAACTATGGCGAGAGCCAGTTCGACCATGCAGTGTCGCACCGGCCGACAGGCTCCATCTTCAAGCCTTTTGTTTATGCAGCAGCGTACAACACCAGCCTGGCTGGAGCGCAGCTTACGGGCGCGGATGGCGTGAGCGGAATCTTTACGCAGAACACGATCCTGAACGACGAGCCGACCACTTTTACTTTCAACGGTGACCAGACCTACAGCCCGCGCGATTTCGAGGGGAAATATTTCGGCGACGTGACAGCGCGCTTTGCGCTGCAAAAGTCTCTGAACAATGCGACGATCTCGCTGGCATCGATGGTCGGCTATGGCAACGTGGCCTCACTGGCGCGCGATGCGGGAATTGTCTCCGCGCGCGCAACGCCCGCAATGGCCATCGGCGCGTATGACGCGACACCGCTGGAAATGGCTGGCGCATATACGGTCTTTGCTAACGACGGCATCAAGATTGATCCTTGGCTGCTGGCCTCGGTGCGCAGCCCGAATGGCGACGTAATGAGCGATTACACGCCGGAGTCGAAGCCCGTGCTCGATCCCCGCGTGTCGTATCTGACTACGGTGCTGCTGGAGAACGTGATTGACCACGGCACGGGCGAACGCGTGCGCCTCATGGGCTTCACCGCGCCAGCCGCTGGCAAAACAGGCACAGATCATGACGCATGGTTTGCGGGCTACACCAGCAACCTGATCTGCATCGTGTGGGTGGGCAACGACGACTACAGCGACATCAAGATGGAAGGCGCGGACGCCGCCGCGCCCATCTGGGCCGAATTTATGAAGCGCGCAGTAGCGCTGCCGCAGTATTCGGACACGAAGCCTTTTGTCGCGCCTTCTGGAGTGGTCGAAGTGCAGCTCGACAAGAATACAAACCTGCTGGCCGATGCCGCATGCCCGGATGATTATACGGCGGCGTTTCTCGACGGCACGCAGCCGGCCGACACCTGCGACCACGCAAATGGAGATCAGCGCAATCTCTTCCAGAAGATCTTCGGGCTTGGACAAAAGCCTACGATGCCGCCACCAGCACCAGCGCCGACGGTTGTCGCGCCGAAGCAGCCGCAGCCCCCAAGCAATGCAACACCTGTGCCCGCGCAAAACGCACAGCCGGAGCAGCAGGAGAAGAAGAAGCGCGGATTCTGGGGTCGCCTTTTCGGCAAAAAACCAAAAGACGACAACAACCAGCAGTCTCCGCCTCAGGATCAATAGCGATCTGTTGCTTCTTCTGCCGTGTTCGCATTGGCCGACGCGATTCGGCGGACATTGAAGCCCATTGGCGCTGCGGAGAAACCCGCATCGAGAAGAAAGCGCGCCAGCCAATGCTCGTGCACCGGCTGCCCGTTGATGGTAGCGATGAGCAGGCCGCTGCGAGAGTGTTCTTCTTGGTCGTGCATGGCCGTTTGCGCGGAGTGGACAAGGAAACTTGCAAGGTCGCTCGCGGCATGGCTGCGGTCCGGCTCGTCGGCAGGAAGAAAGACCTGCACGTTGGGATTGTTACGGCGCATGTAGGCGATGAGCTCGCCGTTGCGCAGGATGACCGACGCGCCGACGCTGCGTGTAAGCGAGCGCGGGCCGAATTCAGCGGAGTCTTCGCCGGACTCGATCCAATTCTGGGGCCAGCGTAAGGCAGAACCATATAAATTCGCGGAATCGGTCGCGGCAAGTGAGACGATTTCCGGCTTCTCTGGCTGCGCTTTTGTGCGCAGGGAGCGCAGCATGTCGACGGCGGATGGAAGAGCGAACTGTGCTGCGCCAAGTCCGGCGACGAAATAGCCGCGGCGGATGCGGCCGCTTTCCTCAAGTGCTTTGAGAACGTCGTAGACGGTGCTGAAGCATCCGGGAACATTCTCCTGCGTGAGAGTCTCGCGCGTAAGAACGCCGTAACGATTGAGCAGTTGCAGTGCGAGCGCATGGCTCCATTCTGTCTGTTGCGCAGACGTTGAACGCTCGGGCTGTGCAAGCAGCGTCCAGCGGCCCTGTGCGCTGGGCGGCGTAGTACGTCGTGAGTGAAATGCCGGAAGATTGTGCTGCCGCTTTGCAGAACGCGCGGACGACGGCCTTGCAACATAGGCACGGAGCGCGTGGAACGTGTCATTGGTGACGAGACCGCGCCAAACCAGGCTCCAGAGCGCGTCAACGATCTCGCCGGGATAGCCGCCGCCGAACGCATCCTGCAACTGTGCGAAGAACATGGCGCCACTGCGCGCAAGCTGCTCGACGATCTGCTGCTCTTTTTCACTCAGCGGGTCTTCGCGCAAAGGCCGCGGTGGGAGCAGCGAGGAAATATGATCGGCGAGATAGAGACCAACGCGGCCATCACGCTCGCCCAGCGGATCGAATCCGCACCAGACGATTTCGCCTGCGGCAATGAGCGTGTCGAGGTCGCCGGGGGAATATTTTGCCAGACGCGCAGGCAGGATGGAGGATTCGACGAGCGAGGCCGGCAGCGGCACGCCTTGAAGATTCTCAATCGTATCGAGCAGCGCGTCGAGGCCGCGGCGTCTTTGCAGCACGCCTTGCCAGTGCGTCGTGAAGCGCGAGAGAATGGGCTGCTCGACCGGCTCGATCTCTTTGCGCAGGCGCGCGAGTGATTTGCGGCGTATCTGGCGCAGCACCTCCGCGTCGCACCACTCGCGATGCAGACCGCCAGGACGAAAGCCGCCTTCGAGGATGCGTCCGTCGAGCGCCAGCAACCGGAGCGCGGCTTCGACCTGCTGCGGGTCGAGGCCAAAGCGTGATGCGGCTTCCTGCGTGGTGAAGGGACCATGCGTGCGCGCATGACGACGCAGCAATTCCAGTACAGGCTGCGAAACCGCTTCGAGCAGAGACGGTGGAATGCCACGGGGCAGCGTAATGTCGAGTGCGTCGCGATAACGGGCCGCGTCTTCGATGGCGATGAAGCGCCTTTCACCGGCGATTTTGATTTCGAGCAGGCGTTGCGCACGTACAAGGTGGGCGAGGGATTGCACCACTTCGGGCGTGGCCGCGCGGCGCTCAATCTCCGCACGGGAAAGATCGCCAAGGCGAAGCAAAAGATCGTGGATGCCATCGGGAGTGCGGATGCGCTGCGTTTCGTTGAGCGATTGCAACTGCGCTTCGACTTCGGCAATAGCATCGGCGTCGAGCAGCTCGCGCAGATAATCGGCATCGCCCAGCAGTTCGCGTAACTGATCCTGATCGATGCAGAGCGCCTGCGCGCGACGCTCGGCCAAAGGCGCATCGCCCTCATAGATGTAGTTGGCAACATAGCCGAAGAGCAGCGACGCGGCGAAGGGCGAGGGTTTCTGCGAATCGGCAACATGCACGCGAACATCGCGCTTTTCGATAGCACGCAGTACATCGAGAAATGCAGGAATGTCGAAGACATCACGTACACACTCGCGGTAGGCTTCGAGAATCATGGGGAACGATGGATATTGCGACGCAACCGAGAGCAGATCGTAGGCGCGCTTGCGCTGTTGCCATAGCGGAGCGCGTCCACGGGCGCGGCGTCGCGGCAACAACAAAGCACGGGCGGCGGATTCGCGAAATTTTGCTGCGAAAAGCGAAGTCGCGCTCAACTGGCGCAGCACTAGGCCGGATGCTTCCCGTGGATCGAGCAACAGAAGCGCGGGGTCGGGCGCGACGCCGGTATCGGGAAAGCGCAGCACGAAGCCGTCATCGGCCCACATGGTTTCCACATCGGGGCCTCCAGCTGCGCGGATTTTTTCGGTAACGGCCATCGCCCAGGGAGCGTGCACGCGGCTGCCGAAAGGCGTGAGCACGCAGACGCGCCAGTCGCCCATCTCGTCGTGTACCCGCTCGATGACGAGGGTACGGTCGTCGGGAACGGCGGTTGTGACTGCCTGCTGATCGGCAAGAAAACGGATCAGGTTTTCGGCGGCCTGCATTTCCAATCCATGCTCGCGCACCAGGCGGCTGATGGCAGCGTTCGGCGGAGCCTCGCGCAGCTCGCGGACGAGTGCGCCGATGCGGCGTCCGAACTCGAGCGGACGCCCTGCCTGATCGCCGTGCCAGAAGGGCATCTTGCCGGGCTCGCCGGGAGCGGGCGAAACGAGCACGCGGTCATGCGTGATCTCGTCGATGCGCCAGGTGGATGCGCCGAGAGCGAACGTTTCTCCAGCGCGGCTTTCAAAGACCATCTCCTCGTCAAGCTCGCCGACGCGAACGGGTTTTTCGGTTCCGGAGAGAAAGACGCCGTAGAGGCCGCGGTCCGGAATGGTTCCGGCATTGAGGATGGCCAGGCTTTTTGCGCCTTCGCGTGGGGTAAGGATATTGCGCTTTCGGTCCCAGGTGATGCGCGGACGTAGCTCAGCGAACTCGTCAGAGGGATAGCGGCCGGAGAGCAGGTCAAGCACGCCTTCGAATACGGCGCGGCTGAGTGAAGCAAAGGGTGCGGCGCGGCGGATAAGAGCGAAGAGAGCGTCGACAGTGATTGCAGACTCCGGCGGCGGCTGGCCTCTTCTGCGCGGAGTGGCAAGGGAGGGTGGCTGCGCGACGATAGCGACGATCTGCTGCGCGAGCACGTCGAGCGGGTTGCGCAGGTAACGCGTGGACTCGACCAGGCCCTCCTGCATAGCATGCGTGACGGCGGCGCAAGCGACGAGGTCGGCGCGGTATTTGGGAAAGATGATGCCTTCGCTGGTCGCATCCACGCTGTGACCGGCGCGACCGATGCGCTGCATTCCGCTGGCGACCGAAGGCGGGGACTCGATCTGAATGACGAGGTCGATTGCGCCCATGTCGATGCCAAGCTCGAGCGAAGAAGTTGCGACAAGCGCACGGATCTGGCCCGCCTTGAGCTGCTCTTCGATTTCGGATCGCTGCGCGGCAGCCAGTGACCCATGATGCGCACGGGCAAGCGTTCCGGGAATCTGCTGCTGTTCGGCCAGATCGTTGAGCGCTCCGGCAAG
>JASHRS010000288.1 GCA_030037215.1 Silvibacterium sp. | reverse complement strand
GCGCTCGAGTGCGCTCCAGGCGCGCTGGGCTTGCCGTTCAAGTCACTCGCATCCTGCGCATCTTCCCAAACCTCATCTTTGTCATTTCCACTCGCCGCTGAGACGCTAGTTGCTCTTATGTGATTAATAAACTGAATACCCTGACACCGGCTGAACGCTTTTTCTGGAGTTGACCGTCGCAGCGAGCTTTATATACTGCGACAAAGTTCATGACTGGTACCCTCCCCCTGCTCCACCAGTTTGTGTAAGGCTGCGAATCGGATTTTGTCCGATTCGCCAAAATAGAGGAGGACCATTCATGAAATGGTCTCGTAGTTTTTGCGGGTTTTTTTCTCTAGTTGCGTTTGCGTTGCTTCCGGTTATCTGGAGCGTTGCTCCTGTGTCTGCTCAGGCCGTGGACTCGAGCAGCGCAGTTGTGGATGACTGGACGCATCACCACGTTTTCTTCTCCGATCCGGGCACGCTGACGGATGCGATGATGAACGGAAAGCGTGAAGAGTGGCAGAGGATCGTCGACGATCCACGCTACCGTCTGCAGTTGATGAAGCGCAGCGCGGCCAATCGAGCGCAGACCGGCGACTCCGCGCCAACCAACGCCGAAGACACTAATGACAATAGTTCTTTGAGCCGTGACTGGAACGTGACGGTTGCGTCGGCGGGCGCCAGTGTCGCCATCGATATGTACCCTGCAAAATATACATTTGCGCCCATTGCAACTCCGAGTTGCACGAACGATTTTGTGGTTTTCCCTGTAAGCAGCGCGGGGAGCGCAACTCGGGCCAATATTATGGGGGTGAACAATCTGTACAAGACAACGTGCACGGGAACCGTTCCGACGGTGCTGTTTGCATATTATGTGGGCACTGGCAGGGTCAGGACATCGCCCGTTTTGTCCCTGAACGGAACCAAAGTGGCATTCGTAGAGAGCCGCGGTTCCGGGGCCTCGATTTTTCATGTGCTCACACTGGACAAGAGCGGGAATGCCGGCTGCGCGACTTCGACCACCCCGTGCAATGGGACTGTATACAGCGGCCCCGCGGTGCCGGGAACGCACAACAGCGCAGTGGATACCAAGGTGACGTTCAGCGGTACCGGCAACATCAATGTAACGCGCTCGTCGCCGTTTGTGGACTACACACACGATGTTGCGTATGTGGGCGACAACACAGGAGTACTTCACAAGTTCACAGGAGTGTTCAACGGCACGCCGGCGGAGGTAACAACCTCGCCGTGGCCGGTTACAGTCGCCAGCGGCGCGACGCTTTCGGGACCGACATATGACTCGGTGAGCGGGAACATTTTTGTTGGCGGAAGCGACGGCAACCTTTACTGCGTGACCTCGGCAGGAGCGTTCTGCAGCACGAAGAGCATTGCTGTGGGAAATGGCAGCGGTGCGGCCGGAGCAATTCTTGATGCGCCCATCGTTGACAGCACGAGGCACACGGTTTTTGCTATAGCGAATAATGCCTCAGACGCGATCCTGAGCCAATCGACAACGTCGCTAGGGTCCCAGGTCAAGGTAATCATGGGGAAGCGCGGTAACAGCTTATACGACGGCACATTCGACAACCTGTACTTCACCAGCGTGGGCACGGGTCATATGTACGTTTGCGGTAATGCTACAACAGGAACGGCAACGCCAGTGTTGTGGCGCGTGGGATTCAACAGCAACGGCACGATCGATACTGCGAACGATGGAACCTCGTTCACGCTTGCCAGTGCCGCCGTGAATTGCTCACCGCTGACCGAGGTTTACAACACCAGCACAACCCCAGGGACCGACTACCTCTTTGTAGGTGTGAGCGCCAGTGGATTTGCTACGGGCACACACAATTGCGGTGGAACAGCATGCCTGGCGAGTTTCATTCTGCCAACATCGGGAAATTCTGTTCCCACAGCGGCCAACGCGACGATGACGAGTACCTACGTAGGAACCACAGGACCCAGCGGCGTTATCGTCGACAATGTTTCAGGTGCGGCAGGAGCGTCCCAGGTATATTTCGGCGCTCCTACGCTGAATCTCGGCGTTCAGGCCTCACAGTCGGCATTGCAATAGATAATGCCTGAAGCCGGCGGAACCTAAGGTGCATCCAAGGGAGCATGACGGCTATTTCGGCTGGAACCTCTTTTGCGACTCGTCAACTCGGCAACTCTGATCTTCAACTTACGCCCATCGGCTATGGGGCTTGGGCAATCGGCGGCGGAAACTGGGAATTTGCCTGGGGCGCGCAGGATGACGATGAGTCCGTGCGGACGATTGAGCGCGCGCTCGACGCGGGCATCAACTGGATTGATACAGCGGCAGTGTACGGCCTGGGCCACTCAGAAGAAGTGGTAGCGAGGGCGCTGAAACGGTCGGGCAAAAAGCCGTATCTATTCACGAAGTGCTCGATGCGTTGGGATGAGAACCGGCAAATCCATCGCAGCCTGAAGGCGAAGTCGCTTGAAGAAGAGCTGGAGAATTCGCTGCAGCGGCTGAATGTGGAGACGATCGACCTGTACCAGATTCACTGGCCGAACCCCGAAGACGAGATTGAAGAGGGATGGGAGACGCTGGCGCGCTTCCAGGAGCAGGGCAAGGTGCGGTATATCGGCGTGTCGAATTTCAATGTAGAGCAGATGAAGCGCGTGCTGAAGGTCGCTCCGATTACGTCACTGCAACCGCCATACTCGCTGCTGAATCGCGGGATTGAGGCGGAGATTCTGCCGTTCTGCGAGCAGAACCATATCGGCGTGATCAATTATTCACCGATGGCGTCGGGATTACTGACGGGCAAGATGACGGCTGAGCGCATTGCCAGGATGCCCGCAGACGACTGGCGCAGACGCAGCCCAAACTTTAAT
>JASHRS010000287.1 GCA_030037215.1 Silvibacterium sp. | reverse complement strand
AAGATACGAGGGGTTGCCATAAACAGAGGCGGAGGACGCCGCTACAATTTTTTTGACACCGTGACGGACAGCGCTCTCCAGAACGTTCGACATCCCATTGATCAGTACTTCCACAGCTTCGCGTGGAGCCTCGGCGCACCGAGTGATTCGAAGAGCGGCCATATGAAAGACGTAGTCAACGCCAGCCACAGCACGGTCAACGAGGTCCGCGTCCCGTATATCGCCATCGATAACGAGGATATTTCCCTTTCGCCTGGCTTCTTCGAGGTTCCGTCGGCTGCCTCGCACAAAGTTATCCAAAATGCGGACTTCCGCTGCACCGGCATCCAGCAACTGATCTGCAGTCGTGCTTCCCACAAAGCCAGCACCGCCTGTAATCAGAATTCTGGCTCCGCGAATCTCATTCATCACAACCTCTTAGTAGTTCCTCAGGTTTATAGTTCTTATCTTTCATACAGCGATATTGCACGCTTCATTGCTTCTCTGATTCGTCACGATTGCGAAAGCGGATCACACGCGCGGGCACTCCTGCCGCGACAGCATATTCAGGAATATCCTCGGTGACCACAGCGCCAGCGCCAACCATTGCGTGGGCGCCTACATGAACTCCGGGCAGAATCGTCGCATTTGTCCCAATGTCTGCCCCATACCCAATGACTACTGGCTTAATGCTGAGCGATGTAGCAATGATTGGTACATCCACTGGATGGCCACTGTGCGCCGATCCAAGTACCTTTGCCCCCGGACCCCAGCCGACATAATCCTCAAGCACGAGATCTCGCGCATCAAAATAAGCGTGTGGACCAATCCATACGTGGTTACCGATCTTACACTTTCCATCGAAGCGGCCCTGGATCATCGTCTGCGCTCCAATAAATACAGCGTCGCCTAATTCAAATGTCTCCGGGTGCTTGACAACAACATCAGGAGCGATCTGCAGCGCATTCCCTGCCTGCTTGCACATAGACCGGAAGATAACGCGGCGAAGCTGTGTCTCAAAGCCGCCTTCGTCGCTGCGGAATCTTGAATAAAGCGCGAGTAGCTCGGATGGAGAATAGGCATTCTTCAGATGGTCGGCGTATTCCCATTCCCATGCCGGGTCGCGTTTGATCTCTGTGCGGCCAAAGACTGCCGGCACTGTACGGCCGTGTTGATCTGGCGGGATCATAACTTCAATTGACACGACAGCCCTCCAGCAACTCGGAGGCTACCCGGGCGACAGCTTCCGAGGCGATCCCTGGGTATATTGGCAAAGATAGTATGTGATTTGCTACACGTTCCGCTACAGGGAAAGCCCCACGTCGATAGCCCAAAGAGCTATAGGCTTCCTGAAGGTGTAATGGGATCGGATAGTGCAATCCTGATTCGATCCCGGCACTGGTCAGTTGATTCCGCAGGTATTCGCGATTCTCCGCTTGAATAACATAGAGGTGATAGACATGATACCGATCATCCAGCTCGGCGGGTGGAGTAATCTCCGTACCAGTAAACGCTTTGGTGTATAGCGCTGCTGCCTGGCGTCTTTCACGATTCCAACGATCAAGGTGGTTCAGTTTTACAGAAAGAATGCCCCCCTGCAACCCCTCCATCCGCATGTTGAGTCCAGGAAAGGCGTGCTCATACTTTCTGGTCGATCCGTGATCTCTCCACATCTCTATGCGCCGAGCCAATCGAGCATCGTTTGTGGTTACGGCGCCACCTTCGCCGCAGGCTCCAAGATTCTTACCCGGATAGAAGCTGAAACATCCTGCAACGCCCATGGACCCGGCTTTGTATCCTTTGTATTCCGCGCCGTGGGCTTGGCAGGCGTCTTCAATTACTGGAATACCATGCCTATCCGCGGTTTTAAGAATTGGATCCATATCAGCCATCTGTCCATAAAGATGGACAGGAATAATGGCTCGAGTCCTTGTTGTAATGGCAGCTTCCAATAACTCAGGATTCATTGTGAAAGAAACCGGGTCAATGTCAACAAACACCGGCCGAGCTCCGACGGCAGTAATCGCCTCTGCTGTTGCGATAAACGTGTGTGGGACAGTAATTACCTCGTCCCCCGGTCCAACATCGAGAGAAGCAAGCACCAAGTGCAGGGCGGCAGTGCCGGTATTCACCGCAACACAATGGTCTGTTCCAACATATTCTGCAAACATTTTTTCGAACTGCTTTACCTCAGGTCCCAGCACAAACGCAGAGCTATCAAGTACTCTCGAAAAAACCTGATGCAGTTCGTCCTCTACTTCTGCATGCAACGATTTCAAATCCACAAACGGAATGGTCATTGTTTCTCCTGTGATCGAAGAATTCTCGCAGGGTTTCCAGCCACTACCGTATAAGGAGGAACATCCCGGGTAACGACGCTGCCTGCGCCCACAACAGCAAACTCGCCGATCGTAACGCCACAGAGAATGGTCGCACTCGTGCCAATCGACGCACCTCTTCTTACGATCGTCGGAACAACATTCCAGTCAGACTCGGTCTGCAGGGCTCCGTCTGGGTTCGTAGCTCTCGGATACTTGTCATTGATGAACGAAACATTATGTCCGATGAAGACCTCATCCTCGATCTGAACACCCTCACAAACAAATGTGTGGCTGGAGATTTTAACGTTTTTGCCGATCTGCGCATTTTTTTGGATCTCGACAAACGTTCCGATCTTGGAATTGTCCCCGATGGAGCATCCATAGAGATTTACGAAAGCAAAAATGCGTACATCATTGCCCAACTTTACGTCAGGAGCGATTCGGCAGAAGTCCATGCCGGCAGTGCGCGATGAAGCTACGCTTTTATTGCAGCCCGTGCCAATAGCCTCTTCAACACCAAGTAATAGTTCAGACATTTCAGGCCACTCCGGCACAAAGCCCGTCTGGAGCCAGTTCAACAAGCTTTCCGCGGTGCTTCATAGAATAGGAAGCACTCTCGAGAAGCCGGACAACCTGCAGGCCCGCCCGGCCACCGGTAATCGGTTCGGCTCCCGTCTCAACACAATCTACAAAGTGCTGTAGTTCAACTTTCAATGCTTCCGATACATCCAGATGCGGCGCAAACATGTCTCCCGAACGGTAGCCCACAAGCGCCTTGTAAAGATTGTCCTTGTCCTCGCCGAGAGTAATGCCCTTGTCATAAATCTTGACCTTTTCACTCGGCTCCATGTCATCGTAAACAATCATCTGTTTACTTCCGCCGATCAATGTTCGACGGATTTTGACGGGTGACAGCCAGTTGACGTTGACATGGGCAATCACATTCTCTTCGAAGAACATCGTAAGATAGGCCAGATTCTCAGTCCCACCCTTGACGTGATTGATGCCTGTGGCAGCCACTGCGCACGGGGAGTCCGGAAGAATGTAGTCCATGATCGCGAGGTCGTGGACAGCAAGGTCCCACAGCACATCAACATCATGCTGGAATAGCCCCAGATTGACCCGCGTTGAATCGTAATAATAGACGTTGCCGAGCTTTCCCGCCTCGACAATATCTTTGATCTCCCGCACAGCGCTTGTATAAACAAAGGTGTGATCAACCAGAAGGGTTAGATTTCGCCGAGTAGCCTCGTCAATCAAGCGCAATCCCTGTTCGCTTGTTGACGTCATAGGTTTTTCGACAATCACATGCTTCCCTGCCTGAAGAGCTTTCAGCGCCAGGTCGTAGTGCGTGTGCACAGGTGTCGCTATCGCAATCGCATCGATATCAGGATTATCGAGCAGATCTCGAAAATCTGTTGTTACCTCCACAGTGGGATATCGACTTGCAACCTGTTTCAGCCTCTCCACACGCATGTCACTCACCGCGACAACTTCCGTCTGGGGTGTTTCAAACAAATTGCGGACGAGATTTGGCCCCCAATATCCGTACCCAATCACTCCAAACTTAATCACGTTGTTCCCCTCCTGTCTTGTGCTTCTTGTGTCATGCCTTCCGGACCCGCCCCATCAAACCCCACAACATGATTCACGCCTCGGCTCCGGGTATTGGGGTCTCGGTCAGCTTGCTGAAACCCTTTGATCCTGCAAACCACCTCCAGAAACTTTTCCTTGCAAATCACATGCTGCGGTTGATGTCGATGCCTCTTCCACATCATGTATCGTCAAGTTGTTTGCACGCGGCTTGAAAGTTCGAACCGGGGGGAGACCTGCATCTTTAATCTTGTATAAAAGTGCGCGATAGCTAATACCGAGCGAACGCGCAGCCTTTCGGCGATTCCACTTATTTGCCTGCAGAACACCAAGTATGATCCTCCGTTCCAGTTGCTGGAGTGCACGCTTGGTTTGAATTCGCAAAGGCAAAGTCAGGTCGATAGCTTCACAGATGGGCGCGCCCGGTTCGTCGGATGTTTCAAGAACAGAGACGACATTCTCCTCACCTCCAAGCACTACGTACCGTTTTGCGAGGTTCTCAAGCTGACGAATATTGCCGGGCCAGTGATATGACTCCAACAGACGTAACAAGGAAGGACTCATTGGTGCGGGTCTCTCGCCGAACCGCTCACTGTAGAAGCGAATAAAATGGTCCATGAGGACAGGCACGTCCGAAAGCCGCTCACGCAGAGGCGGCATTTCAATCCTCAATACATTGATCCTGTAGAAGAGATCCGAGCGAAAGCCCCCCCTGGAGACTTCGACTTCGAGTCGCCGATTTGTTGCACAGATCAGACGAATATCGACCGTTCGCTCAGTAACTCCTCCCAGGCGGACGACCTGGAAGTCTTGCAGTGCGTGCAAAAGCTTTGCCTGAAGACCAGTTTCCAATTCACCTATTTCATCCAAAAACAACGTGCCGCCGTGGGCTAATTCAAACTTGCCGGCCTTCGATTCCCTGGCGTTGGTAAACGCACCAGACTCGTACCCAAATAGTTCGCTCTCAAACAATTGATCAGGAATCGCGGGGCAATTCACCTTTAGAAAGGGATGTCTGCTCCGGCGGCTCAACTCATGAAGGCGTCTTGCAGCCAATTCCTTACCAGTTCCACTCTCGCCAGTGATAAGAACTGGCACGTCCGTCAAAGCCGCCTTCTGCAGCTGTTCGTTAATCCGAAGGATAGCCGGCGATTGGCCTAATAAGTCTCCTGAGATTGCTCCTCGTTGTCCCTCGCGCATGCCACTCCCTCGGTCTGGGCCGTGTGCATTTGAATGACCAAAGATGAATCCACATCTCACTTGAGCTTATGAGGCTGCGCTATAAACTCCAGGATTTATGTATTGATCGGAAACCATTGATCCCACGGTGGATTGGCCTTTTTCAATTTACCCGCGAAATTATGGAAACGCCGGAACTTTTCATGGCGACCGCTTGCCAACGATGCCTACCGAGATTCCGGGCTTGTCGCGACTATAGGCCCAGGCCAATTGTGCAAATAATTGCAAACTGAATGACAAATTGTAGTGTTCGAGTCTGCCAGAGCTCCGGATTTTAGCTATTAATCGACTCTAGTAGAACCTCCAGGCCTGTTGCCATTTGGCACTTCAGTTGCAACTTCTAAATCGAGGAGTTGCCTTCTGGCACCAATGCATCTGCGAAGACTAAGTTACCTTGCTGCGATATTCGTAACGATTGCCCTGCCTCCGTTTTTCGCCGGCGGACAAACCTCACCTACGCCTGCCGGTACTACGCAGTTGCTCAGCCCATCTGGCAGAGATGAAAGCAGTGGGTCGACGTCACACTCGGATGTACCGCGGCAGGCGGAATTCGCGATTGGCCCGGCCGACGTGATTCATGTCACCGTCTGGAAGGATGCCGACCTTTCGCAGACCGTAACTGTAGACCCTAATGGATTCGTTTCCCTGCCGCTGCTAGGCACTGTTCGTGTTGCAGGAATGACTACAGATCAGATTTCGGCTGAACTTGGGTCACGCCTCGCTACCTATGTGGTGAGCCCACAAGTAACCGTAAGTGTCGTGGATATCCGAAGCCGTCAGGTCTACATCATGGGTAAGGTAGGCAGGGCGGGAGGATACCCACTCCTCGTCCCGATAACTGTCCTACAGCTTATTGCCCAAGCTGGGGGCCTGAACGCTTATGCAAAGCGCAAGGATATCTATGTTCTCCGAGCTGCAAATGGACACTCCGAAAAGCTGCTCTTCAATTATGACAAGGTGACGCGAGGAGACGGTTCCGGGAATATCGTCCTTCAACCGGGGGACACTGTCATTGTGCCCTAGGTGAAATGAGATGACTGCATCGAATTGCCTTCGCCTTATCGCTTCGCTGTTCATTGGGCTAGCGACCACAAGCTCTCTATCAGCTCAGACAGCCGCTGTCCAGGCGCAATATATCGACGACCATCCGGCTGGTGACGTTGAACAAGGCGGCGCAGCTTTGCCCGATGCACCCGATGCAGTACAGTATTCGTCTTCCCCAATGGAATCCACGCAGAATTACGTTCCAGCTCTAAATGGAACTGGACTGATCGCCTTGGGTGACGCCCTCAAAACACATGTCCTGATTGGCGCAACTTCCAGCGGTGGATGGGATAGTAATCCTGACGACCAGGACAATGGCGCGGCATCGGGAGTCTTTGCCATCAGTCCTTATCTGGGAGTGCAACTTATCTCAGGCAAAACCCGCTCTCTTTTTCAATACCAGCCAACAATCCAAAGATTCACTCTCGGTGAATATTCCGGCGGAACCTTGAACGTTGCTTCTGCCTCGATTCTGCACAACATCAATGAGCGCTGGCGGTGGGATTTCAAAGCAATCGGCAATTACGGCCAGGACTCAGTTCGGCTGCTTGCACCCCAGCAAACCCAGGCAGTAGGCAATGTTCCGGGCGCTTCACCGCAATCCACTGCCTATCTGCCGAATGCCGGCATTCTCACATACATAAGCGGAGAATCAGGACTGCACTATGATAGATCAGAACGTGACAGTATTGAGCTTCAACTATCAAACGGTTACAGCAAGTACTCAGGACTGAATGAGGAAAGCGGCGTTGCTACATCGACGGTCAACTACCGCCGCTCTATATCTCCCGATTTTGGTTTCCTCACCTATGCACAAACTTCTTATTACTACGAGAGCATCACGTGCAAGAGTTATGGAGTAGGTGCCGGAATCAACTGGGGTGGTGGCGGTAGCACTTCTCTGTCGCTGGCCGGTGGCCCTCAACTGAATTCTAAAGCGTGCGGGCAGCAGCAGGGCTTTGCTTACTCTGCTGCATTCAGCACGAGGTTGACAGAAACGTCACAAATTTACTCTACCGCCTCCCGGCAAATAACGACGACTTATTTGGGTCCTGGTTTATGGCAACAGATTTTCACAGTAGGTTATCAGCGAGAGATTACTCATTCGAGCACGCTGAGTGCGGATGTCGGCTACACAAGCAGCCCTCCAGTGCAGAATGTGAGCTCATATAACGGTAAATATTTTGACGTGATCTACAATCAGCATATAAGCAGCGCATTCACGACTTCTGTCACTTACCGCAGCTATTCCGGGAATTGGGGTGTCACCAGCTTCAGCCGCAACATAGCCATGGTTTCTCTCTCGTGGACTCCGGGGGCAGGCCACGCGAATCAATAGCTTTGCCGAATTTTTTAACAAATCATGAATCTAAGACAGGACAGCACTGATACTTCTTCGATTGCAATAAAGCGCGGTATCGCGATTCTCAAGGAGCACCGGCACCTAATCTTTGTTGCTTCTGTGACTCTTGCCGCGCTTGGCCTCGTGGTAATTTCGTTTCTACCAAATATATATAGAGCGTCCACTACAATCTTGGTCGATCCACAGAAAATTCCCGAGCGCTATGTGGCATCGACAGTAACCACGGACCCAAACGAGCGCCTTAACACACTTACTCAGCAAGTGCTTAGCTCTTCCCGCCTGGGAGAAATTATCGATCGAAATAACCTCTATGCCTCGCAACGAAGACGCAAGTCGCGAGAAGAGATTATCGACTATATGCGCAAGCAAATCACGATTGTGCTGATACAGGGGTCGGATCAAGACCTTAGCAGTTTCAGTATCTCTTATGACAGCAACGATCGATGGTCGGTTGCGTCAATCACGAATCAGCTTGCGGCAACCTTCATTAATTGGAATGAACAAGACCGCCGGCAACAGGCCCATGATACTGCTCAGTTCCTCTCCAATGAGCTTGAACGCGCAAAGGAAGGGCTAGAGCAACAGGAGGACGCCCTCCAAGCCTTCAAAATGAAGCATGTTGGAGCAACACCAGACCAACTTGACGCTAATTTGCAAGCCCTGTCCCGTTTGCAGTCGCAGCTTCAAGCGAATATGGACGCAATCAGTCGCCTTGACGAAGAGCGAATCATGCTTACGCAAGTAAAGCCGGCTGCACCGAACAGCCCCGTGAAGCCCACGGAACGCGACCAGTTACTTCAGGAGAAGACTCGTTTAGAGACGCAGCTTTGGACACTGAAGAGACAATTTACCGATACATATCCTGATGTCATAACAACGCAGCAAGAACTCGACCAAGTGGAAGCTAGACTTGCAGCATTGCCGACTGCTCAGCCTGATTTACCAGACAGTTACGACGCTAGTACGAAGTTAAGACTTGAAATTATCGACAAGGAACTCGCTCGCCATAAGCAAGAGCAAGCCTCCCTTCAGCAACAAATCGCTTCCTATCAGGGAAAGGTTGACGAGGTCCCGGTACTCGAGACCGAGATGACCGAATTGACCCGAAATTACGAGACATCGCAGCAAAATTATCAGTCGCTCCTTGACAAGACGCTGTCTGCTGGCATATCGCAGGATCTCGAGCGCAAACAACAGGGAGAGCGCTTCATCATATTGGACCCCGCTAAAACGCCGAGTAGGCCCATCCAGCCGAAACGGCTGCCGTTGATGGTCGCTGCTGTGCCATTATCCTTTCTCATCGTGTCGGCTGTTGTGCTTGGTGTCTGCTCATTACTTGGCAAGGTACGATCGGAGGATGAGCTAAAGATGATGCTTCCCCCGAAAGTTCTCGTTCTCGGCACGATTCCTCCCATTATGAGCCTTGCTGACACAAGACTTCGTAAAACCCTTATCCTGCAATCCACGCTGGTTTTCGCGCTTATATGCATGGCACTCATTTTTTTTCTACACAAGGTAAAGCCAATAATATGAACGCAGCTTCAAACACGACATATTTTGACAACCTAAGGCGCGATCTTTTGTTACCAGAGAGCGAAGCCAAGGGAATCGCGATCCAAACGGATAAAAGATCGCGACTGGCCTTTCTTATAGACTCTGCGGGATTAGCTGTAGAGCAGTACAAACTACTGCGCAGACGGCTCAATGCCCTTCGCCCACAAGGAGGTTTGATTGGGATTACAAGCCCGGGACCAGGCGAAGGTAAAACACTTACGTCCATTAATCTCGCGTGGTGCTTTGCAAATGGAGGACAGCAGACATGCTTGGCTGATCTTGATTTCAGAGCGCCTGGAGTCGCAGATACCCTGAAGTATTCAGTAGAGTCTGGAGGAATCGAGGATGTACTGACCGACCAGAGCGCGGTTCATGAATCGTTGCGCAGGATCGGCGACGACCCTCTATATGCGCTCTTTATACACAGGCGTCGAGTCGCCCTGGATGGGTTCCTATCTCCCGTCACTCTAGCTCCTCTTTTGGAGAAACTGAGAAGCATGTTCCACTGGGTTATCCTGGACCTGCCACCCGCGACTCCAATGGCCGATGTTGCTGAAGTGGTTCCACAGGTTGATGGTGCCATTTTGGTAATTCGCAATGCGACTACAAAAAAAGCAATGATCCCTCCCGCCTGTGATGTATTGGGATCTAAGCTTTGGGGAGTCATATACAATGATTCTCCTATAGCAGGGAGTGAATACTACGGAAGTTATGGCTCGACAGGTCCGAGATCTAAACGATGAAACGGTGACAAAGGCTGCATCTAATTCTTTGATAGTCGGTATATTTTCTCGTCGGCATTTTTTGTGGAGCTTTGCAGCTCTGCTGGCTACTCCCGGCTACTCACAAAACTTTATCGCTCCATCTGGAAATGATGGCCGATTATCTGTGCCCAAAGACGACAGTGAACACTCGTCAGCAAACTCCTCTATGGGCAGTCAAAAAACACTCCCCGCGGCAACTCCGCAGCAGAAACCGGGTGTAGTGCACGAGTACTATATTGCAGCGGACGAGGTGGAATGGGACTACACGCCGCATGGCAGAAATCTGGCCGGAATTCCTCATGCCGAAGATGCAGAGGAATCCGGAGGTGGGACAGGCCACCTCATATATCACAAAGCAATTTATCGTGAATATACCGATGGAACCTTCAAAACGCTTAAGATTCGTACTCAACAATGGGCGCACCTAGGCATTCTTGGCCCGTTGATCAGGGCTGAAGTTGGTGATTCGATCCGTGTGGTCTTTCGCAATAATACGCACCTTACGTTGACGATGCATCCTCACGGCCTTGAATACAAGAAGGATGCAGAGGGTGCCCCCTACAACGACGGCACAATGGGTACTGTGAAGGCGGATGATGGCGTGCTTCCCGGTGGCACCTACACTTATATCTGGACTGTTCCGGAACGCAGCGGCCCAGGGCCAATGGACGGTAGCTCAGTATTATGGATGTACCATTCGCATTTCGTCGAATCGAAAGATATGAATACCGGCCTGATGGGGCCTATTATCATAACCAGAAAAGGATGGGCCCGTTCTGATGGCTCTCCCAAAGATGTTGATCGTGAGTTTGTTACCATGTTTGCCGTCTTTGACGAAACCGACAGCTGGTTCTTTCCAAAGAATATTGGGACCAAGGTGCCTGGCGCACGGTTAAAAGCCACCGATCCTGTACTACGAGAGCAGAATCTTGTCTATTCCATCAACGGATATATTGAAGGCAATCTGCCTATGCTCGTAATGCGGCGAGGAGAGCACGTCCGGTGGTACTTACTTTCCAATAGTAATGAAGATGATGTTCACATGGCACATTGGCACGGAAACACTGTATTGTGCAATGGAATGAGGACGGATACTGTATTCCTAGGTCCAATGGCTATGGCCGTAGCTGATATGGTACCGGATAATATAGGTATCTGGCTCTATCACTGCCATGTAAATGATCATTTTATAGGTGGCATGGTCGCACAGTATCAGGTTCTTCCTTAA
>JASHRS010000286.1 GCA_030037215.1 Silvibacterium sp. | reverse complement strand
AATCCCGGTTTCATGCCGCCCTGCTCGTCAGCCAATGAGGTGTAGTAGTCGAGATAGATGTCGCCGTCGCGATGGCAGAAGTCCTTGAGCCACGCATTGAGCGCGCGAATCTCGTTCGCTGGCTGGACTCCCGGTTTCCAGGGGTAAGCAATGGCGGGCAGAATCGAAGCAAAGATCACCTTGATGTCGTAGTGCTTTGCGATTGCGGCCATTGAAGCGAAATTGTCCTCGATCATCTCCGGAGTTTCAGGGCCGGTGTTGCCGGCGATATCGTTGGTTCCGGCAAGAATGATGACGGCATCGGGCTGCAGATGCACGACATCCTGCTGGAAGCGGACGAGCATTTGCGGGGTGGTCTGGCCGCTGATGCCGCGGTTGAAGTAGGGCTTATCGGGGAAGAAATCCTTGCCATGGCCCCACAGGTCGGTGATCGAGTCTCCATAAAAGACGACGCGCTGTTCTCCAGCCGCAGGCGGAGGCACATCTGCATTTTCTGTGCGATAGCGTGTGAGCTGCGGCCAATCGGCGAGCTTGGCCTGCATGATCCGGAATTCTTCGAGCTGTTGGTTCACCTGTATTTGCTGGAGGGCGAGCGCCTGCTGCGCGGGAGTAGTAGGCCAGGTTTGATTGGCGGGATTGGCTACGGGAGTCTGTGAAGTCTGGGTAGTTTGCGCAGCAATGGGCAGTGTAAAAAGCAGAAGAGCGCAGGCGACCACAGACGAGTTCATTGAATGAAAACCTCCGAAGGAAATCGAAAGCCAATTATAGGCATCCGTGCCGTATGCGCAGAGGTTCAGTCCCCGGTCAGCCCGATGGAGCGCATCAGTTCGATGGCGTTGGTGCTTTCGGCGATGCCGGGGCTGAGCCGATAGTCGAAGGATAGTCTGCCTTCTGCGAAGGTATCGCCGAAGTGGTAGTTCGCGGCCTGGCCGTTGAGGGTGTCGACTATTTTTGTGAGCGCGAGATCGTGGGTAGTGACGATGCCAATGGCGCGACGGCGGATGAGGCCCCGAACAATGGATTCGGTTCCGACCCGGCGGTCGTGAGAGTTCGTTCCGGAGAGCAGCTCGTCGAGCAGGAAAAGCACCGGGAGATTCTGGCCGGTGAGGTCGTAGATTTGCTTGAGACGTGTGATCTCGGCGTAAAAGCGCGACAGGCCGCCCTGAAGCGAATCGAGAATACAGATGGAGGCAGCGACCTGCAGTGCGGACAGCGCCATGCGCTGCGCACGCACCGGAGACCCGGCCTGAGCCAGCACTACATTCACACCTACGCTGCGGGTAAAGGTGCTTTTGCCGGCCATGTTCGGCCCACTGATGATGATGAGGCGGACTTCAGTTCCGCCGTCACCGAGCCTTAGGCTGTTGCCGATCGCATTCGACCCAAGCAGAGGATGCACCAGGTCTTCGACTTCGAGGTATGGCCCCTGCTCAACGAATGTGGGGAAGACATACTCAGGGCGCTCGTGCATGAAGACGGCGAGAGACACCAGCGCTTCGACCTCGGCGACGGTACTCATCCAGTCGCGGACGGAAGCACCGTACTGGCTACGCCAGCGCTCTGCGGCCCAGACCCATTGCTGGGTCCAGAAAACGACGGGGTCGACCGCCTTCACGAGAAGGTTTTTGGCGGTGAGGAGGTTTTCGCGGTAACGATTGAGCTTTGCCAGGGCGCGTGAGGGTGGCGCTCCGGCAGAGCGCAGACGGGCCTCAAGGCTCGTGAGCTTCGCCGATGTGAACTGCTCCTGCTCGATGGTGGCGAAGACGGCAGCCAGCAACGGAAGCTCATGTCCGGCAGCTTCAAGCGCCTCGGCAGAAGCTGCGGCCGGCTTGCGCCATGTGTAGCTCAAGGCAGCGTTCACGGCGCTGAAAGCGAGAGCCACAGCTCCCCAATGCCACAGCGGGATGGCATCGAGCCGGCTGAAGAGCCAGAGCAGAACGCTGAGAATCCAGCAGACGGCCAGAACGAGCGTGAGCAGGCGCAAGCTGGTGCTATTTTTGGCGGGATTCTGTTCAGACTCACCCCACGCTGCCAGCGCTTCGGGCGTGCGAGCGCTTTCTGCCTGCACGTCTTCCCCGGCAAGGGCCATGCGCTCCTGAAAATCGGTTCGCGGAGCGAGTTCCGCGACTGTGGCCTGGCGAAGCGCGATCTCGTCAAGCGGAGCAGCCTCTAAAAGCCATGCGGCGAGCTTCTGCTCGCCAGCACTGGTGCGCGCGGTGCAGAGCAGCTCGAAGAGCCCGCCCTTGCCGAAGATGTCGAGATCGCGAGCGTAGGGATGCGCAGCTTCAAGAAACTGCTCGCCCTGGCGTCCGGTTCCGGGCCAGCGGCCATCAAGGCGCGCCAGGCTACGCTCGTAGAAGCTGATCCTTTGCCGGGTGCGGCGCAGCCCACGCAGAACACGCTCATGCAGCACAAAGGAGACAGCAAAAATGATGAGCGGAACCGCCAGCCAAGTCAGGCGGCCGGGAGCGAATTTCATGAGCCATGCGGCGAGCAGCGCACCTGCGACGAAGATGGCGATTTTGGCGGCGACGTAGCGACGGTCGGCCGCGCTGAGAGTCTTTTCGACACCTACGAGCTCGACTAAACGCGTGCGGTACTCGACCTCAGGTGCGGGACTGGATGAATTGTGCGGAGCACCCTCGGGCATAACTCCCATCATACAAAGCGCGCCGTCCTACTCGTGCGGCAGGCTGACGGCGTAGAGATACCAGGCGTCGTGCGGCAGCCATTGCTCGGTCCATCGCCAGTCGTCGTCCTTGCCGGTGACGGCGTAGCCCAGATTGAAGGCGATGCCGTCTTCGCTGTCGAGCCCGGCGGTGATGCCGTTGACGATGGCGCCGGGCGCACTGGTGTATTTCCATGAACGGAAGAACATGTACGGCTCATTGCCGTGGCCGCTTCCCATAATCAGGCTGGAATCGTATGGGTTCCGGCCTAAAATCCAGTGCAACTGATTCCATGCATAGTTTTCAAGCTGCGCGTGAAACGCAGGATCGTCGATGAAGAGAGGCGCCGCCATGCGCGCGGCAGCTGCAAGCGAGGCAAGGCGCGCGTCCTCACCCTGCCACCACGGAGCGGCTTCCGTATCATGCGGGAAGAAAAACGCAGTACGCACCTGGCCGTCACCCATGCGGACGAGTTGCCGGGCATAGCCGAAGGGATTGCTGACGTCAGCGGTGACGCCCAGCTCGAATTCGAGCGACCCCTTTACAGCCTCACGCACCTGTTTCTGCTGCGCTGGCAGGGCGATCAGGCCGTATTCGAGCAGGCTGATAACAGGCAGGCCGGCGTCGCTCGGGTTAAAGAAGGGTCGAGTCCCGTCATCGGCGCGCCAGTAGTCGTGGTACTTGCCAGTTGTCGTGAGGCGGGCCATCAGGCTTGTGGCGCGGCTGTTCGCGGCGTCGAGGTACCTTGCGTCGTGTGATGCGCGGTATAGCTCAGTTGCCGCCATCAGCGCACAGTAGTCGTCGAGGATGTTTTCCTTGCCGTCATTGAGCAGCTCGCGGTTGTGCAGGCTCAGGAAGTCGAAGGCGTCTTCCGCTGACTTGAGATAGGTTGAGCGCGGGAAGTCTCCGTCGATGGGCATGGTGCTGGCGAGTGCGAGCGCAGCGATAGCCATTCCGCCACCGGAGCGGAAACTGACCTCGTAGGCATGCGGGCCCTTTACCGGCACCGCCTCACCGCCTGCCGACGAAGTGCTGGTCTTGACCACGAGCTTCCAGTTGGGGTCGCCGATCCTACGGTCCTTTGCCAGCTTGCCTTTGCCGGGAGCGTCAATGTTCTGAAAGAACGACCCGCCGGGCCGCTTCATCCGAACTAGAAAATCGGCACCATAGAGGCCTTCGTCGAGCAGCCTGCGTTCATATTCGCTGAAGTTGTCGTCGTCTCGCGTTTTGAGCGTCTCATAGCTTTTGAGCAGGCTCCAGGCTACCAGCGGGACCTGCTGCGTATTGAAGTATGAGGTCAGATTCAGTTGTGAAAAGTGAACGCCATAGTCGCCGGTGGCGTCATACCATCCACCGTGGACATCGACGAATTTCCCCGGCTCGCCGGGTAGCGGCAGATGACGGTCGGCCTGGTCGAACAGCCCGCTGACGCGCTGGCCTTTGAAGTAATAAATTACGTTGGAAAGAGTTTCACGCTCCAGGAGGTCGTCCTCAATGGCGAAGGCGCAGGAGTGGGCTTCGTCGCTGGAGCCGGGGACTTCAATAGCGTAATGGCCGGGCGTCTTAAAGGCGGAGAAGTCGGCGAGCCAATAGGTATCGCCCCACGCGGTGGTCCAGTTGTAGACGCTGCCTGCCGGATGCAAGTCTCCGGTAAGAACCGTTTTGCCGGTGGCGGTATCGACCAGTGTGAATTGCTGGGGGTGGTCCTGCGCGGTGCCGAGCACCAGCGCCTGCTTCGGCGAGTTGGTCTCATAGCCGACCTGGTCGACCAGAACATGTAGTTCGGCATGCGCGGCCGACACGAAAATGGCAACCGGGAAAATGGCGGCGAGCATAATTCCGAGATTTTTGAGTTTCAGCACCTGCGCTCTCTCCCTGGCGATAAAAGATTTCTTTGCCGAAGACACAGCAAAGCTGATATGAACGATACATGATCCGGGACAGCGGCAGGCGCTTTCTGGCCAATAAAAATCGTTTTAAACTTGCGCGTGCGAAAAGACTGCCTGCCCACCTGCTGGCGTCGGCCGTGTTGTTCGCCGCGTACCTGGGTTCATGCTCGCACGCGCTCGCGGCTGCAAAGACGCAGGAAAAGCCAGCGGTAATTGCCTACGTCTTTCCGCAGAATCATGTGCTGGAGCCGGGGGAGATCGCGGCGCAGAAGTTGACGCGGATCAACTATGCGTTTGCAAACATTCGGGACGGCGTGATCGTCAATGGCTTTCCGACAGACGCCGCGAACTTTGCTGCACTCAATGCGCTCAAGCAACAGAATCCCTCGCTCACTGTGCTGGTTTCCGTTGGCGGATGGCTGTGGTCGGGAAATTTTTC
>JASHRS010000038.1 GCA_030037215.1 Silvibacterium sp. | reverse complement strand
ACATAACTAAGGACGCCGTCGGCCTCGCCTACCTCGATCTCTCCACTGGAGACTTCCGCACCACTGAGTTCACCGGCGCAAATGCCCTCGACCACTGCGCCGACGAAGTGGCAAGACTCAACCCCAGCGAGGTTCTTGCCGCTGCAAGCTCTCACTTAAATGAATCCCCTGCGATGTCCGCGGCCATCGACCGCGTAAAAACTCGAACCGCTGTCGAAGACTGGGCCTTCGCCCGCGACTACGCCGTGCCGCTGCTTGAACGCCAGCTCGGAGCCGCTTCTCTCGACGGCTTCGGCCTCACGCATCACTCGGCCGCCGCCATTGCCGCTGGCGTCATTGTTCACTACGTCCGGCACACGCAGCAGAACGACGCCGGCCACGTCGACACCATTCGCTATTATGAGCGCAACCAGCACATGCACCTCGACCAGGTGACGGTGCGCAACCTTGAATTGCTGGAACCCATCTTCAGCGAATCAGGAAACGATGCCACGCTCTTCCGCACCCTCGACAGCCTCAGAACCCCAATGGGCAAGCGTCTTCTGCGCGCATCCATTCTTCGGCCATTGCTTGACACATCCCAAATCCAAAACCGCTATGAAGCAGTTGCAGTGGCAAAAAAAGACCTCATTCTCCGCGAGCAGATTCGCCAGACCCTTGGCGGCATTCTCGATCTTGAGCGCCTGCTTGCGCGTATCTCGCTCGACAGCGCTGGCCCGCGCGATGTAGTTGCGCTCGCCGCATCTCTCAAACACCTTCCGGATCTGAAAAACCTGGTTGCCCGCCTCGAAAGCGCCTTCTGGCAAGCCGCCCATGCTGAACTCGACACACTCGAAGACCTGTGTTCAGCGATTACCTCAACCCTGATTCCCGAACCGCCGCTCTCACTCGCCGACGGCGGAGTCATCGCCGCCGGCGTCAACGCTGAGCTCGATGAACTGCGCGCCATTGGTCGCAGCGGACGCTCATCCATCGCCGCCATTGAAGAGCGCGAGCGTCAGCGCACTGGAATCCAATCCTTAAAGGTTCGCTTTAACTCTGTCTTCGGATACTACATTGAAATAACCAAATCCAACCTCGCGAACGCCCCTTCCGATTACGAGCGCAAACAGACCCTCGTGAACGCCGAGCGCTTCACTACTCCCGAGTTGAAGGACTACGAAATAAAGGTGCTCACAGCCCAGGATCGCTGCGTTGAGATCGAAAAGCGCATCTTCGCCGATCTTCGCCGTCGCGTCACGGAAAACGCTGGACGCATACGCAAAACCAGCGCCCTCGTCGCCGAAATCGACCTGCTGTCGAGCTTCGCGCATTTGGCTGCGCTGCGAAACTACTCCCAACCCCTGATTGAGCCCCAGCCCATTCTCGAAATCATTGGTGGACGGCATCCTGTCATCGAGCACCTCATGGATGAATCTGGCGAAGGCCGCTTCGTCCCCAACGATCTGTATCTCGATACCGGCACTTCGTCGCTCGTGCTGCTCACTGGACCCAACATGGGCGGCAAATCTACCTACCTTCGCCAGGCCGCGCTGCTCGTCATTCTCGCCCAGATGGGCTCTTTCGTTCCCACCGAGCGCATGCGCTACGGCATCGTCGACCGCGTCTACACACGCATCGGCGCCAGCGACAACGTCGCGCGTGGACGCTCAACTTTCATGGTCGAAATGACCGAGACGGCCACCATCCTCAATACTGCCACGCCGCAGTCGCTCATTCTGCTCGATGAAATGGGCCGCGGAACCTCAACCTTCGACGGCCTCGCACTCGCATGGGCAACGGTTGAGTATCTGCATGCGCATGTCGGCGCACGCACGCTCTTCGCCACGCATTACCACGAGTTGACCATCCTCGCCGAACAGCTCGCCAAACTCAAAAATCTTCGCGTCGTCGTCAAGGAATCCCCGCAGGGCATTGTCTTTCTTCACTCCATTGAGCAAGGCCCTGCCAGCAAAAGCTACGGCATCGACGTTGCCCGCCTCGCCGGCCTTCCGCCGCAGGTCATCCAACGCGCACGCCAGGTCCTTAAGCAGCACGAGCGCTCCGAGAGGCAAAATGTTGCCGTCGAAACCGAGGCTCCGTTGCAAATGACCATGTTCACTCCGCTCTCGCAGCGTATCCTCGACCGTCTTGAGGAAACCGACGTCAATTCCCTCACCCCGCTTCAGGCTCTCAGCCTGCTCGACGAGCTCAAGGCCGAAATCAAGGCCGGAACTAACAGTACCGGGAGCAAAGCATGAGCCTGCGCGAACAGGTAGGGCAAATCATCATCGCTGGTGTCGAAGGCACGGAGTTGTCCTCGCTCGAACGCGCATGGCTCAAACTTATCCGTCCCGGCGGAATCATCCTCTTCCGCCGCAACATCGAGCAGGCCGGGCAGGTTGCAACCCTGCTGCGCGAAGCAACCGAAATTGCCGGCGCCCCGCTCTTCCGCTGCATCGATCTCGAAGGTGGCCTCGTCGACCGCCTTCGCGACCTGGTCGCTCCCATGCCCTCGCCCGCCGCAGTCTTCGCCACCGGCAAACCAGCTTATTTTGCAAAGCACGGACGCCTCATCGCGCGCGAAGCCAAAACTCTCGGCTTCAATCTCGCCCTCGCGCCTGTGCTCGATCTCGCTCTGCCCGTCTCTGCGTCGGTCATGAAGACGCGCGTCGTCTCCTCCGATCCAGCTGGCGTCATCGCCTATGCAGGCGCATTTCTCGATGGTCTCACCGCTGAAGGCGTCCTCGGCTGCGGTAAACACTTCCCCGGACTCGGCGGTGGCGCACTCGACTCGCACCATGCCACACCGCTCATTGAGCGTACATGGAGCGACCTCTGGACGCAGGATCTGGCCGTCTACCGCGCGCTCGCCTCAAAGCTGCCGATCATCATGATCTCCCATGCAGCCTACCCACAAATCAAGGACCGCATCCCCGCCTCGATCTCGCCCTATTGGATTCCCAGCGTGCTCAAAAAACGCATCGACTATCGCGGCCTTATCCTCTCCGACGATATGGAAATGGGCGGCATTCTCTCGCAGACGTCTATCGAAGACGCCGCCGTCAAGGCCGTGACCGCCGGCACTGACATCATCGAAATCTGCCACACCCCGTCGCTGATTCTTCGCGCTTATGAAGCGCTTCTGACCGAGGCCGAGCGCTCGCCTGCCTTCCGCCGCCGCATCGCGTCTTCCAGTCATCGCATTGCGAAATTCAAAAACCGGAACCTGAACACGCGCATGCCGCGTCCTGCATCGTCTTCGCAAATCGAAAAGCTGCGCGACGCCGTCCATAAATTCACGGAGGAAGTTCAATGACGAAGCTTCGTGCCATGACCGTCACCGGCATCATGAGCGGAACCTCTGCCGATGGCATCGATGTCGCACTCGTTCGCATCACTCCTTCTACTCCCACGCCGAAAATTAAACTGCTCGCACATCACGCAGTACCTTATCCAGCAGCTTTGCACCGCGCTGTCCTCGCAGCGATGAATGCATCGCGCACCTCAGCCACCGAGCTTGCACGTCTCAATTGGAGACTCGGCCTTGCCTATGCCGACGCCGTCCGCGCCGCTCTCCAAAAAAATCCGGTGAAACTCGACCTCATCGGCTGCCACGGCCAGACCATCTACCATCAAGGCCAGCCCACCACTTACGCCGGTAAAAAATTCGGCTGCACCTGGCAATTCGGCGAACCCGCACTCATCGCGCACGAAATCGGCATTCCCGTTGTTTCAAATTTCAGGCCTGCCGATATGGCTGCTGGCGGACAAGGTGCGCCGCTCGTCCCGCTCCTCGATTTCGTGCTCTTCGCCCATCCGAAGCGCGCTCGTATCCTGCAGAACATCGGCGGCATTGGAAACCTCACCGTCATCCCCGCAGGCGCCGGCCCTAAAAACCTCATCGCCTTCGACACCGGTCCTGGCAACATGGTCATCGACGCGCTCACGACCCAACTCTTCGGAAAAAAATACGACCACAACGGACAGATCGCCGCGCGTGGCCGCGTCCTTGAGAGCATCATCACCCCCATTCTGCGCGAACCATACTTCCGGAAGCACCCACCTAAATCCGCTGGACGCGAGCAATTCGGCGCCGAATTCGCCGCAGACTTTCTGCGCGCCTGCAAAAAGTCCGGAGCATCCGCCGAAGACGCCGTCGCCACAGCTACTGCGCTCACAGCCGAAAGCATCGCACTCGCCTACAGACGCTTTGTCCAGCCCCTTGTTCTTAAATCTCCAGCCGATTTCATCGTCTCCGGCGGCGGATCACGCAACACTACGCTCATGTCCATGCTGCGCGCACTCCTGGAACCGCTTGGCTGCACCTTCATGAAAATCGATGCTGCGGGCATTCCATCGCAGGCCAAAGAAGCCGCAGCTTTCGCGCTGCTGGCATGGCAAACCTGGCATCATCTGCCCGGAAACGTCCCCTCAGCAACTGGAGCATCACGGCCCGTCATCCTCGGCGAGATTTCTTATGCCTAGAGGCCGCGCGCTCGGCACCCTGCTGATCTTCCTCGCCGGTGTTCTCACCGGCTGCGCGCATCACAAACCTGATACTGATTCCGTCACTATGCTCATAGAGAGCAGCCCGTCGAGTCTCGACCCGCGCGTTGGCACCGATTCGCAGGCCGAGCGCATTGACGCCCTCATCTTCGATTCGCTGGTGCAGAAGACCACCACGTTCGGCATCGCCCCGGACATTGCTCTGCGCTGGGACATACTCGATCCTCGAACTTACATTTTTCACCTGCGGACCGGCGTCTATTTTCAGGACGGCCGCCCGCTCACCTCGCGCGATGTGAAGTGGACGCTCGACTCCGTCCTGAACGGAACCGTCGTCTCCGTCAAAGCCGGTGCCTATAAAAACATCGCCAGTGTCGAAGCGCCTGACCCGTCCACCGTTGTCATCCACCTCAGCCAGCCCGATCCTTCTCTACTCTGGAACCTCTGCAACGGCGGCATCGGCATTGTCCCTTACGGCAGCGGGCGCGATTTCTGGAGGCATCCCATCGGCAGCGGCCCCTATCGTTTTGTCAGCCAGCAAGTCGACAAGGATGTTGTGATCGAGCGCTCACAGAACTACTGGGGCGCACCGCCGCATATTGACCGGATTCGCTTCGCTGTCGTGCCCGACGCAATCACCCGCGCACTCGAACTGGAACGAGGCTCAGCGGACGTGGCCGTCAATGCTCTGTCGCCCGACATGGTGGTCGCGCTCCGGAAAAGGCAAAACCTCGTCGTCGAGGATGGTCCCGGCTCGGAGATCGCCTATCTCGTTTTCAACCTGCGCACGCCGTATCTCAAGGATGTGCAGGTGCGGCGCGCCATCGAGCTGGCCATCAACCGCCCGCTCATCATTCACTCTCTCATGCGCGATCAGGCGCGCGTTGCGGAAAGCCTTTTGCCGCCGCAGCACTGGGCCTGGACGGATGACGTGGCCCAGTATCCCTATAATCCAACGGCTGCGAGCGCCCTGCTCGATAGCGCTGGATACAAACGAGGCGCAGACGGAATTCGCTTTCACATCGGCATGAAGACCTCGACCGACGAAACTACCCGGCTGCTTGCCGTCGTACTGCAACAACAACTCGCTCAGGTCGGAATTGCCCTTGACCTGCGCAGCTATGAGTTCGCGACTTTTTACTCGGATCTCACACGAGGCGCATTTCAAATAGCTTCTTCGCGCTGGATCGGCGGCAACGAGCAGCCGGATATCTTCCGCTACGCCTACTCCGCGGCAAGCTTCCCTCCACATGGAGGCAACCGCGGCTTTTACGATAATCCCGCTCTGGATGCGCTTCTCAATGACGCAGCTTCAACCCTCGATCAGTCAAAACAGCGCGTCGATTATCTGAAAGTCCAGCAAATTCTTGCATCCGACCTTCCCACGCTCGACCTCTGGTATCTCGACACTGTCATCGTGCATACACGCCGTTTGCAAAACGTGACTACCACCCCTTCAGGCGATTTCGATTTCCTACGAACCGCGGTCATCGCCCCCTGAACATTCCTGGCTATCGCCATGAACCCTTATTGCTACCGTCGATTTCGCGATCCAGAAAGGTTGCGGCCGATATCAGTGCGAGATGCGTAAACGCCTGCGGGAAGTTCCCCAGATGTTCCCCGCTCGAACCCAGCTCCTCCGAATAAAGCCCCAGATGGTTGGCATAGCCCAGCATCTTTTCAAACAGCAGCCGGGCCTTTTCCGTTTGGTGTGCGCGCGCCAGGCACTCAATGTACCAAAACGAACAAGCCGTAAAACTGCCTTCTCGTCCACGCAGCCCGTCAATGGGCGCAGTAACGTTGTCGTACCTGTAAACGAGGCTGTCTTCCACAAGGTTGTGCTCCACTGCCTTCAGCGTCGAAAGCCAGCGCGGGTCCACCGGGCTGATAAACCTCATCAGCGGCATCAGCATCACTGAGGCATCAACCACCTCGGCGCCCTTGGACTGAACGAACGCCTCGAGTTTCTCGTTCCAGAAATCGGCATGGATGCTGTCATGAATGTCATCCCTTATCTCTCTCCACTTTTCGATAGGCCCGGCCAGCGAGCGCCTGTCTGCAAGGCGAAACGCGCGGTCGAACGCAACCCAGCACATCAGGCGCGAATGGAGAAACTCTCGACGTCCGCCGCGCACTTCCCAGATACCCTCATCCGGGCGTTTCCAGTTCTTCGCCAGCCACGTCAGAATGCGCTGGATATTCTGCCAGT